>DHRG01000044.1:18259-32042 GCA_002408285.1 Peptococcaceae bacterium UBA5318 | reverse complement strand
GCAATTACCTGTGTCTGCAGAAATTAAAAGCGGCCCAAGAAAATATTTCAGGTTTGACCTGGCCGGAAAGTCTGTTCATGGCCCGGCTCTGCCTGTGGCTATCGCGGGATAGGTCGGGGGATAGGGATACCATACACCTGTGGGATTGGGAACTGGAGTCTTTTAATCAGCTTTCTTCGTCCAGTGAAGCCTGTTTAGGCAATCAATGCTCCTTCCAGGGGGATTGTTTTTATCAAAAGGCAAGGCAAAAAGCGCTGGCCGCCGATCTGGTCATCATAAACCATGCTCTTTTGCTGACTGACTTAAAACTGCGGGAGTCGATCCTTCCCGCCTACCGTTTTCTGATCATTGATGAAGCGCACCATTTGGAAGAGGAAGGAACGAAACAATTTGGGGAAGTGTTTTCCCTGTATGAATTTCAGCGCAAGCTTGTTCAGGTGCAGAAAAAACGTAATATTTTCGGTAAACCGGGCGCTTTGTATTTTTGGAAACAGACTCTCGGCACGCTGGGTAAAGAAAAGCACAAGGAACAGTTGGCGCTCATCTGTCAGGCCGAGGGGGTTATTGCCAAAATCAATGACACCGTCACAGCGATCATGGACTTGGTTCTAAGCCAAAACGGCTGGGAAGCGGTCCGGATCCATGCGCAAGTGGAAAAAATGAGATGGTGGCAAGCTCTCAGTCTGCTTTTTAGCAATTTATTACTGGAAGCCACTGACGTAAAGAACACTTTAACCGCCCTGCACAACAGCTTGGCTGAAAATCACGATGTGCTGGGGAATGAAACTTATCTTCGCCAGATCAAATACGCGCTTGCTTTGCTGGAAACGGATCATGAGTTGGCGCGGCAATTTTTCACAGCCAGAGAAGAACAAAAGGTTTACTGGCTGGAGAAGGACAGCTATAAGAAAGACCTGCGGCTCAATATTACACCGTTGGCAATTGGCGGGGCCCTCCATGATCTCCTGTTTGTCAACAAGACATCGGTGGTGCTGACCTCGGCAACTTTGTGTGTAGATGAAAGCTTCAGCTTTTTAATGGAACAACTGGGCTTGCCTGAAGAACTGGTAGACACGCTGCGCATTCCTTCCCCCTTTTTATATGACGAGCAGACCAGGCTCTTTGTGGATACCAGTATGCCGGACCCTGGAAGCGCCGGGGAAAAGGGCTTTGACACAGCGGTGCGGGAGGCTTTGGAAAAGCTTCTCAAGACAACAAAGGGCGGGAGTTTGGTCTTATTTACTTCTCACAAGCAGATGCGTTATATGTTTGAAACTTTATATGAACCGCTGCAGCAAGCCGGACTCGAATTGTATGCGGATGGGATCAATGGCCGCCGCCATATCCTGGCCGAAGAATTGAGGAACAATTCTCAAGCCGTCGTTTTTGGGGCCAATACCTTTTGGGAAGGTATTGATTTACCGGGAGAAGCCCTTAAAGCGGTGATTATTGTCAAATTACCCTTTAATCCGCCCAATCTTCCTTTGGTGGAAGCCAGGTCGGCCCGTTTACATGAGGAAGGGAAAGATGGATTTTATCATTATAGCTTACCGCAAGCGGTGATCCGTTTTCGCCAGGGCTATGGACGGCTGATTAGGACTATTGATGACTGGGGGGTCGTGGTGATCTTGGATAGCCGTGTTGTGCAAAAACAGTATGGTAAAATATTTATAGGTTCGTTGCCCAATTCACAATTTATTGCCGGTGACACCCCGACGATCGCGCAGAAAATCGGGCAATGGTTTGTTGATAATACCGCAAAGCGCTAGAGGATACTTTTACCCTTTGGTAAAAGATGATAGAATGTAGGCAATCCATGAGGGAGAGAGGGAGAGTATTTGAACAGGCAAAAATGGATCATAGTATGCGATGCAATACCGGCAGTGATGATAGGCCTTATAGCGGCCATCGTTTTATTCAAATTTTTTGGCGTTGGCGGCCTATTTCTTCCGCTTTTATTTGTGATCTTAACATTATATTTTTTCCGAAACCCCGAACGCCAAGCAGCCGCACAGCCCTTGGACGTCCTGTCGCCGGCTGACGGGGTCGTGCAATTTATTGGGGAGGTTTACGAAGACCGTTATCTCAAAAGGCAGGCTGTTAAAGTCAGTATTTTTTTAAGCGTCGTTAATGTTCATGTCAACCGAAGTCCCATTGCCGGTATTATTGAATTTCAGCACTATCAGCCCGGTAAGTTTTTACCGGCCTTTAAAGGTCATGCCTCCGCCGTTAATGAAAGAAACTACCTGGGTATCAGGAGTAAAGACGAGCCTTCTCTGTCCCTTTTGGTTGTACAGATCACCGGATTCATAGCGCGCCGGATCGTATCATGGGTAAAGGAAGGGGATCAATTAGAACAGGGACAAAGATTTGGCATGATCAAATTTGGTTCGTGCACAGAAGTTTATTTACCATTAGGTTCTGCTCTCACGGTACAGGTAGGGCAAAATGTCAGGGGAGGAGAAACTATTATCGGGAGGCTGCGGAATGAATAAAAAAATGATACCTAATACTGTTACTTTAGTTAACTTGGTATTTGGCATCACTTCATTATGGTTTACCATGCAGGACCTTTATAAAGAGGCCGCCGTCGCCATTTTGTTGGCAATGGTCATGGATGGTATGGATGGCCGGCTGGCCAGACATTTTGATGCTTCTTCCGATTTCGGCAAGGAGCTTGATTCTTTGTCTGATCTTGTGTCTTTCGGTGTGGCGCCCGCCTTATTGGCTTATGGCAGCATTCTTTATAATTTTAGTTATATTGGACTTATTATTTCTATCATCTTTGCTCTTTGCGGAGCGGTCCGGTTAGCCCGCTTTAATGTTTTGAACATTAAAACGCATTTTATAGGAACCCCTATCACCTTTGCCGGCCCGCTGCTGACGATTTTCATACTCCTTGCCAACCGCCTGCCGAATGTCTTTTACCCCATCGTCACGCTTGTTCTGTCTTATCTAATGATTAGTAAGATAAAAATTAACAAGTATTAAGACCCGCAGATATAATCTTCTTGATAAGGGTTTATCAAAAAGCTGCCGGCAATAATCAATAATCCCTGTGTCATATTAACCGGCTTGTCCGCATATGCATGGTAGTAGACAAGGGGTGATCGGAATGCTGGCGTTTTTTGCGTTTTTTTTTATTGTGGGATATGTGCTTAACGAAGAGGTTTTGCTACACAGGGTTTGTACAAATTTAGGGTATCCCCACGAAGGATGGCTGTTTTTACGTCATAAGCGCAGTCTGCTTCTTTTAGGGCTGCTGGGGTTTTCCGCGGTGTGTAAAGGATGCGTTATTTCTCTGGCGGCCCTAAATATAGCCCAACAGTACTGGTTTTTGCCCGCCGGCGGGTATGTTGGAGGCAATCTCTTGGCCGTCCGGAGCATCAGAGGGGCGGGGTATACTCCTTATCTGTGCTTTTGGGGTATCGTAAGTATTCAGGGCGGCCTTTTTTTCCAGATCCCCTTTACTGTAGCTGTTATTATGTTCATGCTGACCAAAGATTTTTATCGGGTCTTTTTTACCTGGCGGGGCGCTCTGTTTTTAATGACTTGCGGCGTGGCTGCAATGCCGGAAGAGTGGGCCTGGGTCATGCTGATTCTCGCGGCTTGGTTTTTTTCCCGGGAAGAGTCACCTTTTAGCACCAAATTAATAAGATAATCCGTAAGTATGTGAACGGAGGGTGACAACGGATGAAAGATATTAAAGCCGTATATTTTATTCCTTTACCCAAATTCATGAAGAATATCTTAAAGAAGGTTATTAAATAGGCGGTAATTATCAAATGAGCGGTAATTATCAAAAAAAGGGAGTGCTTTAACACTCCTTTTTCTTTTCTGATTTTAAGAATACTTTAGCGATTTGACAGGCCGATTCCGATGATACCTCCCAGGACGCCGGACAGAACCGCAAAGCCAAGCCTTTTAAAAATAAGATAAAGGGTAAAGATATCGGGGCTCCAACATAAGCCGACGAGTAAGGTTAAGACCCAGTATGACAGGCAGACGGCCAGTCCGTGCAGCAGCCCTTTATTCCCTGCGGCTCTTGCTCCGATCGAGGCGCCCAGCAACATGCTGATAAAAAAAATAAAGGTTGCCAAACCGGCTAAAAGGCTTTCGGATAAGGGTGTGAACTGTAGTATAAGACTCAACAGGATTCCCAGGGTGATGGTAATTATTAACGTCCAGATGAAGCCCTTGACCACATATTTGCCCTGAAAACCGTTCACGGTTAGTGTTGTTAATCGTGTCAACCTGACCACCCCCACAGTTTTACCATATCCATATGCATCGGAAAGCAAAATATGATGAGTAGGTGGGCGCGGATAAGGCCTATTTTCCGGAAAAGAAAATGCAAATGTTATCTTAAAATGGAAGGAAATGTAAACAAGATGTGGAAATATATATCATTATTGAATTCGGGGGTGGTATGATGCTGGAGGTAATCAAGGACCGAGTAACACTGGAATGTTATAGAGGGCTTACTTTGATTTATCGGCTGATGGGAAAAAATGAAAAAGCGCAGGATGTTATGACTAATATTATCCAAAAAGAACGGGCTGAAGAAAAAGACTGGTGGCTGTTAGGCAGGTTATATGTGAAGTCAAAAAAATGGGAGCATGCTTATAATGCCTTCCTTCATGCGGTACAGCAAAGCGGGGGTAAAGCCAAATATATTTATTGGCTGGGACAGGTAGAAGAATATGCCGGGTATGAGAAGACGGCGGAGAGTTACTATGACGAAGTCATCAACAGGGAAGAAGATTTTTATGATGCGATGGCCGCTAAAGCACGGATCTTACTGAACCGTAACGCGTACCGTGAGGCTTTGGCGTATTATGAGTGTTGCTTTCAGAAAAAAACCGATCCTGAGGTATACAACGGGGCGGGATTATGTTATATGGGGATGGAGGAATATTTTCACGCGGTACGGTATCTAAAAAAAGCGCTGTCGGCAAAACCCGATAATGAGGTTTTTTGTTTTAATTATGCCAGCGCTTTATTGAAAATAGGGAATTACCGGCAGGCTTTAGCTGAATTGCAGCAGTTGAAACGGAATGAAAACCCGCTTGTTTATGCCGCAATGGGGTATTGCTATGGAGAGTTGGGGCTGTTTGCCGACGGGATCCGGCAGTATGAAAAGGCGCTAGGTTTAAGCCCCCATGATGTTGAATACCTCCTTAACCAGGCGGTGCTCTATGTGAAAAACGGCAATAGCGAAAGGGCTTTGCAAATTCTCAAAGCTTTATTACAGAAAAATCCCGCCGACCCGGATTTATATAACAATATAGCCTGGATCTATGAGGAGGCGCAAGCGTACAAGGAAGCGGAAGATAATTATTACAGGGGGCTGACTCTTTCTTCCGGCAACCAACAGATCGCTTATAATCTCATTTGTTGTTTAAATAAGCAGGGAAAATATTTGGAGGCTATGGAAGTGATCCATTATCTGGAAAATAATCCGGCCTCCGCTCAATTGGCCTGTTCCTGCCTGGCCCGGATCTATGAAAATCTGGGTGCTGACAAGGCTGCTGTAGATTGTTATAATAAGGCTCTAGGTTTAGATTAGCGGCAGATTGTGTTAAAATAAGTACATATTGCGGAAAAGGGGAAAAAAATGGACAGGGAGAAGATTGAAAAGGCCATTCGCGATATACTGGAAGCGATAGGCGAAGACCCTGGGCGGGAAGGACTAAAAGACACACCGTACCGTTTCGCGAAGATGTGTGAGGAGATATTTTCCGGAATAAATCAGGAAGCGGACAAGCACCTGGAAGTCTATTTTACGGAACAGCATGAGGAAATGGTGTTGGTGAAAGATATTGCCTTTTATTCTTTTTGTGAACACCACCTGCTGCCATTTTTCGGCCAAGCCCATGTCGCCTATATCCCAAGAAAGGGGAAGCTAACCGGACTTTCCAAATTGGCGAGGGTCGTGGAGGTATATGCCCGCAGGCCCCAACTGCAAGAACGCTTGACAACTCAGGTTGCCGATTCGATCATGAAAGTGCTGAATCCACTGGGAGTCATTGTCGTGATGGAAGCTGAACATCTTTGTATGACTGTAAGGGGCGTCAATAAACCTGGTAGTAAAACTATTACTTCAGCGGTCAGGGGTATTTTCCGGACTGAAGCCGTGACCCGAGCGGAAGCTTTGGCTTTGATCCGGGAAAAGTAGAAGACAGGAGGGTTTTTCTGTATGACAACTGAGAATGAAGTAAAAAAAGGCCGGGATAAACTTGAATTGCTGGCTACCCGAAGTTTTACATATTATGACGAAATGTATAAGGTGGTTGACTTTGTCAACCAGAACCTGAAAGAAAAGGGCGTCATGCTGGGGTTGACTAAAGATAAGATAACAAATAAACTTACTATTAATATTTATGAGTTTTGAAAAGCTTGGAGAAAAAATCATGCATATACTTGTGACGAATGACGACGGCTACATGGCGCCGGGTATTCAAGCGTTGGTCAAAAGCCTGGCCGAACTTGGCAATATAGTTTTAGCAGCCCCGCTGGAGGAACAAAGCGCCAGCGGGCATGGGATCACGCTGCGCCAACCCATTCAGGTCCGCGAATTATCTATTCCGGGGACCGATAAAGCCTGGGCGGTTGCGGGAACTCCGGCTGATTGCGTCAAGCTGGCCGTTAAGGAGTTTATGAGCGAGCCGTTTGGTCTGCTGGTTTCCGGAATCAACAACGGCCCTAATCTGGGGACGGACGTTCTTTACTCCGGCACTGTATCGGCGGCGATCGAGGGAGCCCTGCTGGGGATCCCGTCTATGGCCGTTTCCCTGGCTTCTTATGAATATAGTTTCTATGCTACGGCTGCTCATATTACTAAACAATTAATTCAACAGATATATCATAAGCAAAGATTTTTGCCGCCGGATACTCTGTTGAATATTAATATACCGGGAGTCGCCCAGGCTAAGATAAAGGGATTTCGGGTCACCAAACTGGGGGCCCGTGAGTATGCGGACGAATTTGAAAAGCGGACTGACCCCCGGGGAAATAGCTATTACTGGATGAAGGGCAGTATCGTCCCCCCGCAGGAAAAAGATCCCGACGTCGACGCGGTGGCCGTAGAAGAAAAATATGTATCCATAACCCCCCTCCAGTTTGACTTAACGAACTACAATCTCGTGAAACAGGTGGAAGAGTGGGGGCTGGGGGATATCCGATTATAAAAGAAGGAGGGTGTGATAATGCATGTTTTTATAGTATACGCTCACCCAAGTGAAGGATCGTTTACGCATTCAATCCTTGAAGCGTTCGTCGATGGGCTTGCCGAGTCGGATCATTCGTATGAAATTTCAGATTTGTATGAAATGAATTTTAAAACCGACCTGGATTTGGCTGAGTATGAAAGAGAGTCCGGCAGGGAAAAAAATAGGGATATTCCCGAAGATGTAAAACTTGAGCAAGAAAAAATAAACA
This sequence comes from Peptococcaceae bacterium UBA5318, assembly GCA_002408285.1. GTDB lineage: Bacteria > Bacillota > Peptococcia > DRI-13 > UBA5318 > UBA5318. The sequence continues at coordinate 24,602 of DHRG01000044.1, read as the reverse complement.
GATCAGATGCGCTGGTATTGATCTATCCGTTGTGGTGGAGCGATTGTCCGGCGAAAATGAAAGGCTGGTTTGACAGGGTATATTCCAGAGGGTTTGCTTATGAGTGCGAAAATGAGCAGCATATGGGATCCCATATGAAGGTGAAAAAAGCGTTGGTTATTTGCGCGGCGGGGCATTCTGTGGAACATTTAGAAGAAATTGGTATTATTAAGAGCATGCGGACGGTGATGGTAAATGACCGGCTTATTGGCGTAGGAGCAGAGCAAGCTGAAATGGTAGTTTTGGGCGGGACGATCTCCGGGGAAAAAGGGGGACGTGAAAGGAATTTAAAAAAAGCGTTTGATTTGGGAAAAAATATATAGATGTTTAGGTCCGACCGTCCGGGAATAGAGAATCATCCCCCAATTCCGATATAATGATACCGGCTGTTGATCCAAAAATAAGATGGTCAACAAGGCTATACAGCAGGGATAATGGTTTTTTGCTTTTTGCCGTTTTTCCAAGCTGAGCTGATAAGCCATACAGCAAGAACCAATAAAACGAACCGACGCCCATACCTTTAATAACCGCATGATCTCTGCCTGTGGCCGACAATGTGTAGGTGATAACTATGCCGGTTGAAAGGGCAATAAGTTCATTAGCCACAGAACCCAGCAACACCCCGTCCGGGGTATTGATTTTATTTTTGTTGATAAATTGATGGGCCGCCATTTGACCATATGTTGAATCAGTTAAACCTAAATCATGTTCAACTGCGTTTAACAGCCTGCCTGGAACCGACCCGACCAACCCGCTGAATATACCCAGCATGATACGGTCCTTTATTTTTTGCATTACATTTTCCTCCCCAAATAATATGATCCTTGATTATTATTGGACAAAGTCCGCTTAAATATTTATGATTTGGGGACTTCCGAGTATTTAGGAGCCGGGCGGAAAATATTTTTTCGCTGATTTTAGAAGCTGTTGCAGGAAAAGGGCGCTGTATTTGTCGCCGGTAACCAGCAGAGTGAAAAAAAAGATGATGATAAGTCCAACGGTGACTAAAAACAACAGGAGCAGGTTATGGGTCACATAGGGGGATATCCACTGTAATAAGACATAAAAAAGGAGCGCAGCTAGAAACAGCCGTATAAAGAAGCCTCCTTCCAGCAAAAGCCCTGTTTTTATTTTAATGATGAGAAGGTTAAGCAAGGCGATACTGACGAAGCTTATGACATAGGCCGCGGCGATCGTTGTGGGCCCAAGCAGGGGACGGCTGCCCAGGTAATAGATACCGCTTAGCCTAAGTAAACCTCCGATGAGTGTGGTTGTAAAATTCATTTTCACATAACCGATCCCTTGCAGAATTCCGGAGGTAGTTTGGGAAAGGTATAAAAAGACGCTCCCCAGGGCGAGGATCCGTAGAATTTCACCGGCCTGGCTTACTTTAAATAACAGCTCGGCATAACTGGAACCCCAGAAGAACAAAATAATTGCCCAGGGCGCTCCCGCCAAGATCGTGATCCCAACAGCGTCCGCAGTTCTTTTGCCCAAGAGGACGCGTTGGTTTTTGCTTAACGCTTCAGATATCGCAGGGACCAGGGTTGTGGACAGGGAAAAGGAGAGTGTGGAAGGGATCATCAGCAGTGTGAAGGCTACTCCGGTCAGTTCGCCATAAAAAGAAGCGGCCTCGGAAAGCGTATTTCCGGCTTTTATCAGTTGATAGGGTATTAGACTCGCCTCTACAGCGCTGACCAGGGTCGTCACAATCCGGGTAATTGTTACAGGAATACCAAAGCATAATAATTTTTTTACAATTGGGAAAGTTGGGCGAACCAGAAGCTGCTGGGTGCGGGGAGATTTTCGGTAAAGGTGCAGGAGAAAGAGGAGCCCGCCTAATTCGGAAAGAAATATAGCGGAAGCCAAGCCAACTACCGCCCAGGTCAGCCCCGCGGGATACAGCAGGTATACGAGGACAACGCCGCTTGTAAAGCGGATCACTTGCTCGACGAGTTGAGTAAAGGCCGTGGGACGCATGTCCTGGGTCCCCTGAAAATAACCCCGGATGGCGGAGGCAATGGCGATCAGCAAAATGGTAGGTATTAGGATCAGAAAAGCCGGAATCACACGGGGGTCTGCATAAATTTTTCGGATAAGAAAAGGGGAAGATATAATGAGGAGAAACGCCCCGCAAGTTGACAAAACCGTGAGAACGAAGACTGCCATTCCCAAGATTTTCTCGGCCGTCTGTTTTTTATTCCGGGCCAGTTCTTCGGCTACGAATTTGGTCAGGGCCAAAGGAAGGCCGGCGGTTGTCATCACAATAGCGGCGGTGTATATTGGATAAACCATATTAAAAATCCCGATCCCCTCGGTTCCTATCAAGCGGATAATGATGATTTGATAACAAAATCCCATGGCTTTAACAATGACACTGGCGATTACCAGAATAAAAGCTCCTTGAACGAAGGATTGCTTTCCCATGCCGAGCCCCACTTATTATAGTAAGTAATTTTAATATACCTATGTGAAAGCCGGCCAAAATATATTTACCATTTATTTCATAAAGGGATTCTGGAAATATTAGAAGGGAAAAGAAGGATTTTTATTAATTATGAGTAATAATATAAGTTAGTTTTGTTTTGTTTATCGTTTTGCCCGCTGGCAAACGCTGATAAAACCATCTTCTAAAGGGGGTACTTATATTGCGAACATATACAAGCAGCAAAATCAGAAATGTGGGCATATTAGCCCATGGGGGCGCAGGAAAAACATCCCTGACCGAAGCGGTATTGTATGATGCCGGTCACGTCAACCGCCTTGGTAAGGTTGATGAAGGAACGACGACAACGGATTATCTGCCGGAAGAAATTAAAAGAAAGGTTACAGTTAGCACGACCCTTGCCCCTGTTGAGTGGAGGGATCATAAAATCAATATCCTTGATACGCCTGGATATGCGGATTTTATTGGCGAAGTGCGAAGCGCAGTCCGGGCTGTCGACAGTATTGTCCTGGTAGTGGACGGAGTCGCCGGGATCGAAGTACAGACAGAAGTCCATTGGGAAGCTGCTGAAGAAGCGAATATACCCCGGATGATTTTTGTGAATAAGCTGGACCGGGAAAATTCCAACTATGACCGGGTTGTGAAAGACTTGCGGGCCCGTTTCGGCAATCATGTTGTTCCGCTTATGCTGCCCATTGGGAGCGAAGAGAATTTTTCCGGAGTTGTGAATATTTTAAGACATAAGGCTTTTCAGTTTGAAGGTATAAAGGTTAAGGAAATGGAAGTTCCCGCCGATTTGCAGCCGGAAGCGGATAAATATCATGAAATGTTGATGGAAGCAGCCGCCGAAGGCGATGATGAACTGCTGATGAAATATCTGGACGGCGAACCGCTGACCGATGAAGAAATCTACCATGGACTTAAAAACGGCGTCAGGGCCGCCAAGATAATTCCGGTCTTCTGCGGTTCGGCTCTAAAAAATATTGGGATCCAGCCGATGCTCGACGCTATTATCGACTTATATCCGTCCCCGGTCGATATGCCCGGCGCTGAGAATCAAGACCTTTCCAAAGAACCCTTATCCGCCGTCGTTTTTAAAACCCTGGCCGATCCCTTTGTCGGTAAACTCAGTTTTATTCGGATAGTAAGCGGCGTATTAAAAAGCGACGCTACCGTTTACAATGTCACCAAGGAAAAAGAAGAGCGTTTTGGTTCCTTGCTGGTCATGCGCGGCAAGACCCAAGATACTGTAACGGAAGCCCAGGCCGGCGATATTGTGGCTATTGCCAAATTAGCGGTGACCGTCACAGGCGATACCTTGGGTGTGAAGGATAAGACAAAGCTACTGGAAGGCGTCAGTTTCCCTAACCCCACCTTTTCGGTTTCAGTTGAAGCAAAATCCCGTAATGATGAAGACAAGGTAGGAAACGCGCTGCACCGGCTGCTGGAAGAAGATCCGACCCTGAGGGTCGAGAAGAACACTGAAACCAAGCAGACCATCCTGACCGGGATGGGCGAACAACATCTGGACATCACTCTGGAAAGGATGCAGCGGAAATTTGGAGTCGAGGTTACGACCCATACGCCGCGGGTGCCTTTTAGGGAAACGGTCCGCGGTACGGCGGAGTACGAATACAAACACAAGAAACAGTCCGGCGGTCATGGTCAATATGGTCACGTCAAGTTGCGTTTTGAACCTTTGCCGGATAATGAATTTGAATTTGCGGAAACCATTTTCGGCGGTTCCGTCCCGAAAAATTATCATCCCGCAGTAGAAAAAGGCGTTCGCGAAGCTATGGCTGAAGGGGTTTTAGCCGGTTATCCCATGACTAATATTAAAGTCACTTTGTATGATGGTTCTTATCATGATGTCGACTCCTCGGAAATGTCTTTCAAAATCGCCGCCAATATGTGCTTTAAAAAGGGCGTGGAGAAAGCTAAACCGGTGCTGATGGAGCCGGTAATGGCTGTGGAAGTGCATGTGCCCGATCAGTTCATGGGCGATATCATTAGTGATTTAAACAGTAAACGGGGCCGTATCCTGGGCATGGAACCCAAAGGCAAATGGCAGACTGTTAAGGCTACAGTACCGCTGGCGGAAATGTACAGGTACGCCATAGATCTAAAATCCATTACTCAGGGCAGGGGCTACTTTACGATGGAATTTATGCAATATGAGGACGTCCCGCAGATGACCGCCAAGGAAATCATCGAGCAGGCCGCCAAGGATAAGGAAAAGGAAGAATAAGCTAAAAAGGGAAAGAAGCTATTGTACGCAAAAACCGCCTCATAACTGGTGCTATGGGGCGGTTTTTTGGCTGTGCGCCCAGCATGGGTGCAATCTAACGGGTGGAGTCCCGAGTACGGCCCTGTAGCGGCAAGTACAGAGATAATCTGAACCGAGCATACAAGCAGGTGAAGGGGCACATATACTATGCACTAGTAGATGCGAACAGATAATAATCCAAACGCATTAGTCATAAAATTGCTCTAATCATGAACTTTTAGTATCATGCTAAAAAGAATTAATCAAAAACGATATTTTCGCCTATCTCTTTGCAGGTGGCGAACCAAGCGCCACGCTCAGCCATGTAGTTGATAAGGCGCTCGACCATCTGGATCATGTGCGCACGGCCAGAGGCTTGCGGATGCATGGTCAGGATATAGCATGCGCCTTCCAGAGTGCGGGCATAATCAAAGATGGAAGCCCAGCGATCAAAGATATCGTTAGCGGGACGCTGGCCTTCCTGACCACCGGTCAGGTACTCAGTCTGCGGGAAGTCATCCAGGAACCAGGACACAGGCAACTCAATGATCTTGGAGGGCTCACCGAACTCATTGGCACGGTCAGAATGCGTTTTGACAGGGCGAGGCAGATAAGGATGCAGATCGTTACCCATCAGGCTGCTGTCATACAGGAAGCCGTTCTTTTCAATGATTTCCAGGGTATTGGGGCTGAAATCCCAATAAGGAGAACGATAGGTAACAGGTTTGGGAGCGCCGATTTTATCCAGGGAAGCCAGGGACATTTTCATAACATTGGCTTCCTGCTCATAGGAAAGCTTGGTGGGGTTCTCATGCACATAGCCATGGCAGCCAATCTCATGACCGGCAGCAATGACTTCTTTGCAGATCTGCGGGAACGTGTCTGCAGTATGGCCGGGAATGAACCAAGTGTTCTTAATCTGATACTTGTCAAACAACTTGAGAAAGCGGGGGGCACCCACTTCAGCACAGAACTCACCTCTGCTCATATAAGCAGGGGAAAGCAAATTGTAAGAGCCATCCCAGATGGACTGTGCATCAAAGTCTAAGCCAAGATTCACTGCTACTTTTTTACCTTTGGGCAATATAACCTTACCTTGTTTCTGCATGTTTGATTCCTCCATTAAATTTTCTACATAAACGGTTTGTAAGATCCTTTTGTTAGTTTATCATTTTTTTCCCTAAAATTAAAAATGTATCTAAAATCGGTAGCAGACAAAAGGGAAGCAGGCTACCCTCCTGAAAGAAAACAGAAGGAGCTCTTGCAATCCCTCCAAGAGGGTAAATATCATCCGAAGCCCGTGCGTCGGGTAGAGATACCCAAAGACAACGGCAAAACCAGAAAGCTAGGGATACCAACCATCGTGAATATGCTTGTCAACAAGCGATTTGCCAAGTATTAACCCCAATCTTTGAGGAAAAATTCTCAGATAACAGCTTTGGGTTTAGGCCTAGAAAGCGGCCCAGCTAACGTTAGATCATATCCTCCCTTTCATCGAGGGAGAGTTATTCGGATACCTCAGCTTGATGAAATGTTATTATGCAAGTTAATGTGTAAACTTTGGAAGCGCCGTATACCGAACGGTACGTACG
>DHRG01000044.1:0-18177 GCA_002408285.1 Peptococcaceae bacterium UBA5318 | reverse complement strand
ATACCGAACGGTACGTACGGTGCTGTGGGACGTCGGCTACTCAACTAATGGGTAGCCTCCTACCCGATTTTTTTTGGCTCCGGTTCAAATAAAAGCGTATGATATTGCGCATAATTATTTTCAGGACCTCATAGTTTTATTGGGCTAATACGGAGGATCGCCAGGTGAAAAACTGGATTCAGGCGGCCCGGGTATATATCGTCGGGGCCAGCGTTTTACCGGCTGTTTTGGGAGCCTTGCAGGCCTTTTATGAAAAAGGCGGATTCGATCTTACGCTTTTTGTCTGCACGCTTGTCGGTGTAGCGCTCATTCATTTTGCCGCTAATTTGTTAAACGATTATTATGATTACCGATCAGGGGTCGATCTCAACAATCCCGAGGGTGTCTTTCCCTTTTCCGGCGGTTCCCGGGTCATCGTGGAAGGGAAAATAAAGCCGGAGGCTGTTTTTCGAGGCGCGGCGGTATGCCTTGTTATAGCGTCTATTATTGGTATATATCTTACCTGGCGAGTTGGGATCCTGGTTCTTATCTGGGGGGTATTTGGGATCCTAACGAGTATTTATTATGTACATCCACGCTTCAACCTCACTAATATGGGTTTTGGGGAACTGGCCGTCGGGCTCAATTTTGGCGTTTTAACTGTATCAGGGGCGTATTATGTACAAACAGGCGCGATCACCCTGTCTTGTATAATGGCTTCAATTCCCATTGCTTTAATTATCGCTTTGATCTTGTTTGTCAACGAATTTCCGGATTTCAGCGGCGATAAGCTTGCCGCCAAGATGACGGCTGTAGTCCGGCTGGGGAGAAGGAGGGCTTCTTATCTGCTGGTAATGCTGCTTATTATCACGGAGTTAAGCGTTTTGTTTAACGCTGTTTACGGATTTACAAACCTTTGGAGCCTGACCGGACTTTTAACGTTGCCTTTTATTGTCCATGCGGCGGTATATTCCTTAAAGTATTATGATAATATACCCCGCATGATACCGGCTAATATCTCTATCATCAAAAGCCATCTTTTCATGAATATGTATTTGGCTATTTCCTGTCTGCAGACGGGGGGCTTGACAGGGGTAAGTTATATTTTGCTTGGATTGGTATTTTTGCAGCAGTTGTTTACCATGAGTAAAATGCGTTTTACCGCGGTTTAAAAAAACTGGTAAAAATGGGCCGGCAACCTTAAATATACGCAAAACCGGTCTTTTGTAGTAAACTGATAAATATATGAGCAAACCAAATAGATATTGAGGGATATTTTTATGAAGATAACGAAGGATGTCATAGTGGTGGGCGGCGGGGCAGCCGGAATGATGGCCGCTATTTCCGCAAGAAGACTGGGCGCCGGCGTCACGATATTGGAGAGAAATCCGCGGGTGGGCAAGAAGATACTGGCGACAGGAAACGGCCGGTGTAATTTTACTAATATAAACGCCGATATTACTTGTTACCGCGGTAAAAACCCCCAATATGCCCTGCCTGCTTTAGCAAAGTTCACAGCCGGCGATACGATAAGATTTTTTGAGAGGTTGGGGATCGGGCATAAAGTGGAGGAGCTGGGGAAGGTTTTTCCCATGTCCGGCCAGGCTTCAAGTATTCTGGACGTTCTCTTATATGAATTGAATGAACTGGGAGTTAATATTGTTTGTGACGCCTTTGTAAAAGACATTACCAAAAAAGATGATAAATTTATCCTGGAGCTGGAAAACGGGAAATTATACCGGGGGGACAGGGTCGTCCTGGCCGCGGGGGGAAAAGCTATGCCCGCCAGTGGTTCTGATGGCCGGGGCTATGATTTAGCCCAAAAGCTGGGGCATACTATTACAGATATTTTTCCCGCGCTGGTTCAATTAATGTTGGAGGGATCTTTTTTTAAAAGTATTGAGGGCGTTAAATTTGTGGGAACTGCGGAAATTATGCACAATAATAAATCACTTACTAAAGACAGGGGGGATATCCTTTTTACAAATTATGGAGTATCAGGTCCGCCCATTCTTCAGATCAGCAGGAAAGCCGGGGAATTATTAAAGGCGGGGCGGGAAGCCTATTTAAGAATTACAATAATGGATATGATGCCTAAAGAGGAGTTGGGAATGCTCATCAAAAAACGTTTTCAAACAGCCCCTAAGAAGCCGGTCGATTTCAGCCTGGTCGGTCTTATCAATAAAAGATTGATACCTGTAGTGTTAATAGAAGCAGGCATTCCTGATAAAAAACGTCTGGTTGCCGATTTGTCCGCTAAAGAGCAGGAAAGGATCATTGATATTCTGACCGATTGGCGGTTTAAGATCAGGGGAACCAAGAGCTGGCCCAGTGCGCAGGTAACAGCGGGCGGCGTCGATACCACCGGAATAGATCAGAAGACAATGGAGTCAAAATCGGTTAAAGGCCTTTTCTTCGCCGGCGAGATAATTGATATAGACGGTCAGTGCGGCGGTTTTAATCTTCAGTGGGCTTGGTCATCCGGATTTATAGCGGGCCAGAGCGCGGCTCTATATTAAGGGGCAGTGGTTTTAGCAGCCATAATAGCCAAATATATGACGCAGACGATTTATAAATAAACAAAAACTTCCGCAAACCTTGCGGAAGTTGATTTTTTTCATGGCAGGGGCAGTAGGACTTGAACCCACAACCAACGGATTTGGAGTCCGCTACTCTACCAATTGAGCTATACCCCTGTATCTCACCGACTTATTATAAGGGATAACAAGGCCGTCTGTCAATGCTACGTTATTGGAAACCAAAGTAAAATACCAGTATATACCATGCATAGCCGATTTTTACAAGGTAAGAATAACTACGAATAAAGATTATGTATTAAGGAGGTCGGCGTATGTTACACAATCAAATTCAACAGGTTCAGCAGAAACTAAATACAGTACAGCAACTGTTATCCAATGCGCGTCAATCCGAGCAGCAGAATCAGCAAAGACTGCAGCAACTCTCGCAGGAAGAAGGAAATATGGTTCAGCAAATGCAGAGGATCCAAAACATCTGCCAGGAATGTATGTCCAATCTGCAAAATGTTATTTATTCACAACAGCCTACCGTATCCTCGGCCAGCCAATCACCTAATTATACCGGCGTGGGTAAAGAGTATAGCCAACAGCACTTTACCTCTGCAACGCAACCCCAGTTGTTTGATCCAACGACCATGAGCCCGGATACATACCAAAATACCATGCAAACTATGGGAGGAATATCATCATTCCAGGGCAGGCAGCAATTTCAGCAACCAGGTTACATCGGCGGCGGGATAGGAACGGGTGGACAGATCTCCTCAATACCCGCACAAACCAGCCTATCCGATATATCAACCATGGGTCCCGACACTTATTTGGCCTCCCGTCAACAGTTGGGCCATCCTTCACAGGGTTTAAGCCAGATTGGGCAGCAGGCCGGCATAAGCGGAAGCGGAGTGAATATTGGTAATCCCGGCCAGCAAAGCGGGATTTCCACTATGACAAGAGGATTGAACCAGTAAATAAATCAGGGGATGGAACGTTCAGCCCGCTATATATTGGCAAGGCGCCGCCGGAGCATTGATATCTCAGGCAACGCCTTGTCCAATATTTACCTAAAGGCAAAACCCCGCTTTAAGTAGAATAGCAACTATTGATGTGATTAAGCGGAGGAGATGACGGGGGTTTGATCCGTAAATTAGAAAAAGATGATTGCACTGGGCCGGTTGTTGAACAGCTTGGGTCATTTACTATGAGCCAGCTTCTTTATTTGGAAAGAATGATCCAGCGGGAAAAAGCCGCCCGGCAAAAAGATAATTTTCAAAAATGGTTGCAAATATTAGATAATTTCATTCCTGGGATGGAAAATAAGGGCAAACGTGTCTAATCCTGCTTTTTTTTATCAGGGGAATAATATATAATAAACCATATATTATTCGACAGAGGTGATCAGTATGATTCAAATAACTTATCATGGTCATGCTTGTTACAGTATTATGGATCCTACATACCATCTTCTCATTGACCCTTATCTAAGCGAAAATCCCTTAGCTGTCATCAGTCCCGAAGACCTCGACCCGACTCATATTTTGGTATCGCACGGACATAACGATCATTTGGGCGACGCTTTACCCATCGCCAAAAGAACCAAGGCTTTAATCATTGCGACCAATGAATTGGCGATCTATTGCAAAAATAAAGGCGCCAATGTCCACGGGATGAATATCGGCGGCTCGTACGCGTTTCCCTTCGGGAAGGTTAAATTGACGCCTGCGTGGCATAGCTCGTCGTTTCTGGAGGATGGGAAATTTATCTACACAGGGGATCCCGGTGGTTTTCTAATTCAGATCGGCGGTAAAAACATTTATCATGCCGGCGACACAGGGATTTTCGGGGATATGAAGCTGATAGGGGATAGCGTTCCGCTGGATTGTGCGCTTTTGCCGATCGGCGACAACTATGTGATGGGCCCGGATGACGCGGTCTTAGCGGCCCAAATGCTGCAAGCCAAATTAACGATCCCGATGCATTATAATACGTTTCCGCTCATCCGGCAGGACCCGGCTCTTTTCATTAGAAAATTAGAGGCTGTTTCTCTGGCCGGTAAAGTGCTAAAACCCGAAGAAACGATTACCTTAGCCTAATAAAAAGGATAGTGCAAACTATCCTTTTTATATTACTTGTCTTGCTACAATTAGCTAAAATTTACAAAAATCAATAAACAAAGAAGGAATCCGTTGACCTTCACCGAAAAAGATTATAGCAAGGGAGGTGGACCCCAATAGATATTGATTATGCAGCGGCAATACATAATATTTTCGGTTTGCGCTTCAACAAATACTTTTGGCCGCTCCTCGAATCTTTTGGTTCCTGGGAAGAGGTTTGGCAAAGCGCTCATATCCCGTCAGGCCTTTGTATTCCACAGGACTGGTGGGCAGAATTCCAAGTCAAAAAAAAATTGCTTGACCCCCATCGGGTCCTCGAAGGATACCGAACGAAAGGTATCAACGTAGTTTTAAGAAATGACCCGCTATTTCCTGCCTGCCTGTTGCAAGTAATGAATATTCCTTGTATCCTTTATTGTTGTGGCGATATTTCCTTATTAAGCCAAAAATCCCTGGCCATAGTGGGAGCCCGTAAGGCAACAGCCTATGGTTTGCAGCAGGCGCGTACCATCGCCCGGAGGATAGCCCAGGAGGGGCTCGCCATTGTCAGCGGTTTAGCCAGGGGCATTGACGCCGCCGCCCATGAAGGGGCTTTGGCTGCGGACGGCGCCACGGTCGCCGTTTTAGGCTCCGGGCTGAATAGGCCATATCCGCGGGAAACCTTGCCCTTATTTAAAAGGATCTGTGAGGACGGCTTAGTAATCAGTGAATACCCGCCCGACACTTCGCCCCTTAGAACAAATTTCCCCATCCGTAATAGGATCATCAGTGGTTTATCCTTGGGAGTGTGCGTGGTGGAAGCCCAGGCGAAAAGCGGTTCGCTCATAACGTGTGATTTAGCCCTGGAACAAGGAAAAGATGTTTTTGCGGTTCCCGGACCTGTCACCAGCCCTAACAGCATAGGGACTCTGAGATTGATCCAAAGCGGGGCGAAACTTGTGATATATCCGGAGGATATCTTAGAAGAATTGGGAATTGCGGTTAAAGACAGTTTATTTAAAAATTTGGAAGATAAAACAAAGCGCATCAGTGAAAAAGAAAAACAGGTCCTGAACGCTCTTTCCTGGGAGCCTCTTCATATGGACAAACTCCTTTTAAAGGGGGTAGAATTCAGGAAAGGGTTATATGAAACTTTATTAAGGCTGGAATGTCACGGTTTAATAAAGCAACTTCCGGGAAAGTATTATGTTAGGGTCTGATTTAGCGGCAAAATGTGATTCGAGGTGGTTAGTTTGACAAAGATTCTCGTAGTGGTGGAATCTCCTGCGAAAGCGAAAACGATCGGGAAATTTTTAGGTAAGAAATACACTGTCAAAGCCTCTATGGGGCATGTGCGCGATCTTCCTAAAAGCCAGTTCGGCGTAGATATAAATAATGAATTTTTTGTTAAATATATCACTATTCGCGGGAAAGGCGAATTATTAAAGGAACTCAAGAGCTCGGCGCAAAAAAGCGACAAAGTGCTTCTGGCGACTGACCCGGACCGGGAAGGGGAGGCTATCGCCTGGCATTTGCAGGATCTGTTGAAGATACCGCTGCAGGAGAGATGCAGGATCGAGTTTAACGAGATTACCAAAAAGGCGATTACCGAGGCTGTGAAAAAGCCCCGCAAGATTGATATTAACCGGGTGGAAGCCCAACAGGCCCGAAGGGTCCTGGATCGTATCGTCGGTTATAACCTGAGCCCCCTTTTATGGCGTAAAATCAGGAAAGGCCTGAGCGCCGGGCGGGTGCAATCTGTTGTGGTCCGGCTTATCTGTGACCGGGAAGAAGAAATAAACAATTTTGTGTCGGAGGAATACTGGTCGCTGACCGCAAAACTCAAAAAAGATAAAGTCCCTTTTGAGGCCAAACTATATAAGATCGCGGATGAAAAAGCGGAATTAACCAACGGCGAACAAGTGGATAGAATCATTAAAAATATTGCAAGACAGCCTTTTTTAGTCGAAACCGTCAAGAAACGCCAGCAAAAGAAAAATCCTGCCCAGCCTTTTATTACCAGCAGTCTTCAGCAGGAAGCCTACCGTAAACTGAATTATACAGCCAAGAAAACGATGGCGATAGCCCAGCAGTTGTACGAAGGGTTGGATCTGAGCAAAAATGAAGGCACGGTCGGCTTGATCTCCTATATCCGTACGGATTCTACCCGGATCAGTGAAGAGGCGCAAAAGGAAGCCCGTGAGTATATCGAGGAAAAATACGGAAAAGAATATGTACCGGAGAACCCCCATGCTTATACAAGCAAGGGAAAAATCCAGAATGCCCATGAATGCGTACGCCCGACCGTTATAGAGCGGACCCCTGAGTCTGTTAAGCCCTTTGTTACCAATGAACAGTATAAACTCTATAAGCTGATCTGGGAACGCTTTATCGCCTCTCAGATGACCGCCGCTGTTGTAGACGTCACCACGGCGGATATCAAGGTTCTGGAGTACACCTTTCGGGCCGCCGGCTCTGTGGTGGTCTTCCCTGGTTATACGAAGATTTATATAGAAGGCAAGGACAACAAAGATAAGGAAGAGGAAGGGCTTCTCCCGGCGCTGGTGGAAGGAGAAGCGTTAAAACTTGACAAGCTTGAGCCTAAGCAGCATTTTACGCAGCCCCCTCCCCGTTATACGGAAGCGACGCTCATTAAGACCCTCGAAGAAAAAGGGATCGGGCGGCCCAGCACATATGCCCCGATTCTTGATACCATTATTACCCGCGGCTATGTCATCCGAAAACAAAAACAGTATTCTCCGACGGAATTGGGATGTCTGGTGGTAGATTTGCTGAAAAGGTATTTTTTAGATATTATCGACAGTGAGTTTACCGCCAACATGGAAGATAAGCTGGATTCTATCGAAGAGGGCGAAGATAACTGGAAGCAGGTTTTACAGCAGTTTTATGAGCCTTTTACAGTTGAACTTCAGGTAGCCGATAAAGAAATTGAGCAAATAGAAGTAGTGGATGAGGTTACTGACGAGAAATGCGAGCGTTGCGGCCGGAACATGGTCATAAAACATGGACGGTATGGTAAGTTTTTAGCCTGTCCCGGTTTTCCCGAGTGCCGCAATACCAAGCCGTTATTGGATAATACCGGAATAGAATGTCCCAAATGCAAAACCGGGAAAATTATAACACGTTCTTCCAAAAAGGGGCGGAAATTTTACGGCTGCAGCCAATATCCCCAATGCGATTTTGTATCCTGGGACGAGCCTGCCTCCGGCGAATGTCCTGAGTGCAAGAGCTACCTGGTCATTAAGCGTTCTGGAAAAGCCGGGGATCAAGTCGTTTGCTCCGATAAAAAATGCAAGTATCAAAAAAAATTGGAAAATGATTCTGAGGAATCGTGAGAATAACGGGAGGGAAAGACCCTTGGATCATATTACGGTCATTGGGGCGGGACTCGCAGGGAGCGAGGCGGCCTGGCAAATTGCCGCAAGAGGGATCAAGGTTAAGCTGTATGAAATGCGGCCTGTGAAAATGACGCCTGCCCATAGCGGCTCTTTTTTTGCGGAGCTGGTCTGCAGCAATTCTTTTCGCGCTAATAATCTTGAGAATGCCGCGGGACTTTTGAAAGAAGAGCTGAGGCTTTTAGGCTCCCTGATCGTGGCCTGCGCCGACCAACACCGGGTTCCGGCCGGCGGGGCCCTGGCCGTGGACCGGGAAGGTTTTTCCCAGGAAGTGACCGCGAGGATTTCCCAACATGCGAACATTGAGATCATTCGGGAAGAGATCAGGCAAATACCTGCTTCCGGCATCACGGTTATTGCGACCGGACCCTTGACAAGCGAAAGCCTGTCCCAAGAGTTGACGGGGCTTACAGATGAGGAATTTCTTTACTTTCATGACGCCGCCGCGCCCATCGTGGAAGGGGATAGTATTGATTATTCCAAGGTCTTTTGGGCGTCCCGTTATGACAAAGGGGATGCCGATTACTTAAACTGTCCGCTCTCGCGCGAAGAGTACGGGCGCTTTTACCAGGCCCTTTGCGGCGCGGAGGTCCATGCCAGGCATAGCTTTGAAGAAGAGAAATATTTTGAAGGGTGTATGCCTGTTGAGGTCATGGCGGGGCGGGGCCCGCAAACCTTATTATTTGGCCCGCTGAAACCGGTTGGCCTCCGGGACCCCAAAAGTACTGTGCGTCCCTTTGCCGTTGTGCAGTTGCGCAAAGATAACGCAGCCGGAACTTTATTTAACATCGTGGGATTTCAAACTAATCTCAAAAGAAACGAACAAAAAAGGGTATTTCGCATGATCCCCGGTCTGGAACAGGCTGAGTTTGCCAGGTTCGGGATGATGCATAGGAATACCTTTATCAACGCGCCCAAGTTGCTGCTGGAAACCACTCAGTTAAAAAAACACCCCCATATCCTGGTAGCCGGTCAGTTATCCGGAGTAGAAGGGTATGTTGAGTCGACAGCCTCCGGACTATTGGCCGGGATCAACGCCAGCCGGATTTTTCAGGGCGCCGGATTATGCGCGGCGCCGCGGGAATCGGCTCTAGGCTCTTTACTTCATTACATTACCCATACCGACGCCGATCATTTTCAGCCCATGAATATCACTTTTGGTCTTCTGCCGTCTTTAGCGGAAAAAATAAAGGATAAGCGTGAAAAGAACCGGACTATTGCCGGGTGCGCTTTGGAGGCCATGCAAAAGAGTTGTCTGATCCAAGGGATGGGAGGACGTTAGTCATGTTGCTTACCACAATGCTTGACAGTTTTTTTATTTATCTTGTTAGTGAAAAAAATGTGGCATCTCTGACAATAAAAGCATATAATAACGACTGGATGGATTTTTTATATTTTTTAGAAAAAGATGCAGGATATAATATTAATATAATAGAAATTAATGAAATCACCCATTCCCTGATACGCTCGTATTTAGTTTCTTTGCATAACCGGGGGTTAACCAAAACGACTATTGCCAGAAGGCTGGCGGCCCTAAAAAGCTTTTTCCGTTATCTTATGCAAAAAGAAATTATCCGGCAGAATCCTTTATCCCAGGTATCAACCCCCAAAATACCTAAAAAGCTGCCCCGGTATTTGGAAAAGGAAGAGATGGCTAACTTACTGGAACAACCGGAGGAAACCTCACCTGCCGGCAAACGCGATAAGGCCATCCTGGAATTATTATATGGATCCGGGATCAGGGTAAGCGAATTGGTACAAATGGATGAAAGCAGCCTGGATCTTAGTTTTGGTTATATCAGGGTTTTGGGAAAAGGGGGGAGAGAAAGAGTCGTACCCATTGGCAAGATAGCGGTTGAAGCGTTGAACAAATACCGCGAGGTTCGCTCGTTTTGGAATGTGGATCATAGCAAGGCTCTGTTTCTCAACCAAAAAGGGGGCCGCTTATCAGACAGAGCGGTACGGGATATTGTCAAAAAATATTGTTACCAAGCCGGGACAACGGAAATACTATCTCCACACGGCTTCCGTCATAGTTTTGCTTCCCATTTGTTGGATAATGGAGCCGATTTGCGCGTTGTCCAGGAGTTATTAGGACACAAAAAAATATCCTCCACACAGATTTACACACATGTTTCGCGCAAGCAGTTGCGAAAAGTTTATCATCTTACGCATCCCCGGGCATAATTTTCTATTATAAGGAAGAGATGAGGTGAAAATATGCTGTGTGGAACAACCATTATCGGGGTTAAAAAGGGTAAACGGGTTGCCGTTGCAGGGGATGGACAGGTTACGTTCGGTCAAAATATCATTATGAAACATCAGGCCAGAAAAGTACGAAGACTCTATCAAGACAAGGTCATTGCGGGCTTTGCCGGGTCAGTGGCCGACGCGTTTGCGCTTTTTGAGAAATTTGAGAAAAAACTGGAAGAATATCACGGCAATCTTCCCCGGGCCGCTGTAGAGCTGGCAAAAACCTGGCGCACCGATAAAATGCTGAGAAACCTTGAGGCCATGCTAATCGTTGCCGATCAGGAAAACCTGCTGATGATCTCGGGTACCGGCGAGGTAATTGAGCCTGATGACGGTATAGCCGCCATTGGTTCCGGCGGGCCTTACGCCCTGGCCGCCGCTAAAGCCTTGATCCGGCATACTGAATTTACGCCCAAAGAAATTGTGATCTCCGCGATGGAAATCGCAGCGGCTATCTGTGTCTACACAAATAACTGTATTATTGTGGAAGAAACGTGAGGGATAAATTATGACCAATAATTTAACGCCCCAAGAGATCGTCACAGAACTTGATAAGCATATCGTCGGTCAGAATCAAGCCAAAAAATGCGTAGCCATTGCCTTGCGAAACAGGTTTCGGCGTAATCGTCTGCAAGAAGATTTAATAGATGAAGTAATGCCTAAGAACATCCTGATGATCGGCCCGACAGGGGTCGGTAAAACTGAAATCGCCCGCCGGTTATCCAAATTGATGAATGCGCCTTTCATTAAGGTAGAGGCTACTAAATTTACAGAAGTCGGATATGTGGGGCGCGACGTAGAATCCATGATCCGCGATCTGGTTGAAGTTTCGATCCGTATGGTCAAACAGGAAAAAATACAGGATGTGGAAAAAATAGCCTCCCTGCATGCTGACGACGCCCTCATCGAAATCATGCTGCCGGACGCTCCGTCGCCTTCCGCCGGCAAAAACCCCTTTGAGGTTCTATTCGGAAACGCCGCTTTATCCCAATCCTCGGATCAGAACCAGGAAATAGGGGATAAGATCCGGATGGCAAGAGAAATAAAAAAAGAACAGTTATTAAGGGGCGAACTGAATAAAGAAACGATCGAAATTGAAGTAGAGGACGCTTCCACACCGGCTTTTGATATGTTTGTCGGAAGCAATCTGGAAGAACTGGGGATGAATTTTAACGATCTTTTTGGCAATATGTTCCCCAAAAAGAAAAAAAAGAAGAAAGTCACCGTGCAACAGGCGCGTAGGATCATGACCCAAATTGAAGCACAAAAACTGATTGATATGGAAGAGGTCATCAGTGAGGCGATCAGCCGTGCGGAACAGGGCGGGATCATTTTTTTGGATGAACTGGACAAAATAGTTGGGAAAGACCATCAGGGGCCGGATGTATCAAGAGGAGGTGTGCAAAGAGACATTCTGCCTATCGTAGAAGGATCGACCGTAATGTCGAAATATGGACCTGTTAAGACCGACCATATCCTGTTTATTGCCGCCGGAGCCTTTCATACCAGTAAGCCTTCCGACCTCATTCCGGAGCTTCAGGGACGCTTTCCTATCCGTGTGGAGTTAGACAGCTTGACACAACAGGATTTTAAGTTGATACTGACACAGCCCCGCAACTCATTAATCAAACAATACACGGAATTATTAAAAACTGATAGCGTTTTACTTGAATTTACTGAAAATGCTATTGATGAAATTGCTAACATTGCGTATACTGTTAACAACAGAACTGAAAACATCGGAGCCCGGCGTCTGCACACCATTCTTGAAAAACTATTGGAAGAAGTCTTGTATGAAGCGCCTTATGCCAAAAAGAGAAAGATTATTATAGACTCTGATTATGTAAAAGAAAGACTCCAATCCATTGTGAAAAACGAAGATTTGAGTCGCTATATACTATAAAGTAAAAATGGGGGAAAAAGCAATGAAGACACTACTTGAAAAAACCAGAACCGTAAACAAACTGCTACAAAAGACGGCAGGTAATCCGGTCGAATTTACCGAGATGGCGAAAGTCTTGAGCGATCTTATTGACTGCAATATTTATATTGTGGGGCGCAGAGGAAAAATTCTGGGGTACGCTTTTATGGATGGTTTCGTTTGTAAGACCATCGAAGACATTGTTATGAAGACCGAGAGATTTCCCGAAAGTTATAATGAGGACCTCATGCGGATCACCCAGACACAGGCCAATATCAAGAAAAGTAAAGATGACTGTATCTTTTCGGCCAACAGCGCCGATGACTGTTCCTTTAATGCCAAGATTATGACGGTCGTTCCCATTATAGGCGGCGGGGAGAGGCAAGGGACCTTGTTATTGGCTAAATACGAACAGGAATTTACCCATGAAGACCTTATTTTAACGGAATACGGCGCCACGGTTATCGGGATGGAAATTCTGAGAGCCAAAGCGGAACGTATTGAAGATGAAGCCCGCCGTAAAGCGGCTGTACAGATTTCACTGGGTACGCTTTCTTATTCGGAGTTAGAAGCCATTGAACACATTTTTGCCGAATTGAAAGGCAAAGAAGGTTTATTGGTTGCCAGTAAAATAGCCGACAGAGTCGGAATTACCCGTTCCGTGATCGTCAACGCCTTGCGTAAATTTGAGAGCGCGGGTGTGATCGAGTCGAAATCCCTGGGCATGAAAGGAACCTATATCCGGATCCTCAATGAAAACTTATTGGATGAACTGGCTAAGTTAAAATAATTACTAAAAGCAATAAACAGGTTATGACACAGTCGTCATAACCTGTTTATTTACTTTTATGGTATTTATGAGTAAAAAATAAACTGTAAATATTATAATTATGAGTTATATTACAAAATAAACTAATAGTATAACAAAATAGTCAATAGGGACGATAATAAATAGGAATAATTTTTTTCTGAGAGAGTTGGTACTGAAGGATTTATAGAAATTAAGTCGAATTTAGTCTTAGTAAATGATGCCAAATGTAATCGAATAATTGATAATATTGCAAGGCAGGTGCGCTATGTTTAAGACAGACCTGATGAATATACTGGAAAAAGCGATGGACGGAAGTTCTCTCAAAAATACTGTTGTCAGCAACAATATTGCCAACGTAAATACGCCCGGTTTCAAAAAAAGTGCGGTTAGTTTTCAGAAATCCCTCGAAAAATCCCTCGAAAAATCTCAGGAGTCCGCCCTTAGACCCAAACAGACCAAACTTCAGCATTTAGCTAAGACCCGTTTAGACGACCCTGATTTAGTGCAGGTCTATCAAGTCAAGGATACAACTATGCGTACGGATGGCAACAACGTCGATATCGACATGGAGTTAGCGACTTTAGCCCAAAACAACCTGTATTTTAACAGTCTGGCGCAATTTTTATCTTATCAACTATCCCTCTTAAGGTATTCTATCAGTGAAGGGAGTAAATAAAGATGAATTTATACGACTCTTTTAAAATCAGCGCTTCAGGATTAAGCGCTGAAAGACTCAGGATGGATGTCATCTCTTCCAACATTGCCAATGCCAATTCGACCCGTTCGGCCAAAGGAGGCCCTTATAAAAGACAGGTTGCGATCCTGCAGCCGGCTGATCCGCAAGAATCTTTTCAGACGGCTTTACGTGAGAAACAAAACAAAGGGGCCGGTCTGACAGGGGTTAAAGTAGCCGGGATCATCGAAGATACCTCGCCCACGAAGAAGGTGTATGATCCGAAACATCCCGACGCCAATGGGGAAGGGTATGTCGAATATCCGAATGTGGATGTTATGAAAGAAATGGTGGAAATGATTACCGCCTCCAGGGCTTATGAGGCTAACGTCACGGCTTTGAACGGCACCAAGAGTATGATCTTAAAGACCCTAGAAATTGGTCGCGGGTAGGTGAATGAAAATGGATGCTACTAAAATCACCGGTTTAATACCCAATCTTATATATCCGAACGCTGCCGATTCTACAGAAAAGCCAGACCAGGAATTCGGCGACATACTAAAAGGTTTTTTGAATAAAACTAATGACCAGATTCTTACTGCGGAAAAAATGATCCAAGACTATACGCTGGGAAAGAATGTCGAACTTCATCAAGTTATTATAGCAAGTGAACAAGCTAATTTAGCGCTGCAAATGACTATGCAAGTCAGAAATAAGATTGTTGAGGCCTATCAGGAAGTAATGAGGATGCAGGTTTAAACCGTGAGGTGAGATAATGGCGTTGTGGGGTCAGATCGTTCAACAAGTTAAAAAATTATGGACAAATTTTGCTACCTGGCAGAAAGTTACCCTGGTTGGGGTTTCAGTTGTTGCCTTAATTAGTGTGATTATTCTTGTGGTGATGGGACAACAGCCTAAAATGGAGGCGCTGTATACCAACCTTGATCCCAGTGACGCCAGTGCTATTATAGCAAAATTAAAAGAACAAAAGGTGAATTATGAATTAACGAACGAAGGAAAAACGATTATGGTCCCCAGCAAGGATAAATATCAGTTGCGCCTTGATATGGCTAATACGGTAAGCTTAAACGGAGTCGTGGGATTTGAATCGTTTAACGAAACGAGGTTCGGCGAAACAGATACCGATAAACGCGTCAGATTCATTATTGCGCTGCAAGGAGAATTGACGCGGACAATTGAAGAATTAGACGAAGTTGAAAACGCCAAGGTTCACATTGCCCTGCCGGCGTCATCGCTGTTTATTGAGAATGAAAAAGATGTGACGGCGTCAGTTCTCTTAAGATTGAAACCCTATGCCCAACTCAAACCGGAACAGGTCAAATCCGTCCTTTCTTTTGTCAGTCATAGTGTGGAAGGGCTTAAAGCTGAAAACGTATCGGTAATGGATGTTAACGGCAATCTTCTCTCGGAAGGCTTAGCGGATACTGAAACAGGTGTTAATACGCGTGTTTCCGCCACGCAAATAGCCTTGAAGCAGCAGTATGAAAAGGACTTGGCCCGCTCGGTCCAAAGTATGCTGGAAAGAATGCGGGGAGCGGGTAAAGCTGTGGTGAGAGCCAACATAACCCTGGATTTCGATCAGGTTGAAAAGCAATCCGAAACTTATACCGATCCGGTAGTATTAAGCGAGCAGTCCAAGGAAGAAACCTCCACAGGAACAAATACTTCAGCAGGAGGGAATCCTGTCGATGCCAATACCGCCGGTCCCAGCTACGGAAGTATCGGGTCGGGAAACAGCGAATATTCGTTGACGGAGAGCCGAAGAGATTATGAAATCAGTAAAACTGTCGAGAAGACAGTGACGGCTCCCGGGAAAGTTATAAAAGTATCGTTATCTGTTTTGATCGACGGAGAACTTACTAATGATGAGCAGTCTAAAATCGCCGATGCTGTCAGCAAGGCCGCCGGAGTTGACGTGTCCCGCGGAGATCAAATATCTGTTGTGGGGATGCCTTTTAACAATGAACAAGAGCAGAAGCTGGCTGATGAATTGGCCCAAGCCGAAAAATCCAAGCAACGTATAACACTAATGAAGGTCGCGGGAGCGGCTCTGGGGTTTTTAGCGCTTGTTGCCGTAGGAGTTGTTTTAATGAGAAGATCAAAATACGGGGAGCCGTTGCCAAAATCGGCGCTGACGAGCGCTTTTGAGGAAATGGCCGTTGGGGATCCGGAGTCTGATCTGATGATGCCGACTTTAACTCCCGAAGCTTTAGAAAAGAAAAATTTGCGGCAGCAAATTGATAAGCTGACCCAAACGAATCCCAATGAGGTAGCCAATGTCTTAAAAACATGGCTGATAGAAGAATAGGGCAGGGTGAGAAGAAGTGGCGAATATTCCTAAGCATAAACAAATCAGCGGTCGTCAAAAAGCGGCCATTTTCTTAATAAGCCTGGGGCCGGAACAATCGGCGCAACTAATGAAACACCTGTCTGAGGAAGAGATTGAACAGCTTACGTTGGAAATTGCCAACGTACATACGATCAAGGGAGAGCAATTGGAAATAGTCCTTGAGGAGTTCAGCCAATTGTACATGGCTTCCCAATATATCGCGCAGGGCGGTATTGAGTATGCTAAACAGGTCTTGGACCGGGCCTTGGGCAATGATAAGGCGCTTAACATCATCAACAGGCTTTCCTCAAATTTGCAGATCAAACCCTTTGACTTTATACGCAAAACAGACCCCAGTCAGGTTTTGAACTTTATTCAGGGCGAACACCCTCAAACGATAGCTTTGATTATGTCATATTTAGAGCCCCAACAAGCCGCGGCCATCATCTCCGCTTTGCCCTCGGAAAGGCAGGCTGATGTAGCCCGCCGGATCGCCATTATGGATAGGACTTCACCGGAAATCATCCGGGAAGTGGAAAACATTTTAGAAAAGAAAATTTCTTCCCTGGGGACTCAGGATTATACCAGCGCCGGCGGCATTAAAGCCATCGTCAATGTCCTCAACAAAGTAGACCGCGCTACGGAAAAAACAATTTTAGAAACACTGGAAGTACAGGATCCTGAATTGTCGGAAGAAATTAAAAAACTAATGTTTATCTTTGAGGATATAACCAAAATGGATGACCGCAGTATTCAGTTGGTGCTGCGGGAAGTAGACAGCAAAGATTTAGCTCTGGCTCTGAAAGGCTCCAGTGAGGAAGTGAGCCTAAAGGTCAAGAGGAATATGTCCAAGCGCGCTGCCCAGATGCTGGATGAAGAAATGACTTTTCTGGGGCCGGTACGTTTGCGTGATGTAGAAGAAGCGCAACAGAGGATAGTCAATGTAATTCGCAGACTGGAAGATTCCGGTGAAATAGTTATATCCAGAGGCGGGGGGGATGAGCTGATTGTCTAACATTATTAAGGCTTGTTTTGTCGTCAATGATAAGCGCACTCCTTTAGAATATCCAGGAAATCACCGTCGCGAACCTGCGCACGGACCCGCGTATGGACCTGCGCACGAACCGGCGCCGCTGCCGAAAGAAGGGCTGCTGACACAAGAAACGGCTGATTCTATCTATGAGGAAACGAAAAGCGCTATTGAAGAGCTTATCAGTGCTGCCCGGAAACGCGCTGAAAGCATTATTTCGCATGCTCAGGAAGAGGCCCGCGGTTATTTGGAAAACAGTCAAAAAGAAGCGGAGGAAATCAGGGAAGCCGCTTGCCAGGAAGGATATAAACTTGGGTATCAAAAGGGGAGCGCCATTGAAAAGGAGTTTCTGCCGATTTATCAGCAGGTTTCGTCTGTCTTGGAGAAAATAAAGGAACAACAGGCATTAACGTTGAAAAGTCAAGAAAAAGACATTATCGAGCTGGTGATGCTGCTTACGGAAAAAATAATCGGGACGATAGTGGAGGTAAGGCCGGAAATTATTAACAATATAATAAAAAACACGTTAGAAGAAGTTAAAGATACTGAAAATGTCGTGTTAAAGGTAAACCCTGTCCATCTGCCCTACCTTACTCCCTATAATGAAAGGTTTACCGAAGTGTACTCTGGGAACCTTCTGATTATTGACGATCAGAATATAGAACCCGGGGACTGTTTGGTATCGACGGAGAACGGCTTTATCGAAGCAAAAATAAATGAACAGCTTGCTTTGCTCAGACAAGGGTTATTGGAAGTGTCCGGACATGCTGGAATTTAAAAAACTGCAGGAGCGGATCAACGGCACTAAGACGCTGCGGTTCAAAGGCACTGTGAATGAAATCATCGGTCTTGTCATCCATGCCAATGGACCCAAGGCAGGCATCGGCGAATTAGTGTACATCAAGCATAAAGGTAAACGTATTCCGGCTGAAGTAGTAGGATTCAAGGAAAACAAGACGCTGCTGATGCCGTTAGGCGATATGAGCGGGATTACCCCCGGCGACGTGATCCTGAGTACGGGCGGCTCCATCAAAGTCAAGGTGGGGGCCAGTATCGTGGGCAGGGTTGTCGATGGTTTAGGACAACCGCTGGATGATAAAGTCTAATGGTATGAAGTCAA
>DHRG01000069.1 GCA_002408285.1 Peptococcaceae bacterium UBA5318 | reverse complement strand
AAGGGGGTAAACATGTATAAGATTGCAGTAATTTATTCGGATGAACTGGAAATAACAGATGCTGCAAAAGAATTAATACAGAAAAAAGCATACCATGTGGAAGTGGCGGCAGGGGTCTTGAATAATGGGGTAGGCTTGGCTATGAAATATGAAGCGGAGGGTTATCAGTTAATAATCAGCCATGGGATTGTGGGAAGTTTGATCAAGAAGGCTGTCAAGATACCTGTTATCATGGTTGAATATTCAAATATGGATATTTTAAAGACTGTGTATAAAGCGAAACAGATGGGTAAAAAGATCGGATTTTTCCAATATTCCCAGTTTCAAAGTTATGACTTTGAATTGATCCGCGAGATTTTGGATATGCCGGAAGATAAACTGCAAATTTACCATTTCCAGAATGAAGAAGAATTGCGGGAAAAAATCACGGATGCCTATGACGCAGTGGATGTGGTCGTATCCACAAGCGCCTACATGCTGGAAACGGCAGGGCAGCAAGGCATGAAAACTATGATGGTTCATTTGAGCCGGGAGGCTTTTTGCAATGCCTTGAAGCAGGCGGAGGTCGTTTTAGATACCCTCTGCAGAGAGCAGGACTTATTAAAATATTTAAATTCACTGGCCAAAGAAGCTTTTGCCGGTCTTATTTTACTGAACCAGGAAGAAAACGTCATATTTATCAATGCCCCCGCGTGCAATTTATTAAAAATAGACGCCCGTAAAGTCATGGGTAAAAATATCTCCGAGGTCTTAAAAGGCTTGACTGTTTTAAAGGGGATCTCGTACCAACAGGATATTTTCCAGGTAAGCTGTAACGGCATTGATATAAATATGAAGAAAATGATTTTATACCATGCGGGAGAAATGATCGGTTATGCGATCAATTTGGAGTCCGCGAAAAGCATAAAACAACAAAAGCAGGGTCTATCAGCCCGATACATCTTTGCGGATATGATCGGGAACTCTCCAGCCCTTAAAAAAGTGATTACGAAAGCGAAAAGCTATGGAAAGACGGACTTGACCGTCTTGGTCACAGGCGAAAGCGGGACAGGGAAAGAAATCCTGGTGAACAGCATACACAACATCAGCCCGAGAAGGCAGGAACCGTTTGTGGCCGTTAATTGCGCAACATTGCCGCAAAGCCTGTTAGAAAGCGAGCTCTTTGGTTACGAGGAGGGTTCTTTTACCGGGGCCAGGAAGGGCGGAAAACCGGGCTTGTTTGAAGTTGCCCAAAAAGGGACCCTCTTTCTGGATGAGATCTCGGAAATGAATTTATCCGCCCAAGTTCAATTGCTCCGAGTTCTCCAGGAAAAGATGGTCAGGCGGATAGGCG
This sequence comes from Peptococcaceae bacterium UBA5318, assembly GCA_002408285.1. GTDB lineage: Bacteria > Bacillota > Peptococcia > DRI-13 > UBA5318 > UBA5318. The sequence goes on along the minus strand of DHRG01000069.1, from coordinate 13,273 downwards.
GAAGTAAAAATATCCCCGTCGACGTGCGGATCATTGCGGCCAGCAATGCGGATCTGCACAAAAGAGCAAAGGAGGGGCAGTTTCGGGAGGACTTGTTTTACCGGCTCAATGTTCTCAACCTCTGTATTCCTCCTCTGCGGGAAAGAAAAGAAGACATTCCCCTTTTAACGGAATATTTTTTGGAAAAATATTTAGGGGAAAACAATAACCTTAAGATTCCGGAACAGTTTATGAAGAAGCTGCAAAGTTACTACTGGCCGGGCAATGTCAGAGAGCTGGAAAACCTGGCCGAAAAATATGCAATTTTATCTCATGACAATGAGAATACTCCGATGCTGGAAGAATTGTTTTTTGATTTATCACAGCACGATACGCCTGCGCAATTGACTGACGAGCAAACGATCACTGTGGAGTTGGGAACCCTCAAAGATATGGAAATGCAAATCATCGAATTATTATATGGACGTATGGACAAAACCTCATTGTCAAAATTATTGGGAATAAGCCGCTCCAACCTTTGGAGCAAGCTGAAGGAACTTGAAAAAGGCCCTGATACTGACTAGTTACCTCCCTCCCTTTGCAGGAGGGGTTTTTATCTCTGTCAGCGGCTGAATATTTGTTCAAAAGCTGAATCCTCAAACGTCTTATTTTAAAACAGGTTGGGAGTTGTATGTTATTGAACGAAGCAAGAAAAGAGTTTAAAAACCGGGAAAAGCTTTAGCACGAGAGGAACCGACAATTTATTTTACGTTATATTTAAATATTGGCATGTTCTTTGCATTAATTTTAGGATAGAGTTTGCAAACTAAATAATTTTCACAAAAGGAGGTGATGGGAGACGTAACAGCTATTCCGTAGACCCCGGGAAAAAGAAAATAATCTTGATAATGAAAGGGGAAATTAAGAATGGCAACTGAAACAAACCAATTGGAAACTGGTGAAGATTACGCCCGAGAAATGATTCCGCTAAGTGCGCGGCAACCCCTAAGATCCCCGCTGGTTGTTTGGGTAGGATGGGTGTTCTTCCCCACAGGGATCACGGCTGCTATTACCGTAACAGGCGGATTTACCTTTATGGACACCCTCTGGATCACCCTGATAAGCTGTTTGTTGCTTGGATCCATTTCTGCGATTATCGGGACCGTCGGCCAAAGAGAAGGATTGTCATTTGGTCTTTTGTCCAACTTTGCTTTTGGAAAAGCTGGCATGAAAATTCCAGCCGTCCTTGTACCGGTGACGCTGTGGGGTTGGAACGCTATTAATGTAAGCGTGGCAGCGTTGATGCTGTCGGCCTTTTTCAATATTGAACATATGTACTGGCTTGTTTGTTTAATTACCGGCGCTATCTATGTCGCCACCTCTATCAAGGGTTATAAGTACATCACTTATTTAGGTTATATTGCGGTTCCGGCAATTATTTTTATGATGGCGATCGCTGCTTGGAAAGGCGTCGTTACCATCGGCGGCTGGAGCAAGCTGATGGGGGTCGTACCCGATGCCGTCGGTTCGATGACGCTGGTTACAGGGCTTACGGCAATCGTCGGGACGTTTTCGATCGGCGCAGGGACAGGGTCCCCTGATATTCAGCGCTGGTGTAAAACTCCCAGGGATTCTGTCCTTGTTTCAGTCATCACCTTTGGCCTCGCCTATTCGTTCTTAATGCTGTCGGGGGCTATAGCCTCCATCGCTGTTAACAACAATGACATGGTATCGGTATTCAAACTTCTGGATCTGTTGATGGTGGGCGCCATCGCTATCTTCTTCCTGACCTGGACAACGGCTGTAACCGACTACTACACCGCTTCCCTGGGGCTTTCGGCGGCGCTGAAAATCGGCAAAACAAAAGGCTGCCTGATTGTTGGTATCAGCGCAGTGCTGCTGTCCATGATCCGGCCCTATAACTATCTCGTGTTCTGGCTGACCCTGATGGCCTCCCTGGCCGTTCCCGTCGGCGGAATTATTGCGGCGGATTATTTCGTTAACAACAAAGGGAAATATCCCGATATCAGAAACGTAACGGCTAACCTGGGCCAAATGAAAATACCCGATGTCAAATGGTCTGCTATGATCTCCTGGGCGATTGGCTTTATCCTTATCCAATGGACAACGTCCGCCAACTTTGGTATTCCGCCTCTCTTTGGCTGGCTGGGCGCTTTCATAGCAATGATTATCTTTGGCAAAATTATTCCTCAGCCGTTTGAGCAAATCACGAAATAACAGTTTTAGTAACGTTTTGTATCGGAGCAGTATCCGGCAGGACGCTGTTCCGGTACAAATGTACTAATATTTAACAACTAAAAAAGGAGGAGCAACATGTCAAAATTAGTTGGAATTGATATTGGAGGTACATTCACCGATCTTGTTGTTATTGATACAAAAAGCGGTGAATTGAAAAATGTAAAAGTCAACAGTACGCCTCCGAATCACGCACTGGGCATTTTCAATGCTTTGAAGAAAGCGGATGTAGACCTGAAGGATGTTGGTTATTTTGTCCATGGCTGCACCGTAGCGACCAATATTGTTGTCGAAAGAAAAGGGGCCAAGGTCGGCCTGATTACCACCAAGGGTTTCAGAGATATCCTGGAAATCATGAGATGTGACAGAGAGTTTCACTATTACCTGCAATGGGAAAAACCAGAACCTTTAGTACCGCGGTATCTGCGGCTTGAAGTTACGGAAAGACTGGATTATAAGGGCAATGTCTTAATTCCGCTGAATGAAGAAGATGTTCGGCAAGCGGCACGTTTTTTCAAGAAGGAAGGTGTTGAAGCCGTTGCGATATGTACTTTACATTCCTTTACGAATCCCGTGCATGAACTAAGGATCGAGGAAATTGTAAAAGAAGAATATCCGGAGGTCTTCACATCCGTATCGGCTCGAATCCTGCCGGAGATCCGGGAGTATGAGCGTACCTGCACTGTAGTTATGGATGCCTATGTAAAACCCGAGGTAGTCAGATATACCGAATACCTGATCGATAATTTACAGGATAAAGGCCTGGATCAGGAAATGATGATGATGAAATCCAACGGTGCAGTCATGACGCCTAAAATGACTCTGGATACTCCAATTGCCACGATTGGTTCAGGACCGGCCGGAGGGGTTATGGGTGCAACCATGCTGGGCGACGAAGTTATTACCTGCGATCTGGGCGGCACCAGTTTCGACGTCAGCCTTATCACCAAGGGACAGCCTAAGCTTACCACGCAAAAGGATGTGACCTGGGGTATGCCTCTCCGCGTTCCGCAGATCGATGTTTTGTCAATCGGCAGCGGCGGCGGCAGTATTGCCTGGATCGATGCCGGCGGATTGCTCCGCGTGGGTCCGCAAAGCGCTCGTTCCATCCCCGGACCGGCCTGCTACGGAAAAGGCGGGGAAGACCCGACAATTACCGACGCCTGCTTGGTCTTAGGCATTCTAAATGAAAAGTATTTCCTGGGCGGCGATATGGAAGTCGATGTTAACCTGTCGGTGAAAGCGATTGAAAATAAGTTGTGCAAACAGCTTAACATGTCGGTTTTAGAAGTAGCGGCCGGTATCTATAAAGTAGCGGTGGCTGATATGACCGAAGCGATCAAGATGGTTTCCGTATCACAGGGTTTTGACCCCCGTAATTTCTGGATGGTGCCTTACGGCGGAGGCGGACCGCTTTTTGCCAGTAAATTGGCCTTTGATCTCCAGATCCCCAAGCTGATCTACCCGAGAAACCCCGGAGTTTTCTCCGCCATGGGCTGTCTGTCTGCGGATGTGCAGTTTGACCAATCCCAGTCCTATTTAGCAAGCGTTGAGGATATGGACCTGGATAAATTGAACCAGATCCTTGACGAACTGGAAGATAAATGCAGAAAGAGCCTTTCCTCAGAGGGCTACGACAAGAATCTGGAAGTCACCCGAAGCGCGGATATGCGCTATGTAGGGCAAAACTTTGAAGTAAACGCCCTGATCCCCGCCGGGAAGATCAACCCGAAAAAATTGCAGGAAATGGTTCATAACTTCAATGAAGAACATGAAAAATGGTATGGCTATATGATGCAGGATGCAGTGGCAGAAACAGTCAGCCTGCGGGTCAGCGTAAAATCTAAACAGGCCTTTAAGCCGACTTATAAAGTCAACAAGTCCAAGACTGATCTGAAAGAGGCCCTCAAGGGCGTGCGCAAGACTTATTTCGGTGATGAACATGGCTTTATGGAATGCCCGATCTATCAGCGCGACCTGTTGTGCGTAGGCCATAAGATTTCCGGTCCGGCGATCATCGAACAGTCTGACACGACTAACGTCATCTATCCGGAATATATGGCGGTCATTGATGAGTTAGAAAACATCGTTGCCACATTGAAATAGGGTTTTGTAATATAGAATAAAGGAACAGGAGGTTATCAAACCTGATGAATGCTAAAAAGAAAAACGAGATTGATATATTTACGTTAGAAATTATCCGCAGCGGCTTGATCTCTTTATCTCGTGAGATGGGGTTAGCCATGTCGCGGACGGCTTATTCAGTCATTTTCAGTGAAGGCTATGATTTTTCATGTGCGATTTTCGACGCTAAGGCTGAAATGGTGGCTCAGGCGGAATTTAACCCGGTGCATTTGGGAGCGATGGCTTTTGCTGTGGAATGGTGCCTAAAGGAAATCGGTATTGAAAACCTGGAGCCGGGTGACGTTGTTCTGCATAACGACCCCTTCAGAGGAGGCACTCATATCACTGACTTTACGATCATCATGCCGGTCTTTGACGACAAAGGAAACCTGGTCGCCATACCTGCCAACAGGGCCCATTTATTGGATATCGGCGGCAAGAGTCCCGGCGGCTTCGGCGGGGACTCCACCGAAGTATATCAGGAGGGCGTCACCATACCGCCTGTTTTCATTCAAAAAAGAGGCAAACCGGTGACAGATATTTGGAAGATCATCCTTTCCAATGTTCGCGTTCCTAAGCCAATCTATGGAGATTTTCAGGCTATGATCGGCTCTTTGGAAATTGGAAAAAGAAGGGTACACGAATATATTGAAAAATATGGCGTGGATACCTTCCAAATGTATATGGAAGAAATCAAGAACTACTCGGAAAAGAGGATCCGCAGTGAAATCGCCAAGTTGCCCCAAGGAACCTATGAGGCGGAAGACTTTTTGGATGATGACGGTATTAAAGCCCAACCCATCAAGCTGAAGGTTGCGGTTTCCGTTATGGGGGACACCTTTGTAGCTGATTTTACAGGAAGCGACCCACAGGTTGAAGGGCCTATCAACGCGACTTACGGTGTTGCCGCGTCGCAAACCTATAATGCTGTCTTCAATCTGACCGACCCCTATATTCCGTCCAACCATGGCTGCTTCAGAGCGATCAAAATTATTGCTCCCGGCGGTACGATTGTGAACGCCGATCATCCGGCGGCAACTTTCGGCGGCAACGTTGAAACCTCAAGCCGGATCGTCGACGTCATCATGGCCGCCATGTCCAAGGTCGTTCCCGAGAAGGTTGCCGCCGGCTGCTACGGCACATGCCACAACTGTACGGGCGGCGGAACAGATCCGAGAAAGAATAATGATCCGTTCTGCTGGTATCTCTTCCGTGAAGGCGGTTGGGGCGGCCGGGCTACTAAAGACGGCAATGATTCGCTGATGGATTATGTGGGCAATGATATGAACCAACCCATCGAGGTGCTGGAAAATTCGTATCCCTGGCTGCTGGCAAAATACGAATTGGTGAATGACTGCATGGGACCGGGTAAATTCCGCGGCGGTATGGGCACCAATTATACAATCGAGTTCCTGAATGACGATACCCGCCTCAATATTATTACCGATAAATGCAACCAGGCTCCTTTTGGGTTGTTTGGCGGCCTCCCGGCTATTCCGAGGGAAGAATGCGGCCACTACAATGATATTCGGGTGAAAATGGATAAAGACAGTGAATTCAAGCACATCACGGAAGTATTTGGCGCCGTATCGGCTTCGAAGGCAGCCAGCATGAGGATGCCCAAAGGCTCGACAGTGGAGCTGATGACTTATGGCGGCGGCGGTTACGGAAACCCGCTGGAAAGGGATCCCAAGAAGGTGCAGTGGGATGTGAAGAACGAAAAGGTTTCGCTGAAGAACGCCAAAATTTATTATGGCGTCCTGCTGGAACCCAAGACGTTGGAAATTGACGTAGCAGGGACTGAGAAACTCAGGAAAGAAATGTTGGAAGGAGGAAAATCCATTGTCAAATAAAAAGGATGCGTCTAAAACAAAATTATTTACCGCTAGCAATATAAAGTGTTATTGCTGCGGAAAAATGGTGCCTGACGAAGGTTTTCCGGTTGAAATAGAGGGGAAAAAGCAGCTTTTTTGCACCAAGGGTTGCTATAATTTCTCCATAGAGTATAAAAAGTTTAGAGAAGGTGGTAAGATATGAAAGCATACCTATACTATTTTCTGAAAAAAGGATTTACGCAGGATGACGTCAAGAAGGCGCAGAAAGCAATGCCCCATTTTGATATCGAGCGGACTTCCAATGACGAGCTGCTTGTAAAAGCAGATACTAAATTTGAAGAGCTTTACGGTCAGGCTTTTGAAATTACTAAGTCTGTTAAAAATCAACTTGGCCAAGAAGTGCAGCATAACAGAACTATTACCTTTAGAGATCTGTGATTAGTTTGCCTTACCGGGAGAGTATTCTGATACTCTCCCGGTAAGGCCTTTTATAATTTAAGAAAAAGGAGGAAAAAGAGATGCCGGAAAAGGAAAAATCTGTTGTATCAATCGTCCAGGGAAAAGATATTAATAAAATGGTTAGAGATGCGGTTAACATGTTAGAGAAGAAGTTTGTGAAAAAGGGAGATGTTGTGCTGCTCAAACCCAATATCGTTTCCGCACAGCATTGGCCGATTACTACGAACCCCGAAATTTTAAGAGCGTTAATTGAGATGTCTTTTGAGGCCGGTGCGGCCAAGGTTTTGGTGGGAGATAATCCGGCCATTGGCATTGGGACTACCTCTAGAAAGGTTTTAAGGGAATCGGGTATCGAACAGGTTGTTTTGGAAGCTGGCGCGGAGCCCATTTATTTTGATGAGGAAGAAAGCAAAATCATTGATGTTCCTGAAGGAGTCGTTTTTCATAAGGTCGAGGTCCCGGCAAGAATCCTGGATTGTAATGTCATTATTAATGTGCCGGTTGTCAAGACCCACCTGATGACGACCTTTACGGGCGCCATCAAAAACTGGCATGGCGTTTTGTATGATCATCAAAAGGAAATCCATCATCGGTCCGATATCAATCAAAAGCTGGTGGATTTGCATACCGTGGTGAAGCCGGACCTGATCGTTTTTGATGGTTTGATCGCTATGGAAGGACAAGGGCCTTGCTGGGGGAAACCCGTCCCGATGGATATCATTATGGCTTCCGCGGATACGGTGGCATCTGATGCGGTTGCCTGTGCCATCATGGATATCGAACCATTTGAGGTCCCGACTACTTATTTGGCGCATCAAAGAGGTATTGGGGAAGGGCGCTTAGATCATATTAAGATCGTTGGCAAACAAATTGCAGAGGTAAAACGCCATTTTGAAATGCCGACCTGTGAATTGGCTAATGTGATCGAGGGCTTTGAGGTCTTTGAAGGCGGGGCGTGCCTGCCGGGCTGCAAAGGCAATTTGCGGGTGTGTTTTGACGCCATTAAAGGAACCCCGGATGTTCTAAAAAGGATTCTGGAAACGAAGAAAAAAATTGGCTTTGTGATCGGCAGGACCCCTTCGATCCCCGAACTGGAAAAACTCGATCATGATATAATCTTTATTTTCGGTGATTGCGCTTTTCAATCGACAGAAGCGCTGCGGACCTTTACACAAAAATACCGCAAGGGAGGCAAGAAGGTAGTAGTCGTCGATCATGGCTGTCCCCCGGTCGGCTGGGTAACTACCTATGGCAAGGTCCTCGAACAGTTCGGCATACCTTTTGAAGAACTTTACTAGAATTTTACCAGTTCAATAAGTTTAAGAATATGAACACAAAAGCTGCTTCATAAGTCGCATTATGAAGCAGCTTTCTGTTATAATATTTATTATGATAGTTTTTGTAAAGTTGGTAATAACGGATAGAAAGGAATGAGTTGTATTTGAGTGTTATACTAGCAAAACTAAAAGAGGTATTATATACCGTTCTTCCAATTACAGTCATTGTACTGATTTTAAATTTTACGTTAACCCCGCTCGAAATACCTTTGATCTTAAGATTTCTTATCGGGGCTGCGTTGATTATTATAGGATTGACTATTTTTTTGTTTGGAGTAGATATCGGAATCACGCCTATTGGTAATTTTATGGGGAAGACTATAGCTAAGACGAATAAAATATGGATGGTCGTTATTGCCGGCCTGATCCTGGGCTTTTTTATTTCAGTTGCCGAACCTGATCTACATATTCTGGCGGGACAAATAGATATGGTTACATCAGGTGTGATATCGAAAATCAGTATTGTTGTGATCGTATCTGTCGGGATTGCGGTGCTGCTTTCATCAGGCCTTGTAAGAATAGTATACAACATTCCGCTGTACAAGGTTCTAACCGTTCTATACGGCATTATATTCATTTTAGCCCTTTTTACTTCACCGGTGTTTTTAGCCATATCCTTTGACGCCTCCGGAGCAACCACCGGCGCGTTGACGGTTCCGTTTATACTGGCCCTTGCTATAGGCGTTTCCGGGTTAAAAAAGGATAGTAAAGCTTCGGAGAAAGATAGTTTTGGTTTAGTCGCTATAGCCTCTACAGGCGCAATAATTTCGGTTATGATTATGAGCATCGTTTCTAAACCCGGTATAATAACAGGAAGCCTTGAATTAGAAAAATCAACAACGGCGTCGATTATCGGCCCGTTTTTTAGAGAAGCCCCGATCGTAGCCGGAGAAGTTTTTCTGGCACTTTTGCCAATCTTGTTACTGTTTCTTGTCTTTCAGAAAGTTTCATTTAAGTTATCCAAGAAAATCTTCAGGAAAACTTTAATTGGGATTGTCTTTACGTTTATTGGACTCGTATTATTTTTGATGGGGGTTAATTTAGGATTTATGGATGTGGGGAACGCCGTCGGTCATGCCTTAGCATCTTTAGATAATAAAGCTTATCTTGTTATAATAGGATTTGTTTTGGGGCTGGTTACTGTATTGGCTGAACCGGCAGTATACGTATTAACCCATCAGATCGAGGATATCACCAGCGGTTACGTGAAGAGAAAAATTGTACTGCTTACTCTTTCTATCGGAATTGGTTTTGCGGTCGCCCTGTCCATGATAAGGATACTAATTCCCGGAATTCAACTATGGCATTATATTTTGCCTGGTTATATAATAGCGATAGCAATGTCTTATTTTGTTCCGAAGCTGTTCGTGGGGATTGCATTTGACGCGGGCGGCGTGGCTTCAGGCCCGATGACGGCGACTTTCATCTTGGCTTTTGCGCAAGGCGCGGCTGAAGCGATAGAAGGAGCGAATGTTTTGGTGGATGGATTTGGTATGATTGCAATGGTCGCGTTAACGCCTCTTATTGCTTTACAAATTTTAGGTTTTATATTTAAAATAAAATCTAAAAAAGAAGGAGTATAAAAGAATGGCTAATCATTTTGAAATAAAGGATTATGTATTGGTTTGCACAGTCGTTAATTTCGGATTGGGAAGTAAGGTACTGCATATTGCCAAGCAATGCGGAGTTTCGGGAGGCACTATTCTTTTAGGAAAAGGCACCGTAAACAATCGTATTTTAGAGTTATTGGCTTTATCTGATGTAAAAAAAGAGATCGTACTAATGGTTTCCGATCCCCAAACAGCGGATCAGGCTCTCCATGAGCTTGATAAGGAGTTGAAATTTGAAAAACCAAATCACGGCATAGCGTTTACTATATCTGTTTGTGACGTAATGGGATATAGCGGGCGTAAACCCCAGAATACTAAAGAGGAAAGAAGGATAGGTAACATTATGTATCATGCTATTATAGTAATTGTAGATAAAGGTAAGGCGGAGTATGTTATTGACGCCGCGACCAAAATGGGTTCTAAAGGCGGTACTATAATCAATGCTAGAGGCTCGGGGATCCATGAAACCCAAAAGCTGTTTTCTATGGATATTGAGCCTGAGAAAGAGATGGTCCTGATCCTGTCCCAAAAAGATAAGACTGAAGCCATTGCGTCTTTGATAAGAGAGGAACTTAAAATAGATGAACCTGGTAATGGTATCATTTTTATTCAGGATGTGACTAAAACTTACGGTTTATATGAGTAATGGAATATCAACCATCCGCCATCAGGTTACTTTTACTGTAGGTCCGGGAGAAGGCAACCGCAGCCTTGAAACCTATTTAAAGAGCAGGCAAAAGTTGTCTGTTAAGGCTGTCCGTAAAGTCAAACATCATGGCCTCGCCCTTGTGAACGAACAGCCCGCCCTTTTCAAGGGGCAAGTTCGGGAGGGGGACGTCATCGTTTTGGTATATCCGCCTGAATCCAGTGATCCTTATCTTTTACCGGAAGATGTGCCGCTGGATATCGTCTTTGAAGATGAGGAAATTTTGGTTCTCAACAAACAGCCGCGGGTTTGCGTTCACCCAACCAAGGGATACCCCAGGGGTACTTTGGCTAACGGCATTCTTTATTACTGGATGGCGCAGGGTAAAAAGGCCGCTGTTCATGTGGTTAACAGGCTGGACCGGAATACTTCGGGCTTAGTATTGGTGGCGAAAAGCGCTTATGCCGCACAGCAGCTTTTCAATCAGCAGACGGACGGGATCATGCGGCGTTTCTATCAGGGGCTGGTGAGCGGAGTGGTTTCCACGGAAAGTGGAACGATTGATCTGCCCATCGCCCGGGCGGATGATAATACTACCAGGCGTACTGTTTGCCCCGCTGGACAGCCGTCTGTTACTCATTACCGGGTGTTGAAGAGATTCCTGCGCCATACCATGCTGGAGTTGGCGCTGGAAACAGGACGCACGCACCAGATACGCGTCCATCTTAGTCATCAGGGCTACCCGTTAGTAGGGGACGCCCTATATGGGGGCGAACTTTATTTGTTAAAACGACAGTTCCTCCATGCCTGCCGTTTAGCTTTCCTTCATCCTGTTTCCCGGCGGGAGATGGAGTTTATAGTACCCCTGCCTTCTGACCTGCAAAGGATGTTGGGGAAAATTTAAAGGAAGATATTCCAAGAGAAAAGTGGTGTTGACAATTAAAACTAGAAAAGAAGAAATCAAAGAATGGGTTATGACCATTCTTCTGGCGGTCGTTTTGGTTATAATCATCAGGATGTTTATTCTGGACAGCCGTATTGTTCCTACGACTTCTATGGTCCCCTCGATCATCCCCGGCGACCGTTTATTTGTGGAGAAGATAACGACCCGGTTCTGCGACTTATACCGGGGAGAAGTTATTGTGTTTAAGCCGCCGGTTGAATCCAACCTGACCGATGATCTGATTAAACGGTTGATTGCCCTGCCTGGCGATACTGTGGAAGTAAAAAACGGCAAGCTGTATGTGAATGATGTTCCCCAAAATGAATCCTATCTGGCGGAGGCCATGACGTATGAGTACCCTAAGGTTGTGGTGCCGCCTGGAAAAATATTTGTGATGGGGGATAACCGTAACCGCTCCTTTGATTCGCATGCTTGGGGCTTTGCGGATATCAACAGTGTCAAGGGAAGGGCGTTTGTAACCTATTGGCCTTTAGACCGGGTTAAGCTGTGGTAATAGATGACGGCGCCAATGTGATTCCTGCGTTTTCACTACTAAAAACCGAGAAAGTTGGGAAAGAATATGGAACAGGGTGAAAGGGATAAGCTCAAAGCCTTGATCGAAAAGAAAAAAAACAGCAGCAGGTGGCCTTTTGACAACAGAAAAGACAGTTATATAGCAACGGGAAAAAAAAGAAAAGGGGTGAAACAAAATAAACAAGGGGGACTCTTTGATAAGTAAATTTTTCTTATTATTGATCAGTCTGATCTTTTGTTTCACAATAATAGGGGGGTGCAATAAAATGCCTCCCGTGAGGTCTCCGGACAACCATGATTATGCAGCAGTAAATGAAGAACTCAGGAAACTGTTCCCAGATAGGCCGGGCTATAGTTTTATTTACAATGGCTTTGCTGAATATGGGCATAATGTGGAACTAAAATCTATTACTCCTTTGGAGGACGGCGTAATTTATCATCTTTCGGGAAGAGTAGAAGATATGTCCGGCGGTGAAGGACAAGGTGATTTTAATATCAGCCAGGACTACACCGTTAGAAAAGGGGTCCTGGTCTATAAAAAAACAGGCGAGAAAATAATGGATACTTTTGCCGAGATGGAACTCCTGCGTACGCCGCTAGCTAAGGATACCCAATGGGAGCAGAATGTCAAAGATAAAAAAGGGCAGGCGCACCAGTTAGTTTGCACCATTACCGACGTTCAAGACGAACAGGGCGCGAAGGTTTACACTGTCTTATATAAAGATAAAAACAGTGATTTCTATGAAAAACGGAAGTTCCAAGAGAACATAGGCGTTATATCCTTCGAGAAACTCTGGAAAAACGGGCAGGAATCCATAGAGATGGGGTATCAGCTATATCCTGAAGCCTCAGGATATATGGAGCAGTTGACCCTGAAATCCTATTTGCCTCCGCTTGATACAAAAATGCGTTTTGTTGGGTTGGCTGAATATGCCCATCAAGGTACTTTGACGAAAATAAGTGAAAACGACCAGGAAGGGCTCTATCGGTTCAAAGGTGATTTTCAGGATGGCTCCGGAATCCCCGGCCAGTTCACAATTCAATATATCTTTAATTACCAGGCCGGCGCCGTTGTAGAAAAAGTTATAGAAAATACCCGTACGAAAAAGAAGGAGGTCAATTCCAAGCTTCATGATCCCGAGATTCTGCGTTTGCCGCTGAAAGTAGGCAACGCCTGGCAGCAGGAGATCAATTTCGAAGGACAGCGGAAGCTGATGACCGCTCAGATTGTCAGTAACAGTTATGAGGGGCGCACCTTTTACTCGCAGATGCAAAGCGGATCCCCGGTAATGACCGTACGCTACAGGGTGGAAGGAGTCACAGGCTATTATAACAACGCCTATATTGAGGAAAGACGCTTTCAGCAAGGACGTGGGATGGTAAGTTTTAGCCAGTTGATGAAAGGAGATTTGGGACTTGAGGGTAAAGAAGACACTTATTCCGTAGACGAGGCTATTCTCAACCACATGTTCGGGTATGGCTTGAATAGAGAATAAAAAAACGCGGATCGTCCGCGTTTTTTCCTTGTACTATCGGAAAGTATAAGTCTT
>DHRG01000027.1:325-5518 GCA_002408285.1 Peptococcaceae bacterium UBA5318 | reverse complement strand
CTTTTATTCTGCCATAAACATTAAGTCCAGTATGGACGCTAACATTCAGCGGGAGTGAATCTCCCACTGAATGAAGTTTGGTGCAATTTTACGGTTGACCTTTTCTAAATAAAAATGGTATTATATGTAGTATCAAATAACAACGGTATTAAATGTGGTATTGTTGCCTATAATATAGGGGAGATGTCGGTGTCTCGGATACAAAAAAGATTTGAAAAGATATTGAATAACCCAACAGAAATTAAATGGAATGAACTGATACCAGTACTTGAATACTTCGATTTGCTTTGTGAATCGCCGGATGGAGGTAGTCATTGGGCAGTTTATCATCCGGATTTTTCAACAAACATAACCATTCCGGTACATAACAACAGAGTTAAGAAGTACTATGTAAAGAAAATCATTTCATTAATTCAGAATACCAGCGAGGAGGATTAACTTTGGAGAGGGAAGCTAATAACTACTTAAAACTTCAATATCAAGTTAACTTGCGTCCAATTAGCGAAGACGACGGCGGTGGTTGGTTAGCGGAAATACCTGATTTAAATGGTTGCTATTCAGATGGCGAAACTCCGGAAGAAGCCTTACAAAATATTAACGAAGCTAAAGAAACTTGGATTAAAACTGCATTAAAGCGTGGACAAGAAATCCCTAAACCTAGTGTACCTCTGGACGACGAGGATTACAGTGGAAAATTCACATTACGGCTCCCTAAATCTTTGCACCGGGACTTAGCAAAATTTGCGAACAAGGAGGATATTAGTCTTAATTCGTATATCCTGTCTTTGTTGTCTTATAACTTTGGAAAAAGTCAGGTAGCAAAAAATAAAACAATAGTGCAAAACATTACAGTTTATAACGAAGCTCAACCAAGTTTTAGAAAACGCTTTGAAGAAATTGACCAAATAACAAGCGTCAACAGAGAATGGTACAAACATTCCCCTAATACAGTTGCAGGAGGTAAACAGAAATGGTAGAAAGAAAAACTAAACAACCATCAAATAAAAAGAAGCTTACTATTTCATTGGCTAATATAGAACTATATAGTATTAATGGGCAACAATTACAATATGATATATCGAAACATCCTTTTGAACTAATTAGGAATAATTCACTGGATGTTCACGAATTAAGTGAACATACGTTAAAAATAAGATTGTCAGAAAAGCTTTTCTTCAAACCCGAAGGACCCTTTAAGCTTGATATTGACGTTATTGGGACTTATGAAGGTAAGATAAAAGTATCGAAAGAGGATATTGAAAATAATCTCGAGGAACTTGCGCAACCTCTTTTATCCTATGCGGCACTCATTATAGCAACAATAACCGAGAAATTAGCCTCACTTCCAATTATAGTTCCCCCAAGAAAATCAAGTGACGAAGATTGAACTCCCCTGGGAGTCCCTAGACCAGTTAAACATTGGAGTGATCCGGCGCAGGTCTATAAAAAAGCATAAAGAGAAGGCTCCCATCGTAACTGATGGGAGCCGTTTTTTACGCGGTTTCCTCTTTTTTTCTTTTTCGTTCGCTAGCCGTAACCAACAGCGGTTCTTCGTTGTTCTTGACCGATTCCTTGGTCACGATGCACTTGTTGATATCCGTACGGGACGGGATTTCATACATTACATCCCTGATCAAGTTTTCTACAATGGCCCGCAGCCCGCGCGCCCCCGTATTACGTTTGATAGCCTCAACAGCAATGGCCTGCAAGGCGTCCGCTTTGAATTCCAAGGTTACATTATCAAGTTCAAAGAACTTCTGATACTGTTTAATGAGTGCGTTTTTCGGTTCGGTGAGGATCCTGACCAGGGCGTCTTCACTCAGGGTATCTAAGGTCACAATCACCGGCAAGCGGCCTACCAATTCGGGGATCAGCCCATACTTGATCAGGTCGCTGGGAAGAATCTGCTGCAGGATCTCTCCCACTTTCGTTTCCTGCCGGCTCTTGATCTCTGCGCCAAAGCCCATGATCTTTTTGCCCACGCGGTTTTGAATGATTTTGTCAATCCCTTCGAAAGCGCCGCCGCAGATAAACAGAACATTGGTAGTATCCAACTGGATAAACTCCTGGTGGGGGTGCTTACGCCCTCCTTGGGGCGGCACACTGGCCACTGTGCCTTCCAGGATCTTCAGCAGAGCCTGCTGCACTCCTTCACCGGAAACATCCCTGGTGATAGACGGATTTTCCGACTTCCGGGCAATTTTATCAATTTCATCGATATAGACAATGCCTTTTTCCGCTTTTTCTACATCATAGTCGGCAGCTTGGATCAGCTTCAACAAAATATTTTCAACATCTTCTCCGACATAACCGGCTTCCGTTAGGGAGGTGGCATCCGCAATGGCAAAAGGCACATTAAGGATACGTGCCAGGGTCTGCGCCAATAAAGTCTTGCCGCTTCCGGTCGGGCCAAGCATAATGATATTACTCTTTTGCAACTCGACGTCTTCAACCTTCGCGCCAAGGTTAATGCGTTTATAGTGATTATATACCGCTACTGCCAAGGTCTTCTTGGCGGGCTCCTGGTCAATCACATACTGGTCGAGGATGGCTTTGATCTCTTTCGGCTTGGGAATATCCCCCGCCTCAAGCGTTGTTTCTTCTGATAGCTCCTCCTCGATGATTTCATTGCATAGTTCGATACATTCATCACAAATGTACACGCCGGGCCCAGCAACCAGTTTTTTCACCTGGTCCTGTAATTTCCCGCAAAACGAACATTTTAACTGACCTTTATCATCGCCGAATTTATACATAATTTCACCCCTTTTTTACTTAGACTGGGGGGCTTGCGGAATTCGCAACAACAAATCATCAATGAGCCCATACGTTTTCGCTTCGTCGGCATCCATAAAACGGTCACGCTCAGTATCTTCACTAATGCGCTCAATTGACTGGCCCGTATTCTCCGCTAATATTTTATTCAATTTCTCTCTAATGTGTATAATTCTCCGGGCATGAATCTCAATATCGGTTGCCTGACCCTGAGCTCCGCCCGAAGGCTGATGGATCATAATTTCGGCATTGGGTAAAGCAAAACGCTTGCCCTTTGCGCCTGCCGCCAGGAGAAAAGCCCCCATCGAAGCCGCCATGCCGACGCAGATCGTAGAAACATCCGCGCGGATGTACTGCATAGTATCATAAATTGCCATTCCGGAGGTAATAGCGCCCCCCGGACTGTTAATATACAGCGAAATATCTTTCTCCGGATCTTCCGCATAGAGGAAAAGCAGTTGGGCAATTACCAGATTGGCAACATAATCATCAATGGCTGTGCCCAGAAAAATGATACGGTCCTTCAGAAGTCTGGAATATATATCGTAGGCGCGTTCACCCCGATTGGACTGTTCAACCACCATGGGTATTAACGTATTTAAGCTCGGAGTTTGAAAATCACGGTAAGCAGTCATATTATCTCCTCCTTTCGCTTATGCTGATTTAGAGGCCTGAAGAATCAAATCAACAGTTTTGTCGATCATTATGCTGTATTCGAAAGCGGAGATCCGCCCCTGTTTTTCCAATATCTCACGCAGTTCCGCCGGTTCCTTTTTCATCGCATCAGCCATTTTGTTAAGCTCTTGCTCCAGATCCTCAGGAGTTGCCTGGACGTTTTCAGCCTTGGCTATGGCCTCTAAAACCAAGTCGGCGCGAGCCGAAGATTCAGCTCTTTCTTTATAGGAATTCCGGAAGTCTTCCAGTTCAGTGTTTGTAGCTTTTAAATAGTTCTCCAGTGAAAGCCCTTGTTGTGCCAGACGATAGGAAAGATCCTCCAGCATCCGGTCAATCCGGGTTTCGATCATAGAAACAGGGATCTCCACCTCTGCATTCTTGGCTACTTTTTCAATAGCGGCATTGCGCAGATCATCCTCCGCTTTTTTCTCCGCCGTTTCTTTTAACTTATTCTCTATGTCCTGCCTTAATTCCTGCATAGTTGCAAATTCCGATACATCTTTCGCAAAC
Source organism: Peptococcaceae bacterium UBA5318 (assembly GCA_002408285.1). Classification (GTDB taxonomy): domain Bacteria; phylum Bacillota; class Peptococcia; order DRI-13; family UBA5318; genus UBA5318. Next base: position 1,558 of record DHRG01000027.1, on the reverse strand, counting down.
TCATCATCCAAATCGGCCAGTTCCTTGCGTTTAATTTCGTTAACAGTGACTGTAAAAACCGCGTCTTTGCCCGCCAATTCCTTGGCGTGGTATTCCTGGGGAAAAGTCACATGCACATCTTTAATTTCATTTTTATTAGATCCCACCAATTGGTCCTCGAAGCCTTCAATAAACGAATGGGAACCTAATTCTAAAGCATAACCTTCCGCAGTCCCGCCCTTAAAAGGCTGCTCATCTACTTTACCCAGAAAATCTATGGTTAATACGTCTCCCATCTGAGCCGGGCCGTCAATGACAGCTAATTTGGCATATCTTTGCTGAATTGTTTTGATTTCCTGGTCCACGTCTTCTTCTTTAATATCTACTGGAGTTTTCTCTAATTCGATCCCTTGATATTGACCTAATTGAACTTCCGGTTTGATATCAAAAGCGGCTTTAAAAATGATAGGTTTGCCAATTTCCGTTTGGACCATTTCATAATTTGGATTACTGACAGCCGTATACTGGTCTTTAATTTCATCCAAAGCCTGATAATATGATTTAGGGATAGCGTCCTGCAAAGCGTCTTCTAAAAGTATCTCTTTACCATATATATTTTCCAAGATGCGCCGAGGTGCCTTCCCTTTACGGAAACCAGGTATATTTACTTTCTTGATAACGGTACGGTAGGCCTTGGCAAGGGATTGTTCAAATTCTTCCTCGGATACTTCCACCGTTACCTGGGCTTTGGTTTTATCTAATTGTTCCGCAGTTACTTTCATTAAATTCTCCTCCTATACACCAAAACATAATATCTATATTATTATAGGTCGTTTCTACTCCCTACATTATAACCAATAATTAGTTTATCCAGCCAGTTTAAATGTACTTAAAACCCCGGCAATTCCGTGCCGAGGTTAGAGCTTTCTATTTAGTAAATGGAGCGGAAGACGGGATTCGAACCCGCGGCCCTCGCCTTGGCAAGGCGATGCTCTACCACTGAGCTACTTCCGCGTTCCGATATTCAATATTCTCGATATTCGATATTTGACATGCCTCGAACTTCCTACCTCGAACCTCTTATTATGGTGCGGGAGACAGGACTTGAACCTGCACGGTCACCCACTGGAACCTAAATCCAGCGCGTCTGCCAATTCCGCCACTCCCGCCTGTATGTGATGTGGGAAGTGTGATGTGAGAGGCGGGACTCGACCGTCCCCGGTATTTTCTCCTCACTTCCAACTTCTCACCTCT
>DHRG01000027.1:0-207 GCA_002408285.1 Peptococcaceae bacterium UBA5318 | reverse complement strand
GACACCCTGATTAAGAGTCAGGTGCTCTACCAACTGAGCTAATGGCCCATATATGTGATGTGGGATGCGGGAAGTGTGATGCGAGAGGCGGGACTTGACCGTTCTTAATATTCTCTTCTCACTTCCAACTTCTCACCTCTGACCTTAAAAATGGTGAGCCATCCGCGACTCGAACGCGGGACACCCTGATTAAAAGTCAGGTGCTCT
>DHRG01000036.1 GCA_002408285.1 Peptococcaceae bacterium UBA5318 | reverse complement strand
CGCCCATGCCGGGCGCACTAAAAGGTTAAAAAGGCATGATCCCTCATGCCTTTTTAACCTCTATTTCCTGCGGTCATGATTTTAGCAGTGCTATTGACCGTCCATTTTCCCCAGTTCACAAACCCAGCCGTAGGGATCCGGCTCCCGGCCTATCTGAATGCCGACCAGACGGTCATAAAGTTTCTGGGTAACTTCGCCCACCTGGTTGTTGTTTATGACATAATTCTTTTCCTTGTAGAATAAGGATCCCATCGGGGATATAACTGCCGCCGTACCAGTACCGAAAGATTCAGTCACTCGTCCTGACAATACATCTTCAAGAAGCCCGTTGATCTCCAAAGCCCTTTCCTCTACTCCATAACCCATGTCTTCAGCCAGCGTCAGCACCGAATCCCGGGTAATTCCCGGTAAGATGGATCCTGTCAAAGGCGGGGTCACCAGTGTTTTCCCGTAGACAAAAAAGACATTCATCGACCCGACCTCTTCCACATAACGGTGCTCTTTAGCATCCAGCCAAAGTACCTGAGGAAATCCTTTTTCCTGGGCTTTCATCTGTCCCAGTAAGCTGGCCGCATAGTTGCCGCCTGTTTTGATATCGCCTGTGCCGCCTTTGGCTGCCCGAACCAAGGTGTCTTCAACATAAATTCCTACCGGCGTAAAGCCGCAAGAGTAATAAGGACCTACGGGAGAGAGGATAATATAGAACATATATTCCTTGGCCGGACGAACCCCCAGAAAGGCTTCCACCCCCAGCATCGTCGGACGGATATAGAGCGAGGTTCCCGGAGCGTCGGGTATCCACTCCCGGTCTTTCATAACCAAGGAACGGACAGCTTCGAGGAAAATATCTTCCGGCAGTTCCGGCATACAGATCTCCCGGGCTGAACGGTTCATTCTCCGGGCATTCATCTCCGGACGAAAGGCCAAGACCCTTTGGTCGGGGGTTTTATAGGCTTTCAACCCCTCAAATATTTCTTGTGAATAATGTAAGACACTGGAAGCCGGACTCATCTGGAAAGGGCGGTAATCCACAATACCCCCGTCATACCAGCCTTTATCCTCGTGATATTTTATTACATACATATGATCGGTGAAGTGAATCCCAAACCCCAGCTTTGCGGGGTCTATTTTTTTTGCATTCATTTCTTTCACTCCTCTTAAATATCTTCTGACTTATAACTATATGCCAAAAAATATTTCTTGAAAAGTACTTTTTAAATAAAAATTTAACTTTTTCTAAGATAGACGTGCTGGAATCAACTATTAAGGTTGTTTATCAATATTCTCCCGCAGTTGTCACAAGAGTAAAACTCCTTCCCTTCGCGGATGTGCAAAGCCAGATGCGAAGGGATGCTAATATGGCATCCTGTACAGAATCCCCCTTTGAGAACAGCTACAGGGTTTATAGGAAATAGTTTTTCTTTATCAACGAACAGCTTCAGGGTTTCCGGTTTCAGCTTTTCTTTTACTTCATCTTGTTTAAGTTGCAATTCCGCAATTTTAATCTCCAGATGATTTTTTTCCGCATTGTATTTTTTAACACCCTCGTTATATTGCAATTTTAGAGTTTTTATGATCTCTTTAGTTTGTTTATCCGCCGCTTTTAGGTCTTCCATTCTTTTTTGGGTTTCCCAATAGGCGTTTTCAGTCTTTTGGACTTCGGCTTCCATTTTCGCCAACGCCTGTTGCTGGCTAAGCAATTCTTTCAGCGAACCGCCTTTGGATGAATATAACTTATCCTTGCCGTTTTTTACGGCTTCCATTTGCTTATTGATGCTTTCTTCTTGCGCAAGGATCATTTTTTCTAACGCTGTGACCTCTCGCAGAAGTTTCCGCGATTCTTCCTCCCCGTTTTTAATATTTTCCTGTAAGTCTTTTAAGTGTGCCGCCAAAGGTCTAAGCCCCTCTTTATTCTGTAATGTGTAAACCTCTTGAACAAGTGCCTGCAGTTTCCATAATAATCCCGCTTGTTCCATCGTGTCATCTCCTAATCATTATATTTAAAAGAAAAAGGACAGGAACCAATCCTATCCTAATAAAAACGAAAAGGGTCCGTATTAAGTTGTGAAAACGCAATCTCCACATCTTCCCCTAAAAATTCCCGGGACAAGTATTCACGCAAAACAGGAATTATTAACCGCTCGGTAGCATAGTGTCCGGCGTCGATCACCGCAAGATTGTGAGCCAGGGCATTTTGCGCCTCATGGTATTTTACATCCGCCGTCACTAATACTTGGGCCCCGGCGGAAATAGCCTGAGGCATCAGAGCGGCTCCGGCGCCGCCGCAAACAGCGATTTTCTCAACTTTTCTACAGTTGTCCCCACAGTAGCGAAGCTGCGTAATACTTAAATGATCCTTAACCTGCTGCATAAATTCAGCCAGACTGACCGCTTCCTGTAAAAACCCAACCCTGCCCAGCCCCGCTTGTTTCCCTTCGTTGATTAAGGGATAGATGTCATAAGCCACTTCTTCATAAGGATGGACTCTTTTGAGGGCGTGAATGACTCTTGGCAGGATCTCTTCGGTCGCTATTGTTTCCAGACGGACTTCCTCTACCTTAGCCAATTCCCCTGTAGAGCCAATGAAAGGATTGGTGCCGTTTAAGGGCCGGAAAGTGCCTGTCCCGTTTACCTGAAAGGTGCAATCGGAATAATTGCCGATCCAACCGGCCCCTGCTAAAGTCATGCCCTCCTGAACCTTTGAAGAGTACTCGCCGGGAACAAAGACAACGATTTTATATAGTTTTTGTTTCCAGGTGCTGCAAAGGGGCCGGATCTCCCGCAGGCCAAGTTTACGGGCCAAAACGTCATTGATTCCGTTTTCCGCCGCATCCATATTAGTATGAGCCGTATAGAGAATAAGCCCGTTGTTAATAATTTTTGTTAAAAGACGTCCGCTGGGCAAGTCGGTCCGCACCTCTTGAAGCGGATTGAAAAACGGGGTGTGGTGAACAATGATCATATCTGTTCCGGCCGCCAAAGCCTCTTCTAACACCTCCATGTTCAAATCCAAGGTGAGAAATAGCTTGTTCACAGGTTGAGCAGGACTTCCAATCTGAAGTCCAATACGGTCCCATTCCTCCGCCAGATAGGGCGGAGCCATTTTCTCCAAGGCATTCATTATGGTTTGGCAACGGACAACCATTCAATTAACTCCTTTATCTCTTCAATTCTCTTCGCCAATTGCAACTGCTTCCTTCGTGCTTCTTTCCCTGTTGATTTCGCCAACCGCTTGACAATATCCTGCAGGCTAATGATATCTTTTTCCATAATCCCCAGTAAAAGGGGATGCTTATTTTGAATCAGAAAAGGTCCGTAAGACAACTCCATCTCGTGTAGAACCGGGCTGGCACCCTTTTCAGCAACGATGATTTCATAAATCCTTCCCTCTTCCTGAATAATATCTTCTTTTTCAATCGTCCAGCCATTTTGGAACAGCCACCCGCGCACATGGTAAGAACCTGTCATAGGCTGAAGGATCAGCTTCTTCACTTCTTCCAACACTTCGGGCGCTTGATCCAGGATCTCCCGTATAGTATCTCCGCCCATCCCCGCGATGATGACCACATCCGCTTCTCCCGGCGCTAAAGGAGCCAATCCATTACCTTCCCTGATAGAAATATATTGTGACATCCCAGATAATTGCACAGTATGGTTGGCAGCTATAAGAGGGCCTTTATGCAGATCGACTCCCACCACAAAGGAAGATATTCCGCGGCTCGCCAGATAACAAGGAATCAAAGCGTGGTCGGTTCCGATATCCGCAACCCTGGAGCCGCTCGGGACCTGTTGCGCCAAAGCCAAAAGACGCTGCGATATTTTTAACATTTTTCTCTACCCCTATCGGCCGCCAACTATCAACATAATTCACCAGGCCATGGCGTACCCGTCGCTGCGCGGATCCGCCCCTCCTGAATATATTCCCGTATCAGGATCAAGCATGACCCCCTGGGCGTGCCCAACTACCTCCGCCCAGTCCTCAACCATCCTTACAGAATGTCCCCATGATTCCAGCGTAGCCGCAACTTCCAGAGAAAAACGCCCCTCCAGGTAAAGATGCATTTCTTTTTCATCTGGCGAGATACAACCATGAAGCCAGCGGGGCGCTTCAATCGCGTCTTGGATATTATAACCAAAATGAAGGATCTTGCTAATTACCTGGAGATGGGTTTGCGGCTGACCATCCCCGCCGGATGTCCCAAAAGCCAGTACCGGCCGCCCCTCACGCGTTACCAGGCACGCTGTCAGAGTGTGGAAGGTCCGCTTATGGGGCTCAAGGCGGTTGATATGGGCGGGATCAAGGGAAAAGCGTGATCCCCTGTTCTGCAGGATGATCCCCGTATCATCCACAAGGCAGCCTGAGCCAAAGGGGGAATAAAGACTTTGGACCACTGAGATAACATTGCCTTCCCTATCGGCTGCCGCAAAAAAAGTCGTATCCCCGTTGCAATCCGCCGGGCCGCTTACGGGCGCCGCTTGGGTCGGTTCAATCATTTTGCGTAAGCGGCAGGCATACTGCTTGTCCAAAAAGTCTGTATATTCAATGGGTACAAATTCCGGATCGGTGATATATTGCTCCCGGTACTGATAGGCAATTTTTTTGGTTTCGACCAGATAATGAACGATTTCAGCCGTATCGCAACCCATCGAAAACAGATCAAGTCCTTCGAGGATATTAAACGCAACTAATGAGGATAATCCCTGGGTATTGGGCGGCGTTTGGTAAATCATAAAATCCCCATAGGGGACAGCCGCCGGTTCTCCCCAGTTGGAAGTATGCAATTCCAAATCCCTTTGGGTCAAAAGACCGTTTTTTCTGGCAATATAATTATGTATTTTCCTGGCGATTTCCCCTTGGTAAAAAGACTCCGCGCCTTCCCTGCCAATAGTTTCCAGGGTGCGGGCCAAATCCTCCTGCCGGATAAGCTCCCGGGCTTTGGCGGGAAAATCATGGGGCATAAAAATCCGGCGCAAATGGGGGTCCTGCCAAAATAACTCCTGGTTCTTCTGTAAAAATCCAGCGACGTGATAGCTCAGCGGAAAGCCCTCCCTGGCATAAGTCACAGCAGGGTCCAGAAGCCGGGCAAAGGGCCGGGAACCGAAGCGCCTCCATAATTCGCCCCAGGCATGCACGCAACCGGGAACCGTAACCGGCAATACGCCCCGTTCCGGCAAATTCTTATAACCCCGGGCGGTAAAGGTATCTATACCGGCATTTAACGGCGAGCGGCCGCTGCCGTTTAAAAACAGTATTTTGTCATGCTCTTTGGAATAAGCCAAACAGAATATATCCCCGCCAATCCCGCATTGATGCGGATGCACTACGCCTAAAACGGCATTGACGGCAATGGCGGCATCAAAAGCATTCCCGCCCTCCTTCAATACATCAAGGCCGGCTGATGAAGCCAACGGATGAGCTGACGTCACCAGCCCGTTTTTACCCATGATAACTGGACGATACATTCCGCTCCTCCTTCAATCGGGTACTCTGTCCATTATAACAGAATATTACAGATATTTCCACACTATTAATCCAACTATTGATCCGGCGGCCCGCTAGCCCGCTATGTCATTACTCCAATAGCGCCGAGCCGGTACTTCTCCTCATAATGAATAATATAATCCAGTTCCTCCCCGGTAAAGCCAAAGACCCCGGCTAAAACGCAGTCGATTTCATCAATAATGTTTTTGCACAACGCGGGGTAATATTCGTCATAGCGGACCAGACCGGAGGGATAATTGCGCGTCTTGCTTTTTTTGTGTTTTGCATAGCCGTCCATGAGCCGTTTTTCCGCTTCCGCCAAAGCGGCTAATGTTTTCTCATCAAAACCGCCGACGGGGAAGGAGGAAATTTCACGCCGGGACAGATCACGACAGTTGCTGAAGGTTTTATAATACAGATAAAACAAGGTGCTGTTTAAAATACAAACTACTGCGGCTTGCTGCTTCTCACCCGCTACCTTCCATATTTTGTAGTGTTGGGAAAGAGGCGCCCCACCCTTGTTAGGCGAAAAAGACATCGCCCGGATCCAGTAGGTAGGCCCGTCATGAAAATAAACGTTCAATTCGCCGGTTTCGCCTTTACCCAGGCGGGAACCCAAGGTGTCCCGCTTATCATAAAGCTTTTTTATGATTTGTTGTTGCAGAAGCCCGCCGATCTTCCCCAGGGATATCTGTTTTGGCTGATACAAATTTTTAATATAACGCAGGTTTGCAAAAAGAGTCCCGCTGGCAGCCGCATACCAATGCTGATAGGAAGTTGAATAGTATTCGCGGGATGAATTTTCCTCTTTATGGATAAGAAGGATCGTTAACCGCTGTTCAACAGATGAAAACAGTTTTCCGGGGCGATTGGAATAAGAAGACTGCCAAAAGCGATGCTCTAATAAAATATTTTGCAGCGGCTTCATTTTCTCAGCGGAAATAAGGGAGATGGGCACTATCATTCCACAGTAACCCCCCGGGACCGTAAAACGAAGAGCCTGTTCAAGAATCAGAGCCGCCAGATTTCCGCAACTCTCAGTCAGGAATGTGCAGTAAGACCGGTTATTTTTACTATACTCCAGATAAGGAGGATTGCCAACTAAGATGTCAAATCCACTTCGGTTACGGGGCTGAGGAAAGTTACCGCTCAGGGCGTCACCGGTATTAAGTTTAGAGCTTAGATCCGGAAGAGGTTCATTATAAGCATCCCAGTCCTGCTGTCCGGCTAGTTCCAGACTCAGCCGCAGCTTGCAAAACTCCGCCGCTTCTTCCATAATATCCATACCATATAGATTACGGAGCAGAATCGATTTTAAAACGGTGAATTTTTTTTCATCCCGCCCAAAAAGCTTTTGCTGACAAGCCCGGTAGAGCGGTGCGAGGATATCCAGGCTTGCCAGGAGAAAAGCCCCGGACCCGCAAGTGGGATCCAGTATGGTTATTTCCTGCAAACATTCCCAGATAGTGCGCACGAGTAGGGGGTCCTGACAGTCGGTGATGAGGTCGTCCGCAAATTTCCCGGTATCCAGGTTATAGGTAATAAGATCATCCGCCCTGGCGGCTGTCCCGTTCTTTAGTTTTTGCGTTAGTTGAGAGAGGTACTTTTGTCTTTCGATCACTTCCCGCCAAGTTTCCGTAGGCAAGGCGTAGGTTTCCGGCGCGGCTTGGTTCCATGCGGCGCGTATTTTGATATTATTAAGACCGGCCAATATATCGGCGGGTAATTCTATCTCCAGCCCTTTTTTAAGGTTTGAAAACAAATAGCGGTCGGGGTGTTTAGTTAATTTTTCCCGGATGTATTTTTCATCCCTCCGGACCGGGGAATATAATTCCCCGACTTTTACAAGCAAACGGGGAATTATCGTATTTCTGGCAATATATGAAGTAATATCCCCCTGGGTGTAATAAGCCCCCATTTCTTTATTGCTGAAACGTTTTTCAAAGATACGGCTCAATAATTCTGGGTCTATATCATTGCCCCGGCGGGAAGGACTTTTGTCCAGAGTCCAGTTATAACCGGCAAAAAAAGAAAATAAGCGTTCAAAAATTTCATCGGGAATGGGTAATTGCAAATAGCTGTTTTCGGTTTTGTGTCTGCTAAAAAGGCTTCCTCCGATATAAGGTATCTTCCCCAACATTTGTTGAATATCCGTACCGCGTTGCACCTCGGGTACGGCAAACCCTTTGAAAAACAAGGGTTCTAAAAATTCCGCGTAAAACCTGTTTTTTCCGGTAGTGTGGCTTTCCTGCAGTTTTACCGCCAAATAATCCGTATTATGATCGAGCAAACCCTTTTTTTCAATAAACTGGGTAAAGATCAGACGGTTCAGCAATAATGAGAACATGATAGAAAGATCTTTCTTCGCGATAAAACCGGCCATCGTTTCCCGAAAAAAGCCCTCATTCTCTTTATATCGCTTATAAAACCGTTCCATCATTGACCTCCTGAATGTAAATACATAAGAAAAAGGGTAAATGTAATCGGGTAGGAGGCTGACCA
>DHRG01000037.1 GCA_002408285.1 Peptococcaceae bacterium UBA5318 | reverse complement strand
AACCAAATATCACGCCAATTCACGAAAAACCAGATTATTAAAGTAACTATAGAAAGTACTACAGCCACGGTTGAAGCTGTGGCGCTTGCCTCAAGCACCAGCATAAATCCTAATTTTGTCGGGGGGATGCAGTCCCAGGAGAAGATAACGATGAGCAAAGTCGATAATAAATGGCGCATAGCCGACAGATCTGCGCAGGTCATGGTTATGCAGTCTGAATAGAAATAGATTCAATTCATGAATATGCCGCTTTCACCAAGACTAACTTTTCTTGTCGCAAGGTAATAATCATAAACCGCCTTTTCATAGTCCGCTTGCTTCTGCAAATAATCGGCGTTCCCGGCGTCATACGCCATCTTGGAAATAACCCCCAGGTTGTACTGGATACCTTGGGCTTCATAATTTTTTTGGGCCATATCATAAGTTGATCTTGAATCAACCAGCTTTTTCTGGGCGTTGTATAGGTTCTCGTGCAATATTCTCATTGACATCTCAATGCCATATTCGGTGTCTTCTTTTAACAAGCCTACTTGCTTTATTTCCAATTTGATCCTTTCGACCTTGTCGGAGGCTGTTTCCAGGTAGTTCTGGATTTCATTATTTTTATCCTTGACCGTACGGTTAAACTGGTCTATAGCAAGCGAAGCTTCTTTCGCTTTAATCTCACCGGCCTGCTGGTTCTCATGTTCAATAGCGTTAAAAGTGACCGGCGCTAATTCAAAGGGCTGTTCGGGGAGCCTGCCAATATTCCTGTTGAACTGCCATTTTAGAGTTATGTTGGCATTATAAAGGGACTGCAATTGTTTCTCTAATTCCATTGCCTTTTGCTTTTGCTGGTCTACGGCAAATCGCGTACTCAAGCCTAGGTTGAGCCTGATATTTTCAATTTTACAAAGGTCGGATAGCATCTTATAGTTTTCTTCCATTATTTTGATTGAATTGCCCATATTCAAAAGATCGAAGTATAGACTTTCCATCTCAAACTCGACCTGTTTTTTCAGATTATCCAAGCTTGTTTTCCCGTCTATCCGGGCATAGACTGCGGCATCATAGGCCTTTTTCGCAGCATCCATCGCATTTTTTGCCGCTTCGGATAGCCCGCGGGTGATCTGGTAATTAGCTTTCGCTTGTTCATAAGCAATCCAGGCGTCCCTCTCGTTCACAATTGCCAGTTCATCATTCAATAACCGGTTTGTTATTGTGGGACTGTTTTTTACCGCTAATTCCTTCGCCTCAGTTAAAGTAAACACATAAGCCGTGCTTTCGGCTGATGCCGGAACCGATGGCACAATCAAAAGAGCGAACACTGCTATTAGCAAACAACTGATAAACCTGCGCATATGTATAAGCCTCCTTCTCCGACTCACCGTTCGGTATCTGCGTTATTTATTCTATAAGAGGATAATATAAATGTCAAGATAAAGAAAACTTGGCTTGCGCCAAGCCGCGAGAAGCAGGCGGAAGCCTTAGTTGCACTTATACTTTCTGAAAGTGCAAAAAATCAGGAGAGGCTAACGCCTCTCCTGATTAGTTATTGCTTGGAACTACTGAACAAAGCTGACAGCTTGAGTAGTTGCATCATAGTTTACGGTTGCTCCGAACGCTTCGCCAACAGCACGGAACGGCAGTACGGTACGGCCATCCACGATGAAAGCGGGCACATCGGCGGTAACTTCGGTAGTTACACCACCGGCAACCTTCGTAATGGTATTGGAACCGATAACGATGGTCAGGGTCATGTCAGGACGGGTCAGGGTAACAGTCTGGGTAGCTTCGTTCCAGCCGATTTCAGCGCCGAAAGCGTCAGCGATCGGACGAACGGCTACGAAGGTCCGGCTGTCTTTGATGAAAGGAGCTACATCGGTAACTTTAGCTGCGCCGTCTTGTACAAAGCCGGTTGCTCCAATGAACATGGTTACGTTCTTGGCGCCGACTACTGTCTTGGTAGCGCCGAAATCAAGGACTACAGACTGAGCGTACGTGCCTGAGGAAGTTCCGCCGGTTACAGTGGCAATTACGTTAACTTGTACTTCGCCAGCAGTATCAGAGTTTATAGTTAGATTAGATTTGCCATTTTTCTTAATATCTGGAGCTAAACTAGTTGCGGTTCCGGTGGTTACAACTGCGCCAGCAGGCTTCGACATAATGTTAAAGGATACTGCGACATCAGTCGAGTCTGCAAGCGTTGTAGCAACGCCGTTAACATCTACAAACTGCATCACAACAGTTGCATCCTTGCCGACCTCAGTGCTCTCAGGAGCAGTCAGTGTAAAGCCGTTGGTTTGGAGCAAGACAGTCATGCTGTCAGTTGCTGTGAGGTTTTTCTCGGTGTCGATGGCGGTGATGATTAATTCACCAGCGTAATTCTTATCGTCAGTAGTTGTAAATGATCCGTCAGTGTTTATTGCGCCATTTAATCTGCGTACATCATTGACGGTGAACTTAATCGCAGGATCACCGGAAACGTTCTTAGCATAACCGGCGGCATCCAAACGTTTTACAGTTGGTGCGCCTACAGCGGAATCCAACGCAACACTGGTCGCATCGTAAACTACTGTCAGACTTGTCACTGTGCCTTGAGTCTTAACATTGAAACTGATATCCACAGAGTTTCCGTTATTGAGGTAGGCTTTTACAGTATAATCGCCTTCTTTATTGATCTTTGTGCTAGCAATTTTGATGTTCAGGTACCCCTCATCAGATACCGTAGCCGTTACAGCAGTTCCGCTATTAGCAGTGATGTCTTCATCGAGATTGGCATCTGTAGGTTTGGTCATAGTCTTCAGGTTTACGTTGTTGGGGGCTGCGGCGATAGCGCCTGCATTTGCGGCAGCCTGTGCATTGATTTGATTGCCACCTTGATCAAGCAATTGAACCTTGAAACTGAATTCAGTATCCTTGGCAACCAATTGGTTATTAGATGTAATCAGGTTTAATGAATAAACGCCACTTGATGCAAATTTTATATACTGCTTGGCAGAAACACTTCCTGCTGTCGCTTTTACATAATACGTACCTGCTTTGGAAGCGCTTGCCTTGACTTTGACAAGACCGGCTGCGTTCGTAGCAGCACTGGTTTTGTTGAGTTTAACAGTTGTATTCTCAACTGAAAAATCAACCACTTGATTGGCAATAGGAACACCATTGCTAGTCTGAACCTTAAAGGTCAGTTCAAAGGTGTTAATGCCGTTAGCGGTTACAGCAACATTCTCAAAGGCAGTAGCAGCAGCAAGACCATTCCCGGGGGCCCCTGTGGGACTGGAATCAGCGCCTATCACGATACCATCTGTAGCTCCAATGCCATCTGCAGTCCAGGTAATGCTCTTCTTGGCCACGAATTTTGCTGTTGCGGCTTTGCCTTCATCCGGATCAAGGAAGTAAAGCGCCAGCGCACCAGCATCACCTTGGGTATCGGTAAGACCAATGTATATGTCGGACGTTCCGACGACCGTGGATGTTACGGTAAATTTAGCAACTCCGCTAGAACCGGTGAATGCCGCACTGCCATATGTTCCAGCTTGCGCCTTAGTTACGGTGGTGCCAGTCTGAACTCCAAGCACATCAGTCATGCTACGGCTTGGTACAACGGTAATAACCGGTGCAGCAATCGGATTGTTATATTGGTCGTAACCATAAACAGTAAATTTCACCAAAGAAGCCCCATCGGCTGTCTGGCTAGTCTTATCCTGGTCAACGATGGTAGAATAACGGTTGGCAGCGTCGGCAACAACTGTGATTGCACCACAGTTGGCAGCGGCCAGACCAGCTCCAGCTACCTGAAGGTTATATACGGTGCCAAGGGTCGTACTAGTACTAGCCGCTACTGCTAAAGCAGTAACTCCGCCTACTGTAATTGCATCGCCAGCGCCACCAGCGGCAGTTGTGGCAATCGTTAATACAGTATCGCTGGTTTTAGTAATTGAAACGTCCGCTACCAAAGCCCCGCTACCTACAACATCCGGTGTGTTAACAAAGGTAATCCCTGCAGGAGCAGTAATAGTAATGGATGCGCCGTCAGGAATATCCCCTGCGGCAGTACTTGTCAGTACTAATGTTCCAGCCATGTTAGTAGTTGCGGCGCCACGGACTACATTTGTAGCACCAAAAGAAGTTGTGAGTGCCATGGGTGCGCCAAAGGCTGCCATCGGGATCATGGTCATCATGAACATTACTAATGTCAAGATGGCAAAGAATTTTTTTGTGGATTTCAAAACTATATCCCTCCTTAAAGTTTTCAAGGTTCTGAACCCTCCATCTTTGATAGAAGGCCATTTCCCGGGTCAAAAGACCCGGGGTGGTTCCTGCCAAGAAGTCAGCTTTCAGGAAGCCGATCGCCGGACATTTTTTTGGAACCTCTACATACGTGCTTTCTTATGTATCATCTCCGCTCTTAGTGGCCGGATCCCCCCTTTCAAAGTTCTATTAGCAATTAACCTAAACCCTAAAGGTTTTATTACCTTTAGAAAAGCAAAACACATGCATGGCAAGTACTACAACACATTATATCACATGCTTTTCGCAAGTCAATAACCAGAAATTGGCGAGAATCATAGGAAAAGCCTAATATAATGAGGAAAATAGTAGATTCTCCTGAAAATACCCCTTGCCTGTCATAAAATTCCTGTCTTATCAGCGTATCCTGCGCAAACAGCCGCCTGTTTATTCTATGCAAGCTCAGCTTACATAGAACCATGTTTATCTTTTTTTCCCTGTTTTAGCACCGCCCAAACGAACTTGGGCAAGGATAAGACACGCGGGAACCGCCGCGGATTTTGGACCAGGCGGTACAACCACTCCATCCCCAGACGCTGCGCCCAGCGCGGCGCTCTTTTGGCCGCGCCGGCCAGCACATCGAAGGTCCCGCCGACCCCGATGGAAATAGGCACTTGCATTTCCCGCAAATACTTGCGGATAAACTCCTCCTGTTTAGGAGCCCCGAGAGCGACCAGCAGAATATCCGGTTTAACGCTTTGTATATTCGCCACAACCTCCTGGATTTCCTGCTCAGAAAAATAACCGTGGCAAAAACCTGCGATCCGGAGTCTGGTATGCTTCCCCAGCGTGTTTAACACAGCCTTTTCAACTACCTCAGGACGCGCCCCCAGAAAATAAAGGCCCCAGTTTTTCTCTTCGGCTTTTTGAAATATCGTCTGGACCAGATCAATCCCCGTCACCCTTTCAGGCACAGGGCGCCTCCTGTATTTGGCGGCCCAGACGACCCCAATGCCGTCAGCCGTAATCAAATCGGCCTTTTTCAGCAGCGAAGAAAATTCCGGCTCCTGATGCGCCTGATAAAGGATTTCCGCGTTCGCCGTTACGATATGCCGGGGCGTCCCCTCTCCCACCATGAGATCCAGCCAATCCATGACCTGCGCCGGCGTCATGCGGGCTACTTTTATTCCCAGGATAGAAACGGTGCTTATTTTCATAGACGCAAAACTCCTTTAGTTGTTCCCGTCAGCATAGACGTTCTTAAGCATCTTGTCTAATTTGTCCTGGTCGGCGATCCAGTAACTTCCGCCATAATTTATATCGTCAGGTACGCCCGGCGCCATTTCGGTGGTAAGCTTCATGCCTTCCAGATCCCGGAATTTGCCGGCCAACGCCAGCATTTTTGAAACCTTCATGTCGGTTTGGACTTGGGTGTTGAGTTCGTTCAAAAGCTCCGGCAATTTCCAGACGGTCGATAAACGCATGGCCTGATCGGTCAAAGCCTTAAAGAACTTTTGCTGGCGTTCAATTCGTCCGATATCCCCCCTACCGTCGCTGCGCCACCGTACATAAGAGAGGGCGTCCGCTCCGTCCAGCTTTTGCAAGCCGGCCTTGAGGTCAATATTCTCCTCCGGGAAGTACATTTTTTCCTCCACATTGATCGTAATGCCGCCCAAGATGTCGATACATTTGGCAAAGCCCTCGAAATTTGTTTCAATATAATAATGCACGGGCACATTAAGGAATTTTTCCACTGTTTGTACTGCCAATTCCGTACCGCCCACGGCATGGGCATAATTTATTTTCCGGGAAATCCCTTTTCCCGGTATTTCCACCCGGGTATCCCTGGGAATCGATAAAAGATACACCTCTTTATTTCTTAAATCTATAGAAGCCAGAATGATGGTATCCGCCCGGGCAGGCTCATTCTCACGCTGATCTATCCCCATTAAGAGGATATTCAGGACGTTAGATGAAACATAGGCGGGATCAATATCCGGATCGTTGGTCACAGGCACCAACGGGTCGAGAAAGGCCTGGGCCAGCCAATAGCCCAGATAGCCGCAAAGCAGAAACAATACCAGGATCAGGACTATTTTAACATAAGGCGCGTCTTTCCTTTTCTTTCTTTCTAAAGGCGGAAAATCAAAGTTCTTTTCTGTATTTGATTCCATACTATTCCTCCAATAAAACTGTATGCCTGCCGGAACTGGTTAGCTATCGGATAAATCAGGCTCCCAATACCAGATCCCGCCGATTTTTTTATTTTTACCCGGTAAAACCTTCATGTCGATCCCTTGCTCCAAGGCCTCCGGCGCCAACCGCGCCAGGGCTACCATTTCCTTGACGGTTAGGTCTGTGTGGACTTCATCCTTAATCAGCCCAAGAAGCTTAGGCATCCGGGTAACGTTATCAAAGCTCAGCACTTTTTCCGCTAATAGTTTGAGGACTTGCTGCTGACGTTGGATCCGTCCAATATCCCCTTCTATAGTACCACGAAAGCGCGAATAGGCAAGTACCTGCTCCCCGTCTAAATGCTGAAGTCCGGGCTGCAGATCGATCCCCTCCAGAGGCACATGCATCGGCAGCGGGACATCCACATCAATCCCTCCTGCCAGATCCACGATCTTCACCACACTGGCAAAATCCACAACAACGAAACGATCAACCGTTACCCCCAGGAAATCCTTAAGAGTTTTTTTGGTCAGGTCCACTCCGCCATAAGCATAAGCGGCATTAACCTTATCCCAGGCGCCTTTGATCTTCACGCGGGTATCCCTGGGAATGGAGAGAATTTGTCCGCGTTCGGTTTTCCCGTCCACTGAAACCAGCATGATGGTATCCGCTCTGTCATTTACACCCTTACGGCCATCCAAGCCCAGGACTAAAACCGTAAAGCGGTCAAAATCAGCCTGGCTGCCATTTTCCTTTGAACCTGAAGAATGCTGAAACAGCCCGAAAGGCAATTTAAAATAATTATCATAGGCCAAATAACCTACACATAGAAAAACAATAAGGAAAGCAAGGGACTTTTTCAAGCCAAACCTTCGCATCTTTTCACCTCGTAGATTTATTTCAACGGGTCACTGTAACAGTTTGGGTAGCTTCATCCCAGTTAAAGGAGGCGCCCATATGCTGCCCGGTAAAACGCAGCGGGACCATCGTTCTGCCCTGCAGAATATAAGGCGCCGCGTCCAGGGTAACCGATTTCCCGTCGACACGGGCTGTTTTCTTGTCGATAAAAAGTTCGATCACCTTTCCATCTAACGAATAAGTGGCCTTCCTATTGGCGTCATCCCAGGAAAACGCAGCCCCAAAAGCCTCTCCAATAAAGCGGACCGGAACCATGGTCCTTCCGTTTACCAGGGCCGGGGGCACGTCCAAAAAAACTTCTTTCCCATCCACTATAGCTATACTTTGGGCTACAGTCAGCCTGATCTCTGTTATCAATTGCCCCTTGAGCTGTGTAGCGGTTTCCTGTATTTGCTGTAAAGAAGACCGGAGAGTGTTTAATTGTACATCCAGGGGGCTGGTGACGGTTCTAAGCCAACTGTCAAAAGCTAATTTGGACATGAGCTGTTCCTCGGCTAAAAGCGGGGCAGCGATCAAAAAGCCTGCTGCAACTATTATTAATATTAAACGTTTACCCATGTGCACCTCGCTTGATTTTACCGGCGTATTTTAATACCATATATGTTAACACATTTCATTCGACATTTTCCATATGTATTCCTGCCCGCTAAAGCTAGAATAACTTCCCTGGCATAACTGAAATTCGTGTAATTTTGACACATTGTACCTACTTTACCAAATTTCTTTTAAATTATATTTTTTTTCTGATACATTTTGGAATTTTACAATTTTATTTCTTTGTTATTAAAATATTGTCTTAACATTTCACTATTTTCCATATATAATAGTGTAAGGAGCAGTTATTATAAATTTTATTTTATGGCATAAGGTGGTGTTAAATAATGGCAACAAACCAATTGAATGCTCTTCGGGCGGAACGCAACAAATTATTGGATGCTTATAGAAACGCTGAAAGCTATAACAAAGTGTCTATCCTGACCCGTATAGATGATATTGACGAACAGCTCACTGCTCTTGAAGGCGATACTCCGAAAACCCTGATAAGGCCCCGTAGATTTTTCCGCAAATAAGCGGGAAAGCTGGACATTCCCCGAACCTTGCGCTCGGGGCTTTGTTTCTCAAGCCTGAATGCAAGATAAAAGACCCCATACGCATGAGGTCTTTTTTGCATTCTTTTTTTGCGGTCTAATGCGCTTTTAATCTATAGCGGATTTTTGCTCCGCATGAAGTTCTTTATAGAGCATGTCGGCCAACCCGAAATTGTTTCGGGACTTCGCGATCACCTTGCTATATTCTTCGTCCAGCATCTCCCGGTAAATCTTTTCGGCGGAACTGACCGGGATCAGTTCATTCTCGGGGACAGTCGCCCTCATCCGCCGCAGCATCTGATTAATAAAAACAGCTTCTATTTCCTGGCAAGCCTCTTTTAATTTCTTATCATCCTGTTCATGCCGGGCTTTTTGGATGAGGCTTTCAAAATCCCCGGTCGTCTTTTGCGAATAGCCGTTGGGGGCTTGCCGCACCGTTAGATTATTGAACATGCCGAGGGAATCAACACCTGCCATTTCCGTTCACTCCTAACGCCTAAGATTATTGGTCAGCCCCATCATTTCATCAGCCGTCTGAACGCTCTTGCTATTGATTTCATAAGCCCGCTGGGCCATGATCATTTTGACCATCTCTTCTACAATCTTGACATTCGACCCTTCTAAAAAGCCCGCCCGAATAGAGCCAAAACCGCTGCCGGCCGGCTTGCCGAGGGAAATCTTTCCGCAAACATCATTAGCGACATATGCGGTTGATCCCACCGACTCGAGCGCGGACGGATTGGTGAAATTTGCCAGTTCGAGTGTGGGGAGGGTCCCCGTTGAGGTTTTCTCTGTCGTAATAACTCCATCCGCCGCCACATTTACGGTGAGAGTATCTGTATCCGGCATAATGTATTTTAAAGTTTTTCCCCCTGCGGATACGCTAGACTTTGCAGAAACATTTCCCTGGGATGACAACAGGCGGAAACCGTCGGTATTCACCAGATAACCCTGGCTGTCAATACGAAAGGCCCCGCCGCGCGTGTAGCCGACTTGGCCGTCCGGCAGGTGGACCATGAAAAAGCCGCCGCCTTCTATAGCTAAATCCAAAACGCTGTCGGTTTCCGAGGTGATCCCCTGTTCAAAATTGGTGACCGTTCCGGCTACGCGTACACCATTGCCGACCTCGACCCCGGTGGGATTGTATGTACCGCTTTCGGATACCAGCGGTTTTCTGATGGATTGATAAAGTAATGATTGGAAATCCGCCCGGCTCTTTTTGAAACCGGTAGTATTCACATTCGCCAGGTTATTGGCAATAACATCCAGATTGAATTGTTGCGCCTGCATGCCTGAACTGGAAATAAACAGCGAACGAAGCATATTTCCCTTACCTCCTTAGTTTATTCGGTTTTCATTGGGCGCAGGTTTCCTCTGTCATTCGGAAACCTGAAGGCTTCTGCTTCGCAGGCCAGCCTTACTTATCCGGTAGTTGGCGGCGGTTAGAGCCGCGCGATCTCATTCACAGCCTTTTCCAGCGTGGAATCATTAGTCTGAATGACTTTTTGATTGGCTTCATAAGCCCTCATGACCGCAATCATTTGAATCGTTTCCTCCAGGGGGCTGGCATTGCTTTCCTCCAGAAATCCTTGCATGACCCTGGGGTTTGCCACGTCCTGCGGATCTTCGCCCCGGAAAAGAGAGGAACCTTCCTTGGCCGGGTCCGCGGCAAAGTACACGATCTTTAGTTCGTCGACCTTTTTGCCGCCGCTATACACGGCCCCGTCTTCACTCACCCGATACCCGGCGGAATCCACTGTGATCTCTCCATTTTGTCCCAGTAAAGGATACCCATCGGTACTGACGATCTTCCCATCCGTGCTGATGCTGAATTCACCGTTACGCGTATAACGCTCCCCCTGGGGCGTATTGACCGTAAAATAACCTTCGCCGATCACCGCCAGCCCTGTGCCGCTCTCAGCCTCCCGCTGCACTCCTTTTGAATAGTCGGTAACCACCTCGGCAATCCGCACCCCCGTAGAAATATTCCCAACCCGGACGGGCTTGTCCTCATTAGGGTCTTCAAGCTTATACAACAACATGTTCGGGAAAGAAGTGGATACCACCGTATCCTTTTTATACCCGACGGAGTTGGCGTTTGCCAGGTTGTTGGCCGTGACCTCCTGCATGACATTCAACACCATGAGTCCCTGGGTTGCGGTGTATAAACCCCTAAGCATACCTACCTTACACCTCCTCTCCTTTTTAAAACTCCTGTTCTTTTTAAAAACTCCCGCTTTTTTCTTGATTCGAGTTTATTCTTTTTTTCCCTTATTTTTAACAAAAATATTTATCCGATAACTAACCGCCGCTAATACTTCCGCTTCTTCAAGCGGGAGATAAGCGGCGCCAGGCTCCTGGACCAGGGCTTCTAAGTTTCAGCCGTAGTCAAAACCCCACCTGAAATCAAGAACCCCTTTATAATGCCTGCATTTGCCTTGGGATATGTTTAAATGAACGGGCGTTTTGTAACATGTCCAAATGGGTTAGAGCCTTGGCCGTACCTAAGGCTACACATTGAACTGTATTTTCGGCGATATGAATGGGTAAGCGGGTCCCTTCCCCGATAAACCTGTCCAACCCATGAAGAAGGGCTCCCCCGCCTGTTAAGACGATCCCCTTGTTCATGATATCCGCGGCCAATTCCGGGGGCGTCCTTTCCAGCACTTCTTTGGTTGCCCCCATAATGGCGTCCAGCGGCTCTTTGATCGCCTCATAAATCTCCTCGGTAGTAATCCGGAGAGTTTTTGGCAAACCGCTCACCAGATCCCGTCCCCTGATATCCGCGACCGTTTTTTCCTTTCCCTGGGGATAGGCTGAACCGATCTCTATTTTGATCTCCTCGGCTGAGCGCTCGCCAATCATTAAATTATGATTGCGCCGCATATGTCTGACAATCGCCTCATCGAGCTTATCGCCGCCGACCCGTACCGACTTACTGGTAACAATGCCGCCCAGCGACAAAACCGCGACATCAGTGGTGCCGCCCCCAATATCAACGACCATGGAGCCATTGGCTTCACCGATTTCCAATCCGGCGCCCAGGGCGGCCGCCAAAGGCTCTTCCACTAAAAAAGCTGCCTTGGCGCCAGCGGAGATAGCCGCTTGTTTCACCGCTCTATCCTCGACACTGGTAACGCCCGAAGGGATCCCTACCATTACCCGGGGCTTGAAAAAAAATCTTTTATTTAAGGCCTTGCCGATAAAATACCGTAACATTTTTTCCGTTACATCATAGTCGGCAATAACCCCTTCTTTCATCGGCCGGATAGCAACAATGTTGCCAGGCGTTCTTCCCAGCATACGGCGGGCTTCTTCCCCTACAGCTATGATTTTCCCTGAACTTTTATCAAGAGCAACCACAGACGGTTCATTCAGTACAATCCCCTTATTCTTTACATACACCAAAACACTGGCTGTTCCCAAGTCAATTCCAATATCCTCGCCAAAATTAAAAGCCATGAGGTAACATCCTCCCCTGCCGCAACCCTGCAATATGTAAATTTCCTTGGGTTTAATTTCTACATAGACTTACTATTTCCTCTTTTCCAACGGAATGTTTTATGTTAATTTTCTTGAGCTTCTTTATATTTCCTTTTCGTAGCTTCCCCGCCGCGCAGATGTCTTTCCGCTTTATTTTGTTCCAGAACATATTTTACCTGAGCAGCCAATTGTTTGTTAATAACAGGCAATCTTTCTGTCATATCTTTATGAATTGTACTTTTACTTACGCCAAACACCGTAGCTGTCTGCCGCACTGTTGCCGTTGTATCAAGCATATAATGGCATACTTCCAATACACGTTTCCTAATATACTCCTGCATGAAGCGTCCCCTCCAAAACCCTTATTTTTCTCTAAATGTATATGAGAGGAAACGAAAAACATGCAAGATACCGTAAAGGGAAATATAGACAAAACTCTGCTGTCTATTGTTTTGGTAAAAAATCTACCGGATTAACAACCTTATTATTTTTGATAAGAACAAAATGCAAATGGGACCCCTCAAGGATTTCCAGGGATCCCGGCTGTCCAAGCAGACCGATTTTTTTGCCGGCGCCCACCGCGTCGCCTGCTTTTACATACACCTCTTCCAGATGGGCGTATTCGCTTTGCCACCCGTTACCATGCTTAATAGAAATTTTTTTGGCCTCCCCCTGGGAGGTTTCGATACGAAGAACTGTTCCGTCCAGCACCGCTACAATCTCCGTTCCGCGCTTTCCCTTGATATCCAACCCGTTATGGTAGCGATAATCGCTAAAGGTCTGGGAATAGCAGATCCCCACTCCACGGAGTATATCTCCTTGCAGCGGCCAAATCATTTTTTGCGCATCCGGCTCGACGCCGGCGTCTTTAGGGGGAGGTTCAGTACTATTTTTTACCTCTTGACTATTTATAGCCTGGATAATTTCATCATTTGCCGCCTCCTGCGGAACTTCTACAAATGAAGCTGCGCCGGGAAGCTCATTTGTCTTGATCGTGCGCCCGATTAGGGGAACAAAAAGAAACAGTACCAGCAATACCCCGGTCAGACAAAAGCCCATCATGCGAATTTTTTGGGTTTGCGCTTCCAATATCTTAAAAAAAGCGTCCCTAAACATAAACTATCACCTCGGGAATAGCTTACCCATTTTTCCCGGGCGCTAAGCCGGCCAGCTTTACCCCCTGGTAATAGTAGGCGAGAATTTCATCAAACCTCTTCCCGGTCCGGGCCAGTTCCGCCGCTCCATACTGGCACATCCCCACTCCGTGTCCATAACCATGGGTTGTAATGCAAAGGTTGGCCCCTTTCAACTCCAACTCAAAGTGACTGGACGGTAAAGCCATTTTGCTGCGAAACTCACTCGTGGTGATAGTTTTTCCGCCCAGCACCACCTTCTTAAAACGTCCCGTGCCCGTCTTTTCCTTCATTACGATCCCTTGGGACGAATTAAACATTTTACTGGCGGGCGCCGACTGTAACTGCGTTTCAAAAAGCTGGTCTATTTTATGAAGACTTACGAGCTGGACAACCGCCTTATGGCGGTCCTCGTGATCCACACAAGGCACATGGCGTAAATAAGGAATCGCAAATTTCCAGACATCCTCTGAGTTTTCTGTTCCATAACCTCCGCAGGAAGCATGGTAAGACGGGTCGATTACTTCTTCGCCGTAAACCAGGACCTGGTTTTTCGTTTCCGCTACAGCTTTGATGATCTTATTCCTGTTCACAACATACCCCAGCTTACCCCAACGCTTTCCCATTTCCTCACTGCTGATCCAAGCTTGGTTTATGGCGGGGTCCGAACTTATATCGGCAAGGCGGTCGATGGTCTTGACACGGGGGTCCGGTACCTGCAATCTTTTTACAGCATAGGTCCGCGCTGCTACCGCTTGGGCTTTGAGCGCCTCCAGCGGAAAAGAGGCCGGCATCTCGGCTGCAACGACTCCAACCACATACTCTTCCAATTTTAATTTCTCCACCTGTTTAGTCGTATGATTATACAAATTGATGCTCAGGGTATCCCCGTCAAGGTGAATATGTTTATCCCCGCTAAAGATCAGATACAAGAGCCAGGGTAGGGATAGGAGTATAAGAGCCATGAAGAACAAATATTTCAGGACCCTTTTTTTCCTTCTTTTCCGTAACCAAGAGGGCAAAGGTATCAAATCCTTCTTCTAAAAGGTCATTACAATAACCTATGCCCCCGCCATCAAATGTAGAACCGGCTCAGCGTTTGCCATTCCTCTTTGAGTAAGCCGTAAAGGTACAGGTCATATCTATCCCCGTCCCTTTGTATGAATTTCCTGAAAATACCTTCTTTTATAAAGCCCAGGCTTTCGTATAAACGGATCGCCGGCCCATTATAAGAGATCACATTTAACTGGATACGGTAAAAATTGAGCTCATTAAAACCGAAATCCAGCAACAGCCGTATAGACTCCCTGCCAAAACCTTTGGCGATATACCTTTTGTCCCCTATCCCAATAAATAAGGCGGCTGCCCCATTACTCCAAATAATTTCATCAAAGCCCGAAATACCGATGATCTGATCAGTTTCTATCGCCCTAATGGCAAAAATGATTCTTTCGCCGGAATCGCTAAAGCCCTGGAGCATCTTTCTTACTTCCGTTGGCTGCCTTGGTATTGCAGGGACCACATCATAAGACCGCAAAAACTGCACGTCGTTAAACCAAGCCTCGATCGCCTCCACATCCGAATCCCTGATAGCCGTGAGTCTGACATTGCGTCCTGTTAGTAAATCTCTCATCTTGCACCTACCTTATAGAATATCGACGCTTCATAGAACATCGACACCTCATAGAATATCGGCGACATATTTTTTTTCAAGCTTTACCGGATCATAAGCCTGCTTGGCTTTCCTTAATCCGGCAATCCCCATGTCTTCCTCCCTGTTAATGTAAATCGTATCCTGTAAATATTTTTCCGCAAAAGTTTTGTTGATAAAGGCATAGATACCTTTATACTGAATATCGCCTTTTTCAACGTGTATAACCGCCATTTTACAATTGATTTTTTCTCCTATGGTATAAGCGATAACTTTTTCCCCTTCATAGACTGCCATACCAATAACGTTCAGGCGTTCTAAATGCTCCAGCACATCTTCTATCCCGGCGAGTTCGCAAACCATCTGTGCGCTTTTTATTTTTTGTTCCTGTAACCATGAACGTGAAAAATCCAAACAGTCCCTGATAACCATCTTATCGTGAATATCTTGCAATGAATAGTCATATGAATTGATAAACTGATGATAAAGGTTTTTTCTTTTGCTCAGTTTGTCGCCGGAAAGATTGATTAATTTTTGTGTTTCATAGATATAGTCAGAGTTATTAAGGTCCTCATAATACTGCATATTGGCGCCATAAATATCTTGCAGCCGGTATAAAAAAGGTTCCTCAATTTCCCTGAATAAGTGTATAAAAGCCGGGTCTTCCCGCTTGATTTTGATTAATTCTGTGATCGTTTCCCGTAAGGACCCTGCGGAACAGCCCAGCGGCTGCATAAAATAAGACCCCATCTTCTCCTGATTTTTCCTGATGATAAGAGCATCATTAATGATGGCATATTCTACATTGCAATATTTTTTCCATAGATACAAAGTTAGAAATGAATATTCATATGTGTAAAAGCGGTATTGCCCGAGATACTTATTAAATAAATCCCGGTCTTCTATACCTAATGCTTTAAATTCGGTCAATCGTTATCACCTGCATCTTGTAATCTCTATCCAGTAATCATCAGGGTCGTTGATAAAATAGATGCCCATCTTCTTGTTTTCGAAACAAATACAATCCATTTGTTGATGATGTTCATAGGCGGCTGCAAAATCGTCAACTGTGAAAGCAATATGGAATTCATTCTCCCCCAGATCATAGGCTTCCGTTCTTCCTTTCAACCAGGTAAGCTCCAGTGTATGTGCAGAAGAGCCGTCACCAAGATAGACAAGTATAAACTCCCCGGCCTCCTGTTGATATCTCCTGACCTCCCTTAATCCCAAAGCCTCTTTATAAAAAGCAATGCTTTTTTCCAGATCGAGAACATTTATGTTGTTATGGTTAAATGTAAATTCCATTTTAATCTCCATTCTGCC
>DHRG01000011.1 GCA_002408285.1 Peptococcaceae bacterium UBA5318 | reverse complement strand
TAATGCATGAGAACTATCTATTATAGATATGAAAAATGGAGGATAACTTGCAAAATACATATTTATAACTGGCGGTGTTAGAATTGAAACGCTTGATTATCAATGAAGCGGCAAGAAAATCAAACCCGAGTCCACCTTAATTATTTTTGATGAAATACAATTTTGCAACAAGGCATTAACCTCTCTGAAATATTTCTATGAACAATTACCGGAATATCATATTGCTTGTGCAGGCTCACTTTTAGGGATTACCCTATCAAAACCTTTATCTTTTCCGGTGGGGAAAGTAGATTTTTTGACACTTCGTCCTATGAGCTTTTATGAATTTGTACTCGCTAATGGTGAGCAAATATTACTGGAATATATTGAAAACCTTGATATACAAACATCGGTGCCGCAGATTTTTGTCGATAAATTTATAACGCTTTTGAAGATATACTATGTTACAGGCGGAATGCCGGAGGTTGTGGCAAAGTGGATTGAAAGCAAGGATTTAGCTGAGATTGAGAGAATTCAGGATATGATTCTAAGCTCATATGAGCTGGATTTTGCGAAGTATGCGCCGGCAACAGACTTTCCAAAACTGTCATTGATATGGAAAAGCATTCCTGACCAATTGGCGAAGGAAAACGGGAAGTTTGTATATGGGCATGCTAAACCCGGAGCAAGAGCCAAAGATTTAGAAGATGCTATGCAATGGCTTGTAAGCGCAGGGATGGTATATAAAGTAAATAAAATAGAAAAACCTTCAATTCCCTTATCGGCTTATTCCAACCAAGGCTATTTTAAGTTATATATGTCAGACATAGGCTTGCTGAGAAAAATGGCGAGATTGCCTGCAGCTTCAATATTTGAAGAATCAATACATTACTCGGAATTCAAGGGCGCTTTGACTGAGAACTATGTTTTATGTGAACTTGTTGATTTATATGGAGATGTTCCATATTATTGGAGGTCTGGAAATACTGCCGAAGTTGATTTTATCGCCCAGTTTGAAGAAAAAGTTGTCCCTATTGAGGTGAAAGCTTCAACTAGTGTTAAGGCACGTAGTCTTGGAGTATACCGTGAAAAATACAAACCGGAGATTTCGGTCAGAGCCTCATTGCAAAATTTAAAAAAGAACGATGGTTTAATAAACCTGCCCCTCTATATGCTTTGGACGATTGAGAAGTATATAAATAACAGTAGCGTTCCATTTTAAGTTGGCATGATAAGCGAGTCAATGGTAGGATAAGGATAATCAGTAGTAAAGCTAATCAGTTTGAGTGGGGTGTAAGCAATGGATGAGGCCGCTCTGAAAGAAATGAAAAAAGGCTGGCAGGAAAGAACTCAACGAAAAGACGAAGAAGAAAACAAACGGCGTATTGATGCTCGTTGCTGTGCCGAAAAGGTAGCTGTTCTTCTGAAGGAAAAATATGGGGTGAAGAAAGTCTATCTGTATGGTTCTTTGGTTTGGGGAAAACATTATACGGTACATTCAGATATTGATTTATTCGTAGAAGGCTTCCCCGCAGGGGCGGATTATTGGGCTGCCCTGGCAGAGGCAGACCATGTGGCTGTTCCGTTTCCCTTGAATATCGTCTTAGCGGAGAATGCCCAACAAAGTCTGCACGACAAGGTGATTAAGGAGGGGGCGCCGTTATGACAAGAAAAGAATTAAGTGTGATTCAGGCCAGAATTGAGGAAGAGTTAACCAATATCGACCTATTACTTTCTGAACTGCAAAAACGAGGGTATTTACAGGTTGAAGATGATGCAAGAAAAAAGAATCTTTTTGCAGAGGATGGTTTTATGCTTCGGGCAATTGGCTCAGTTTTACATGATTTTTATGTTATAGCGGAAAACATCTTTGAAATAATTGGCAGGGAAATTGATGAATCTTTGCCACAAGGCAATGATTGGCATATTCAATTATTACGGCAAATGGCCCTTGAAATATCCCGAGTGAGGACAGCCGTTATTTCAAAAGATACCTCATTCAAATTAGACAAATATAGGGCTTTCAGACATGTATTCCGAAATGTCTACGGCTATAATTTAGATGCCGTTAAAATAAAAGAGCTATTAGAAGACTTCCCTCAAACTGTCGAACATTTTAGGCAGGACTTGAAACTATTTTTAAAAAACATGGAAGCAATTATTGAGTAAGGAAAGTATTCGGGAGGTGACCGGATGATAACCAAACAAAAAGTTGATTTTACTAATTTTAGCCAAAAGCTTTTGGACTTTCAAGAAGCTTTAAAGAAACATGCGCCTGGCTTGGTGTCGGCTTATCTTTTCGGTTCAAGCGCTCAAGGTGATATGAAACCGCTGAGTGATATTGATATTGCCTTGCTGTTTGATAAAGCGGTTGAATACAAATTTATTGAAACAAACATTCTGATTGATGCAATGCGTATTTTAGGAACGGAAGAAATTGACTTGGTTGTTTTGAATGAGGCTCCTTTGCATCTCCGGTATAGCATATTACGAAATAAAAGGATAATCTTTTGCTCCGATCCTATAAAACGGGTTAATTTTGAAACCGATAGTATTATGGAATACCTTGACTTTAGGCATATACGCCAGTTGTACAACCGGGAGTTTTTGAGAAAAATCAAGGTGGGAGGGGCTATATGACAGACGAACGAATTGCGGAACATCTCAAATTGTTATGCAAATATCTGGGATATTTACAAACACTTGCGTTAAAACCCAAAGAAGAATTACTGGGTGATATGGCCTTAAGAGGCGCAAGTGAACGTTATTTACAACTCGCAATCGAAAGCTGCCTAAATATTGGCGGAAGGATTCTTGCTTTACAAGATGAAGCCTCTGAATTAACTGCGCCCGAAAATTATGCCGATATTTTTATTAAACTTGGAAAACTAGGCGTCTTCTCACAGAGCTTTGTTTTCAACCTGGTAAATATGGCGAAGTTCCGTAATAAACTGGTTCATGGTTATTGGGAGATTAGTCCGGACAAGTTGTATGATATACTGACAGAAAACCTTAAAGATATTCAGGATTTTAAGAAGGGTATTACCATATATTTAAGCAAAGATACCTGATCCTATCTGAAATATATAGTGTGTTACCAAGTTAGCAGATTGTTGAGGTGTGTTTTTTGAGATATAAAGCCGTCATCATAATAGTACTATGCCTATCCGCGCTAAGCAATTCCGCCTGCAGTACGACACAGCCCGTTCAACCGGATCCGCCCCCGGCGCAGGGTGACGCTGCCGTCGGGTCATCTTTTCCTCTTATCGTCGTCGGCGGCGAACCTGAGGGCATTGCCGCCGCGGTATCGGCCGCCAGAAACGGCGTAAAAACGCTGCTGATAGAGGAAGATCCGGTCTTGGGCGGCCTGATGACCCAAGGCCGCTTGAATTTCTTGGATATGAACTATGGCCCGCAAAAAGAACTGCTGACCCGCGGGATTTTTCAGGAGTTTTATGAGGATTTAGGGAATGCCTTTGATATTGAGGAGGCCAAGCGATATTTTCTGCAGCTGGTGCAAAAAGAACCTAATATTACGCTGCTGCTCCGCACCAAATTCCTCGCCCCGATCATGCAAGAAACCACGCTTGTCGGCGTGGAAGTCAACGAAAATGGAAAGGTGAGCAAATACTACGGTCAGCGGATCATCGACGCCACAACGGACGCCGATGTGGCCTTTGCCGCCGGGGCGCCCTGCACTGTAGGCGCCGAGGATTACGGGCAAAAGGACAGGATAATGGGCGTCACGCTGGTTTTTTCGGTAAAAGGCGTCAACTGGCCTTATGTATTCCTTTATAACAACTATAACCGGCTCATCAGCAAAATAAAGCCCGGCTGGGGCGACCCGGCGGCGGGCGCCACCTGGAAGGTGGCCTGGGGTTATGGACCGCAGGCCTTGGAGTACAAGCCCCATGATCCCGCTATGCGCTTTCGCGGACCCAACCTGGCCCGCCAGAAAGACGGGAGCGTTTTACTTAACGCTCTTCTCATCTTCGGGGTGGACGGGCTGGATTCCGCTTCCAAAGCGGCGGGCCTGGAACGGGGAAAGAAGGAGATCCCCTATATCCTGGAATTCATGCGGAGCAGGTTCCCCGGCTTTAAAAAAGTCGAATTGGTCGATACGGCTCCTCAGCTCTATGTCCGCGAAACCCGGCACATCCGGGGAGAATACCGCCTCACCATTGACGACGTCCTGGAGAACCGGGACCAGTGGGACCGTATAGCGCTGGGCAGTTATCCCGTTGATATCCAGCCCGCCGGGCCGGAAGATCTGGGTAATGTTATTGGGAAGCCGGCCCTTTATAGCGTCCCCTTCCGTTCCATTGTTCCGCAAAAAGTCGACCAACTGCTCGTGGTAGGGCGCAGCGCCTCGTACGATTCTTTGGCCGCCGGCAGCGCCCGGGTCCTGCCTGTGGGCATGGCGGTAGGCGAGGCGGCGGGTGTCGCGGCGGCTTTTTCCCTGGATAAGGATATCGGTTTCCGCGCGATCTGCGGTTTGCGGGACGCGGTTCATGATATCCAGGAAACGCTCGGCCAACAGGGAGCCAACCTGCCGGCGTTTGATTCTCCCCGTCCCGACGTGATGGACCACTGGGCCTATCCGGGCTTAAAAGTGATGCGTAAGCTGGGTCTGGCCGCCGGAGGGTATACGAACGACTACCGTCTGGATCAGGGTGTTCAGTCCTGGGATGCGGTAAATTATCTCAACTATATAATAAAAGCAATCCGGCAAGCCAATCCTCAATCCGGCCTCCAGCTGGTACAAGCCGGGGAAATAGCCGCGAACAGCCAGTTATTGATCTGCTTGGCCGAAGCCCTGACTGTAAAAAACGCATCCGCTGACGGCCTATCCGCCGCTGATATACACACAGAGGGGATAAATGTGCCGGAAGCACAGGCGTTGCTGCGGCAAAAAGGGATTTTGACCCCAGAGATCGAAAGCCGTCTTACGAAGATGGAGGAGCGGCCTGCCTATGGGGTTCTTTACTCCTTGCTGGCCAGGTTTTACGAGGAAGCGGTTTAATAATATTCCAAACTGCCGAAAAACAGATATAATATATGTACTATGCGAAATTCAGGAGGGAGAATCATCGTTTGAGAATACGCGCCTATCTTTTAGGAATAATCCTGGCGGCAGGATTAGTAGTTGGCTTGTGTTATTTTTGGTGGGAACAAAATAGGGTTGCCCCCAGTCCAATCATTAAAGGGAAACCGGGCTATGACGTGATCGTAGTGGGCGGTGAACCGGAAGGCATTGCCGCAGCCCTTTCCGCAGCCCGCAACGGCTTAAAAACTCTGCTGATTGAAGAGGACGGGGCCCTGGGCGGATTAATGACATTGGGTCAACTGAATTTTATTGATATGAATCATGGCCCGGACAAAGAATTATTGACCAGAGGTATTTTTGCAGAGTTTTATAACGACTTAGGAAATGCCTTTGACATAGAACAGGCGAAGGCCTATTTCTTAAACAAGATCAAACAGGAAAAGAATATTACGCTGCTGTTGAACACTAAACCGGCGGAGCCGCTTTTGGAGCAGAACAAAGTCATTGGCGTCAAGGTGCGGCGCGATGGTAATTTGGAAGAACACTATGGGCTCCGGATGATCGACGCTACTGTTGACGCCGACATGGCTGTCCTGGCAGGCGTACCATATACCTTAGGCGGGGAAGACTATGGAGAAAGAGGGCTGCTGATGGGAGTTACCCTGGTCTTTGAGGTTTCCGGCGTGGACTGGGAGCAGGTCGCCCAATACCTCAAGGACGATAATGACTCTAATACCGGGTCTACCCGGGTGGCCGCCTGGGGGTTTGGAAAAGAAGCCCAGGAATACAAACCGCAGGATGAAATGATGCGCTTTCGCGGACCCAACATGGCTCGTCAGAAAAACGGCAATATCCTGATCAATGCCCTGCTGATTTTTGGCGTGGACGGGCTCGACCCCGCTTCCAAAGCCCAGGGAATAGAACGGGGCAAGCAGGAGATCCCCCATATTATTGAGTTTATGCAAAATAGATTCCCCGGTTTTGCGAATGCCCGGTATGCCGGTACGGCGGAGGAACTCTATGTGCGGGAAACGCGGCATATCCAGGGAGAATACAGGCTGACCATTACCGATGTGCTGGAAAACCGGGACCACTGGGACAGGATCGGGCATGGCAGTTATCCGGTGGATGTGCAGCCGACCGGACCCAATAATTTCGGAAATGTCATCGGGCACCCCGATATTTATAGCATTCCTTTCCGTTGTCTGGTTCCTTTAAAGATTGACCATCTTCTGGTGGCGGGGCGCAGCGCTTCTTATGATTCGCTGGCCCATGGCAGCGCCAGAGTAATCCCGGTCGGCATGGTAGCGGGCGAGGCGGCGGGAGTGGCTAGCGCTTACTCTATCCGGCAGGAGCTTTCCTTTCGGGAGATGACTCATTCCGTTCAAGCGATCGAGTGGGTACAGAACCACTTGAAAAAGCGGAAAGCCTATCTGACAGAATATACCCCGCCCCGGCCCGGCGTCATGGACCACTGGGCTTATCCGGGAGTCAAGGTGATGCGGGAATTGGGGTTGATCGAAGGTGGTTACGCCAACGACTACGGCCTGGAACGAAAAGCAAACAAATGGAATATCGAAAATAAACTGAATAAAGTTTTACGGGTGGCCCATGAGAAAAACCCCGGCGTTGTGCTGCGCAGGGTCGAATTGCCGCTGACGGTGACGGCGAAGGACTTGGTAACTGCGACGGCTGAAGGATTAAGCGGCAAGAAACTGTCTTTTGAGGAGGCCCAAGCCCTGCTAACGGAGAATAATATCCTGACAACGGAATTGAGCAACCATGTGGAAGATTGGGACCAAGCCCCGGATTTTGCCGGTATGCTGACCATCCTGGCGAACCTGTATACCCATTTATTGAATCAATAAATAATCAGGAAGCGCTTATGGTAAACGGGAGGTACTAATCAATTATGTTAACAAAAAAATTATATACATGGATCGCAGTGTTTCTGATCGGGGTCGGTCTGCTTACGTCGTGCTATCTTGATGTTCAGCGGATGGCGGCCGAAAAAGATAATAAATCGGTGGAAGTGCTGTTGGACTACGATGAATTATTGGCCCTTTCCAAAGCGAATCAACTGCCCTTGAATGTTTTGAGCGCTAAGTTTAAAGCGGCCGGAGCTACGGGCGTCCTCATGCGGGAGCGTACTTTGGAGGATTTTGAAAACTGCGGGGATATCCTTCTCATGACGGGCAATGAACTTGGGCTGCTTAAGGAAATGGCTCCGGATATCTACCCGGAGGTCAACCCTGTCAAAAATAACCGCTATATTTTAGTAAAGGACAAAAACACCTTTGAATCCATCTATCAGCAGCTATCTGCCAAGAAGAACGGGGTTACCAGGACGACCGCCGGGCCAAATGGAATGATTTCCTTATCGCTTGCCAAAACAGAAGTGGAGAAGCTGGGAGTAGGGTTTTCCGCCCAGGACATGGAATTGATCCACCAAGGCGGCCTGGATCTGGTCCCCCGGATCAGAACCTGGCCCAAAGCTGAAGAGAATTCTTTAGATAATCTGGTTAAAACACTGCAAAAAATACCGGGCTTATCTTTAATTACTTTTAATGACTCCGCCATTCCAGGTACTAATAATATCCCTTATCTGGCGGCCAAGCTTAAGGAACTGAACAAGCCGGTGGGGATCTTTGAGATCTATTCACAGCAGGGCTTAAACAGTCTGGCTTTGCTCATGGATAAAAACGTAGTGAGAATACACAGCATCAGTGACAATGACATGCCGAAGCATACGGAAACTAAGGCCGTCGACCGGTTCAGCCTGGCTGTTTCCGAAAGAAATATCAGGGCTGTCAGCGTCCGCTTTTTTGGGATGGAACAACCGGGCTCCGCTTTAGAAGGGGCCGTACAATACATACAACGAATCAAGGCTGCGCTGCAAAAAGAAGGTTTTAGCGCCGGACAGGCTTCTGTCCCGGCTGGATTACCCTATTCGCGTATCCTCGTTTTTCTGGTGGGGTTGGGAGTGCTTGGCGGGGGGCTGCTGATTTTGTCCCGCCTTTTCCGGGAGAGCCGGGCCGGGTTGCTGGGGCTCCTTGGACTTTTGGGCTGGGCGGCTCTGCTGTATCTTTCCCCTCTTTTGGCGCGTAAGTCCTTTGCTTTATTGAGCGTGATCATCTTCCCGGTTATTGGAATTATCGCCCTGCTAAACGAAGAAAAACGCACTATGAAAGAAGCTATACTAGCCTTATTAAAGATGTCCTTGCTGAGTTTTATCGGCGCAATTATCATGACCGGGCTTTTGGCTGATAAGTCTTTTATGTTGAAGCTGGATGGTTTTTCCGGGGTAAAAATAGCTCATATCATTCCGCTTGTGGTCATACCCGTTTATGTTATTTTCCGGGGCGGCCATTTGCTGAAAAAACTGGAGAAATTATTGCACGGTCCTGTACTGGTTAAGCATATCTTGCTGGGGGGGACCGTGGCTATAGCGCTGGTCGTTTATATTATGCGTACCGGGAACAATGCCCCGGTGTTGGTCGGCAACTGGGAGTTAATGCTCCGGGACTTGCTGGATCAGGTTTTAGGCGTGCGTCCGCGGACCAAGGAGTTTCTGATTGGTTATCCGGCCATGCTGGCCTTATTGTATTACGGATACGATTTTCGCAAAGTGGTCTTATTGATCTTTGGTATTATTGGACAGATATCCCTGGTCAATACTTACGCCCATATCCATACTCCCCTTTTAATCTCGCTGACCCGTTCCTTTCATGGGTTATGGATGGGCGTTTTGGCAGGGCTTGCGCTAATTATTCTGACGGATTTTCTGACGGGTTGGCTATCAAGGAGGACGTCCGGTGAGTAAACTTGTTATCTCGGGGTATTATGGGTTTAATAATGCCGGGGACGAAACCGTCTTGCATGCGATGATCCAGACGATGAGAAAGCTGGAACCGGCTATGGAGATTACTGTTTTATCCCATGACCCGAAACATACGGAAAAACTGTACGGGGTGAAAGCGGTCAATCGATGGCGGGTTCTTGAAACCGCCAAAGCGTTAAGCTCCTGTGATCTTTTGCTCAGCGGGGGAGGGTCTTTACTGCAGGATGTTACCAGTAGCAACAGCCCTCTCTATTACCTGGGAGTCATCATGTTAGCCAAGCTTTTAGGTAAACCGGCGGTAATTTATGCCCAAGGTATCGGACCGATCCGGAAAAAAAGAAACCGGTTGCTGGCCGCCTGGGTCTTAAACCGTGTTAAATTGATCACCGTGCGGGATCAGGGTTCCAAGGATGAACTGCAGAGTATGGGCGTGGAGAACACGGTCACTGTGACGGCGGACCCGGTTTTAGGACTAAAAGGGGAGGATATAGATCCCCGGATAGGGAAGGAAATCCTGGCTCAAAACGGAGTTTTGCCAACCGACCGGGAGCGGCTCCTGGGAGTGTTTATCCGATCCTGGGAAAACAATGCTTATCTGCCCGAACTGGCTTTATCTTGCGACGAACTGTCGAAAAGAGGCTGGAAAATTGTCTTTATACCCCTGCATTTTCCGGAGGATATTGCTGTCAGCCGGGAAGCCGCCGGTATGATGAAGGCGGGCAGTGTCGTTTGCCGGGGCGGGTATAGACCGGAAGAGTTTTTATCCATCACGAAAAACTTGGATATGGTCATTGGCATGAGGCTCCACGCCTTGATCTACGGGGCTGTCGCGGGTGTTTCGCTGGTAGGCGTTTCTTATGATCCCAAGGTCGAACGCTTTCTTGAACAAGTGGGGCGTCAGTCGTTACTAACAGTCCAGGATTTGAAATCCCAGGTTTTAGTGGAAATGGCCGATTGGGCTTCTGAGAATCAAGAAGAGTTAAACAAGGATACACAAAAGAAGGTGCAGGTTTTGTTCCAAAAAGCGTGGCAGACGGCGCGCTTGGTCGAAGAATTGCTGAAGGAACAGAGGAATTTATAAGTATGGGCAAAAGTATTGCTAAGGCCGCGGTCGTCATTATGGTCATCAACCTAGTCGGCAAACTTCTGGGATTTGTCCGGGAAACCGTCATTGCCAAACAATTCGGCGCTACGTCTTTAACCGACGCTTACCTGGTGGCTTACACCCTGCCCTATTTTTTACAAGCAGTGCTGGGGATGGCCTTGGTTACTTCCATCGTGCCGGTGGTGACGAAATATCTGGTGCAGGGTAAGGACCGGGAAGCCTGGCGGATCTCCAGCATTACGTTGAACTGGACCGTTTTGTTCATGATTGTTTTTACCGTTATCGGGGCGGCGGGAGCACGCGGGCTGGTCTATCTCACAGCCCCGGGGTTTGATCAGGCTACGGGAGATTTGGCGACGCTGCTGACCGTCATTATGTTCCCTTCCGTTATCTTCATGGGGGCGGGCATGTTGGTCACCGGCATCCTCAATGCTTACAAGTCCTTTGCGATGGCTGCTTTTGCCCCAGGGTTTTCCAGTCTGATCATTATTCTTTCGGTAATCTTTTTAGGAAAATATGGTATTCATTATCTGGCCTGGGGGACTCTATTCAGTATGACCGGGGCGATGCTGATACAGCTTCCCGTCTTGCGGCGGGTCGGCTTCCGGTATACCTGGGACTGGAACTTAAAACATCCGGAGGTTCGGGAGCTTTTTACCAATCTGCTGCCGATTTTCCTGGGGACGGCTGTCAACCAGCTTTATCTTGCTATCAACCGGATCTTTGCTTCAGGGCTTGCTGAAGGCAGCATTTCCGCCTTAAATTATGCCGGTAAGCTCATGAATTTACCCATGGGGATCTTTGTGCTGGCTGTGTCTTCCGCTATTTTTCCCGCGTTGGCCGAACGGTCTGTTAAAGGGGACCGGTGCGCTTTGGGGCAAACGCTGATCCGCGGCCTTAAAATTGTCTTATTGGTTACTTTGCCTGCGGCGGCGGGCTTGATGGCCCTTAAGACGCCTATCGTCAAGCTTCTTTTCGAAAGGGGCGCCTTTACGGCGGCGGCTACGGCCATGACGGCGGAAGCGCTGTTCTTTTTCTCCCTGGGAATGTTTGCGATGGCGGCCAATATGGTGATTACCAGGGCATATTATGCCTTGCGCGACGTGAGGACCCCTCTTTACCTGGGCGCCGCGTCGATCCTGGTGGATATTATTGCCAGTATGCTCTTGGTTAAGGTAATGGGACACAACGGGCTGGCTTTGGCCAATACCATTGCCTCAGTTTTTAACGCGGCGGCGATGTTCGTTTGTTTAAGACAGCATTTGCCGGAACTCTTTGTAAAAGAGTTGTTTTCGTCCGTGGGTAAATCCTTGTCGGCATCCTTACTTACCGCGTATACCGCGGCGCTGTCTTACCGGTTTCTTATGGGTTCGGGACTGTGCGCCGCCGGCGGCAAGGGCCTGTTTCTTGGGGTGACGGTCGGCATCATTGCGGGGATCATTGTTTATGCGGCCGCTATCCTGCTCCTGCGGGAGAAAGAAGTGATTTTGTTGTGGAAAAAACTAAACAGGGGGTGATACTGTGTTTTTAGATATCCAGCAAATCATGGCAATTTTGCCTCACCGTTATCCTTTTTTACTCGTGGATCAGATTGTAGAGCTGATCGAAGATACCAAAATCGTCGGGCTGAAGAACGTGACTATGAATGAACCCTTTTTTCAGGGTCATTTCCCAGGTCAGCCTGTTATGCCCGGTGTTTTGGTTATTGAAGCCCTGGCCCAGACGGGAGCGGTTTTGGTTTTGCGGAAGCCCGGGAATAAGGGAAAAGTAGCGCTCTTTGCCGGGATCGACAACTGCCGTTTTAAACGCCGGGTGTTGCCGGGGGATCAGCTGCGGATGGAAATCGAAGTGATCCGGATCAAAGGATCCGTTGGCAAATGCCGAGCCAGGGCTTTGGTGGGAGCGGAATTGGCCTGTGAAGCTGAACTGATGTTTGTGGTAGAAAAGTAGACGCGGTTTGATATTCGTGCTATAATTATAATTTGAAATTAGTTATAAAAATAAAATTAGGAGGCAGCTTGTGTTGATAAAGATCGTAGGGCCTCTATTAGCAGCTTTTATCATTACACTACTTAGTACTCCCTGGATAAAAAAACTGGCGGTTTGCTTCAAAGCGATGGACAAACCCGATAGGCGCAAGGTCCATTTGAACCTGATGCCGCGTTTGGGCGGATTGGCGATTTGTCTGAGCTTTTGGGCAATTGTTATTCTTACACAGCCGTTGACAAGTCAAATAAAGGGATTGTTGGCCGGCGGAGCGGTTATTTGCCTGGTGGGCATGTGGGATGACATTCGGGGCATTTCTGCGAAAACTAAATTGTTGGGGCAGATTTTGGCCGCCGGTGTGGTGATTTATGCCGGCGTACGGGTGAATTTTTTGACGAGTCCCTTTGACGGTACTACCATTGATTTAGGATATTGGAGATATCCTCTCACCATCTTGTGGATCGTGGGGATGACGAATGCCGTAAATCTCATTGACGGACTGGACGGACTGGCTGCCGGAGTTTCCTCCATTGCCGCGGTTACTTTGGGGATCGTAGCCCTGCTGGAGGGAGCGGCAGGCTATATGCAGGCCGCTATGTTGTCGTTTATCCTGGCGGCTGCTACGTTAGGGTTTCTGAAGCATAATTTTTATCCCGCCAAGATTTTCATGGGGGATACCGGGTCGTTGTTCCTGGGATTCAATCTGGCGGCGATCGCGATCCTTGGCTTGACCAAGGGCGCTACTGTCATATCCTTGTTTTTACCTGTAGTGATCCTTGGAATCCCCATTGCTGATACTGCTTTTGCCATTGCCCGCCGTTTCCTGAACGGGAAGCCTATTTTCAGCCCGGATCGGGAGCATTTGCACCACCGTTTACTGGATTTGGGGCTTACCCACCGGAAGACGGTGCTGACGATCTATGCCGTCAGTATCCTGCTGGGATGTTCTTCAATCATCATCACACAGGTTACTTCAGCGCACGGGATGCTCATCATGATCGGTACGACGCTGACAGTTTTTATCGCGGCTGATAAAATCGGCGTTTTACGGACCAGATCTCTGCAAAAAAGCGATCATGATAAAAAAGCTTACAACCATATAGCAAAATGACCCAAAATGAAGGGAGAGGGAAAGAATGAAACTGCGGAACATCATTATTGGCGGTGCTATTCTCTCCGTTGTGGCGGGAATTCTGATCGGACGCACCGTAACGGCGGATTCTCCGGAGGCGGGCTCCAGTGCAGATCCGGTTGTATCCCAAAGTTATGCGGATAAGGCTATACAGGACCGGATCAAGGGTCTGGAAACAGAGGTAGCTGAACTTGCAGTCCAGGCGCAGGCTCTCCAAAATACGATCAATGAACTCCAGGCCAAAGTGAATAAAACGCCGGTTAAAACAACGACTCCTGCAACAGGAACAACTAAACCCAGTACAGGGACTACGACTCCAAGTACAGGGACGGATACGCCGGGTACAGGAACGACGACGAATCCTCCGGCTACAGGCGGCTCGCTGGTGGGCAAGACTGTGTCCGCTTCGTCAAATAGCGGCGTAAATGTGCGCAGCGATTCTTCTACCAGTGCCAGTATCATTGCCAAGGCGCCTAAAGACGAAATCATGACGATCCAACAGGTCAAGGATAGCTGGTATCAGGTGAAAATGGAAAACGGTACGATAGGCTGGGTAGCCAGTTGGGTCGTTGAAGTAAAATAACAAGGGAAAACAGACTAAAAATATTGAAAGGCACATGAATGGTCTAATATTCATGCGCCTTTTTCTTATACTATCGGAAAGTATAAGTCTTAATAGGATGATAGTATAAGTGCAACTAAGGATTTCGCCGTCGCCAGAGGCTTGGCGTAAGCCAAGTTTTCTTTACAGCAGCGGAGAAAGGAGCCGCGCCCCCGATTCCAGGAGCTGCCGCCTAAAAGAACGGTCTTTGAAAGACTCTAAGTCTAACTTCTCAGAGAATTGAAGGTCTTCAAAAAAACTCTTTTCTAACTGTTGGGTGGTTTTATTATCATAAATCAGCGCATTGACCTCGAAGTTTAAATTAAAACTGCGTTGGTCCATATTGGCGGAGCCTACCGAAGAGATGACCCCGTCGATCATCAGGAGCTTCGAGTGTAAAAAGCCCTGCTTATAAAGATAAATCTCCACCCCTGTTTCCATCAATTCTTCGAGATAGGAGCAGGCCGCCAGTTCTACAAGCGGATGGTCGGATTTGGCGGGCAGGAGGATCTTCACGTCTATTCCGCTCAAGGCCGCGGTTTGCAGGGCGGTCAGGATACTTTCATTCGGTACGAAATACGGGGAGGCCATGTAAATAGACTCCTGCGCGGTGGCAATAGCATAGTAATAGACCTGCATGATCGTTTCCCAGTGAGTATCCGGCCCGCTGGCGGTTATTTGCACCACTTTGTCGCCAGGTCCGTTTTCCACGGCGGAGAGCCTCAGAAAACTATGTTCGAGCGATTCCTTAGTCATAAAGTACCAATCCTGCAAAAAGATGCGCTGGAGAAAATAAACGGCATTGCCCCTAATGCGCAGGTGGTTGTCGCGCCAGTAGCCGATTGCCGGGTCGCGGCCCAGATATTCGTCGCCGATATTGATACCTCCTACAAAACCTATAGTACCATCGACAACGAGGATCTTGCGATGATTGCGGTAATTGATTTTGTTTTGCAGGATGGACATGCGCACCGGAAAAAACGGCTCGATCAGCACTCCGGCGGCTCTCATGCCGGCCAGATAATCAGCGCTTAAGTCTTTTGAACCGATCGCGTCAAAAATAACTCTGACTTTGACGCCTTTTTCCGCTTTTGCCTTTAAAAGGCCGGAGATTTTTCCGCCGATATGATCGTCGCGCAGGATATATGTTTCCAGATAGATAT
The DNA here is from genome assembly GCA_002408285.1 of Peptococcaceae bacterium UBA5318. Lineage (GTDB taxonomy): Bacteria > Bacillota > Peptococcia > DRI-13 > UBA5318 > UBA5318. The sequence goes on along the minus strand of DHRG01000011.1, from coordinate 13,053 downwards.
ATTCCTGTGCGGATTTTATCGCTTCACAGAAAGCGGCAAAGGTTTGCTCGCCGTCTTGGAGGATCTTGGCGTCGTTGTGCAAGGTCGCCGGGAATTCGGCGTTATTGGAAATCAGGTTGATCAACCGTTCCTTGGTTTTTGTCATCCAGGTCAATTCCGTTTTTCCTTCAGCGAAGGCGGTATTGAGCGGATAAATGGAATTGTTCAGGACTTTCTTTTTGGCGGTCATACGGCGTTTCCGGAATTGCCGTCCGAAAACCAGATACAATATAAACCCGACAATTGGCAGGAATATGAGAATCAGCAGCCAGGCTAAGGTTTTGGCGGGGTCGCGCCTTTCCAGCAGGATGACGATTGCTGTAAAAATGACCAGCGTGGCTAAAATCATGGAAAAGAGGTTCGAGATAATTTTCAGGTAGCCGGACGACAGTGCAATCTGGCTAAAGAAGCTCATGATCGTAGTATAGGCGGCATTGATGATCAGACCGTTGATACTCAGCATCAATAGGAAGAACAAAAGCAGGAGGGAAAACTCGCGTTTTTTCATTCCAAGACCTCCTAACATATAGGATCGGATCTCGTAAGCAGACCGACTGCAGCCTTATACCAGTAATTGTAACGGTATTATAATAATTAGTCTATGCCTTTAATACTGTAAAAAGAGCGGATAGTGATTGACAAAAATTACAACAGGCAATAAAATATATTTGTTGACTGACTGACCGGTCGGCGCGAGTACGGCGGATCAGGCCGGAACACGGGGAGGGAAAGAAAATGTATTACAAAACTAAAGAAACAGTTTTATTAATATTCCTGATGATTTGTTTGGCTGCCGCCGGTTGCAGCAATAAGGCTGTAAATACCACCGGAGCCGGGGAAAAGAAAATTCCGGTCAGTGTGGAAACAGTACAAAAAGGAAATATGAAAAAATACATATTATTGGGAGGTCTGCTGTCCCCGCGGGAAGAAGTAGCGCTGGCTTCGAAAAATCCGGCGCTGAAGGTTGTCGCTGTTCCCGTTCAGGTTGGAGAAAGAGTTGCCGTTAACACGCCGCTGGTCTATTTTGATTCGCGTGAGATCAATATACAGATCGGGGAGGCCGAGCTGAATTATGAACGCACCAGCCAGCTTTTTGAGGCGGGGGCTGTTTCCAAATACCAGTTGGAGCAATTAGAAACGGCGCTGGAAAACCTGAGGCTGCAAAAAGAGAACATGTCCCTTTTGAGTCCGATCAATGGGGTAGTCGCTTCGGTAGCTGCGGTTGAAGGGCAATTAGCCGGTTCAATGCCGCTCGTGACCGTTGTGGACATAGATACGCTCAAGCTGCAGGTGCAGGTCGGCGAGGCCAATATCGGCAAGCTCAAGCTGGGGGAAAAGATGGAAGTGAGCATACCGGCGGCCTCTGAGGAGCTATATACCGGGACGATCACAACGATCGCCCCGCATATCGACGCGCGGACGAAGGCCTATCCTGTAACTATGGAAATAGTTAATGACAGTATGGCTGTCAAGGGCGGGATGTATGGGGAGGTCAGGCTGGCCGTCGATAGCAGGGAGGATGTCCTTGTCGTTCCGCAGTATGCGGTCCTGGATTATGAACAAAAGAAGATAGTTTACGCAGTCGAAAACGAGAAGGCTGTCTTGCGGGAAGTAAAGTTAGGAATGACGATCGGCAATGAGGCTGAGATCGTCAGCGGACTTAGCGCCGGAGAAACGATTATTGTTGAAGGACAGTATGGAGTGAAGGACGGCAGCGCTGTTTCCGCAACAGCAAGGGGTGAAAAATAATGAAAATCAGCGATACCTCGGTACATCGCCCTGTCGCTATTATCATGGTGATTTTAATGATACTCCTTTTGGGCACAGTTTCTTTGAGCAAGCTGAACTTGGCGCTCATACCGGAACTTAATCTGCCGATGGCTATTTCTTTAACTACATACGGCGGGGCCGGACCGGAGGAGATAGAAAACCTCATCACCAAGCCGATCGAGGGTGCGCTGGGTTCGGTAAACGGCATAAAGAATATCAACTCCATCTCGAGCATGGGCAGTTCGATGGTCTACGTTGAGTTTATCTGGGGAACGGATATGAATTTCGCGATGAACCAGATGCGCGAGAAAATAGACCTTATTATGGGTTATATGCCGGACGGCGTGGAGCGGCCGATGCTTTTGAAACTGGATCCGAATATGATGCCGGTCATGGTACTCGGTTTTGGCGGCGATATGGGGCTGTCGGAGCTGAATACCCTGGCTAACGATGTGATCAAACCCCGCCTCGAAAGGCTTGCCGGCGTCGCATCGGTTGATATTTACGGGGGGGTAAAGCGCGAGATCAGGATTTCCGCGATTCCGCAGCGGCTGCAGGCTTATGGATTATCCCTCGATACGATCGTATCTTATTTGGCTATGGAAAACCGCAATACCTCAGCCGGTAAAATCGAGGAAGGTTTACGCGAGCATATCGTACGCGTAACCGGGGAATTTTCTAATACAGAGGAGATAGAAAATCTCCAGATCCCGCTGGCGAGCGGGGGCTATATCCGCCTGGCTGAAATAGCAAATGTGGAAGATACTTATCAGGATAAGACGGAATATGTCTATATGGATGGCGTACCCAGCGTGCAGATATCCATACAGAGGCAGACCGACGCCAATTCGGTGAAGGTTTCCGACACAGTGACAGAAGAACTGAAGGCCCTCGCGGAGGTATTGCCTCAAGAAACCCATATCAATGTCGGTTATGACGAGGCGCAGTATATCCGCATGTCGATAGATAATGTTGTAAGCAGTGCGCTGGAGGGGGCGCTGCTTGCCGTGCTGGTTCTGCTCTTATTTTTAAGAAATATCCGGAGCACCTTGATCATCGCTATATCTATTCCTATTTCCATTATTTCCACGTTTATTCTCATGTATTTCGGCGGGCTGACGCTCAACCTGATTTCCTTGGGAGGGTTAGCGTTAGGTATCGGGAATATGGTTGACAACTCTATTGTTATCCTCGAAAATATTTACCGCTACCGGCAGAAAGGCTATTCCCGCCTCGAAGCTGCCAAGCTGGGCGCCGATGAAGTGGGGCTTGCGATTACCGCGTCCACGATGACTTCGATAGTTGTATTCCTGCCGATCGTCTTTGTGGCGGGTATGGCCTCGGAAATATTTAAACCGTTAGCCCTGACAGTAGCCTTTTCGCAAATGTCTTCGTTGATAGCGGCGCTGATGCTCGTGCCGATGCTTTCATCAAAACTGATGAAGGTGGACCGCGTCAACCGTCTGACGGATGGCGAAGAGATCGGGTATAGCGACGGAGATCAGAAACAGGGTCCCATTGCAAGATTATCAACGAAATGGGGAACTGTGATCGACAGCTTGAACGGTAAATACAAAATAGCGCTGGCCTGGGCGATCAATAATAAAAAGAAGGTCGTCGCGGGGACCCTGGTTATGCTTGTAGCCAGCCTGGCCCTGATCCCGTTTGTCGGGATGGAGTTTATTCCGGCGCAGGATACCGGAGAATATTCAGTCAGTATTTCCTTGCCAAACGGTACGGCGCTCCAAGAAACCGAGCGCGTTACCGAACTTGTCCAGGGATATATCGAGGAATTGCCGGAGCATCAGTGGACCTTTTCTACTATCGGCGCCGCCAGCAGCATGATGAATATGGCTTCGGGCCCGGAAACCGCTTCTATCACCGGCAAGCTTACGGAAAAAAGCAAGCGCCAGCGGGGAATAAATGAAATTCTCGATGAGCTTAGGGATAGATGCGCTCATATACCGGGAGCGGAAATCGAAATCGCCTCTACCTCCGCCATGATGACCGCTACGGGTTCTCCGATCCAGGTTCAGATAACCGGAGATAATCTTGAGGTCCTCAAGTCGCTGGCTGCTACTATCGCGGAGGTCGTCAAAGCCGTGCCGGGTGCGCGTGAGGTGCAGACCAGCTTTGAAAGCGGACGGCCGGAGTTGCATGTTCGATTGAACAGGGAGAAAGCTTCCTTATATGGCATCAATGCCGCTCAGTTGTCGGGCTTTTTGAGTACAGCTATTAAGGGTTCGACAGCCACACAGTTCAGGTATAAAGGCGAAGAGATAGACGTTAATGTTATCCTGGATGCGGCTTACCGCGGAAATATCAATGACCTGAAGAACCTGACGATAGCGTCGGCAAGCGGGGCGCTTGTACCGCTTGGTGAGGTGGCTGAGCTTGAGGTCACGGAAGGACCGACAAGCATCAGCCGGATCAACCAGACGCGGATCGTGTCTGTGACCGGTGATGTTTCCGGCCGCGACGCGGGAAGCGTGAACAGGGATATCCAGGCCGCCGTTAATGGACTCAATATACCGACCGGTATCCAGGTGGAGCTCGCGGGGACCAATAAAGAGATGGTCGAGGCGTTTGAGGATTTGGGGCTGGCTTTGATACTGGCGATAATTCTCGTATATATGATTATAGCTATACAGTATGAGTCGCTGCTTTATCCGTTCGTCATCATGTTTGCTTTACCGCCGATGGTGATCGGGGTCATCCTTTCCCTGTTTATCACCGGGCGGACTTTAAATGTACCGGCAATAATCGGGATCATCATGCTTGCCGGGATTGTCGTAAATAATGCCATTGTACTGGTTGATTATGTCAATACGCTGCGCCGGCGTGATAATATACCGCGCCAAGAGGCGATCATCCAAGGGGGATCAACACGTTTAAGACCGATTTTGATGACAACGTTGGCGACCGTTCTCGCGTTGGTTCCGATGGTACTGGGTTTTGGCGAAGGGGCGGAAATGTCGGCGCCGATGGCAACCGTGGTATTTGGGGGGTTAAGTTTTTCAACATTGATCACGTTGATCCTCGTGCCGTGTATGTATATTATCCTCGAGGATATTAAGGAGAAAACTATAAAGATCTTATTCCGCAGGCCCCGTAATCAGGAAACGGCTAACTCTTCAGTGACCGGGGGTGAATAATATGCTTGATAAAAACGATGTATCAAAACGCCAATTAATTATCCAGGCCGCGGCTGAGATTTTTAGCACCAGAGGCTACCACACTGCCAAGATCGAAGAAATCGCCCAACAGGCCGGTATTGGCAAGGGTACGGTTTATGAATATTTCCAGAGTAAGGAGCAGTTGTTCCGCGATACGGTTAAGGAAGGGATCACTATCGTCGATCTGGCTATTCAGGAACAAATCGCTCAGGAAACCACAACGCGCGGCAAACTCATCGCGTTTGCGAGAAAGACCATTGAAATCGGACAGAAATACCGGTTTATCGCAAAACTATTTATAATGGATACCAGCTTTATGGATCATGACTTTCATGAGTGGCTCGTCGAGAGGTATGGACAAAGCCTCAAGACGATCGAAAATATTATTCGGGACGGGATAGCGATTAAGCAGCTTAGGCCGCTGGATGCGGCCTGTTTCGCCCAGGTGCTCAGCGGCGGGATCGGGACTGTTGCCGGACCCCTCTCGCTGGTCGAGATAACTCCCCAGAATGAGGAGCGGATAGCTGCCGAAATAGTTGACTACTTTCTTCAAGGGATATCGTTGGAAAGATGATAAAGATATAAATAAGGAACTGGACTTTTTTATATGAAATAGGTATCATTAATTATTGTTAAAGGAGATGATGATAGTTTTATGACTGCTCAAACAAGAAAGATCATGATTACCGATACAACATGGCGTGACAGCCATCAATCCCTGCTGGCGACGCGGATGAAGTTAGAAGATATGTTGCCTATCGCCCAGAAAATGGATGAAGTAGGGTTTTACTCCATGGAAGTATGGGGTGGAGCTACTTTTGACACTTGTATGCGGTTTTTGCAGGAAGACCCCTGGGAGCGGTTAGACACCATCAGAAAAGCGCTGAAGAAGACGAAGATCCAAATGCTGCTGCGGGGACAGAATTTGGTAGGCTATAAACATTATGCTGACGACATTGTCGAAGAATTTATCAAAAAATCAGTCGCTCACGGAATGGATATCTTCCGCATCTTTGACGCCATGAACGATGTGCGGAATCTGCAAAAAGCTATGGAAGCGGCCAAAAAAGAAGGAGCCCATGTCCAGGCCACCATGAGTTATACTATTAGCCCGGTCCATGATCTCAACTATTTCCTAAAAATGGCGCAAGATATGGTCGATATGGGGGCCGATTCCTTCTGCATCAAAGATATGGCCGGGATCTTAAAGCCCTATGCCGCTTATGAACTGGTGAGCGAGCTCAAGAAAAAATTCCCTCTGCCGGTGCAGGTACATACTCATTACACCAGCGGGATGGCCTCAATGATGTACCTGAAGGCTATAGAAGCCGGGGCGGATGGCATTGACACCGCTATTTCCCCGATGGCTATGGGGACCTCCCAGCCGGCCACTGAACCCATGGTGGCGACGCTGGCGGATACGCCTTATGACACAGGCCTTAATCTCGCCGCTTTAACGGAACTGGCGGAGTATTACAAGGAAACCCGTAAAAAATACAAAGTATTTGATGTATATACCGCAGGGGTGGATACGAATGTTTTATTGTATCAGGTGCCCGGCGGGATGCTGTCCAACTTTATCAACCAATTAAAAGAGCAGAATGCCGGCGACCGTCTGAACGATGTTTTAGAGGAAGTACCGCGGGTGAGGGCCGATCTGGGCTATCCCCCGCTGGTGACGCCCACCAGCCAGATCGTGGGGACTCAGGCGGTGATGAACGTGCTGCTGGGACGGTATAAGATGGTGACCAACGAAGTACGCGCCTATATGAAAGGACAGTACGGAGCAACTCCGGCCCCTGTCAACGAAGAAATTCAAAAGCTCATCATCGGTGACGAAAAACCAATTACCGGGCGTCCGGCCGATTACATCGAACCCGGACTGGAGCAGGCCAGAAAAGAGATCGGTATTTATCTGCAAAAAGAAGAAGACGCCCTCTCTTACGCCATCTTCCCGCAGGTAGCGAAGAAATTTCTGGAGGAGCGCTATGCCGCTAAAACCCACGTGGATTATAACTTAGCCCAGAATAATGAGGCAACTATGGGCGCTAAGGTTTACCCGCTATAAAAAAAGAACGATACGTCAACGCCGGTTTGCTCCGGCGTTGTTTTTGCAGTATAAGTCTAATACGATTTGCGCTGGTCTATTAAATCAAGGTAACAACGCGGACAATACTCGCCATGATTTTGCCAGCAAACGCTTTTATCCTCAGCCCACTCCTCATCGACCAAGTCAAGAGGTTGTCCGCAGCATACGCAACAATTTGTAATTTCCATAAAATCACCATCCAAAAACATAGATTAATAAAGATTATTATGTCTATGATTGCAGGAGTTATGCCAATAAGCAAGAATAAATATAACGTAACCCAAGGCAAGGAAAACGCACGCCTTATCACTATTGTTGATACAAATATATTTGGGCGGGGGAGTATCCATGCATGTACCGAGTCTGGAAAAAATCGTGTCGGAAACCTTATCGGCTATTGAAAACAGTAAAATCCAAATCTATGATATTGCGGAAAATGCCCGTTCCGAATGTGATAGAATTAAAAGAGAACTTCAGGAAATACAATATCAGGTCATGGGCACCATTGAGAAAGTGGATAAACTGGAACGTCTGGAGAGGGCTGCCCGTATTCGTTTGATGGAGGCTAGCCGGAATTTCGGCAAATACTCAGAGGATGAGATACGCCTGGCTTATGAAAAAGCGCGTGAGTTGCAAGTAGAACTGGGTTCACTACGGGAGAGGGAGCATCAACTTAAATTAAGACGCAATGAGTTGGAGAGAAGCTTGCGTAAACTCCTGACAACGGTGGATAAAGCGGAAAGCTTGGTGACCCAGGTGGGCGTCGTGCTTGATTATCTGGGGGGTAATCTCAAGTGGATCAATAATGAATTAGAGGTTGTGCAGCAAAAACGCCAACTGGCGCCCAAGATCATCCAGGCGCAGGAGGAAGAACGGAAACGCGTAGCGCGGGAGATCCATGATGGACCTGCCCAGTCTATGGCTAATGTGGTTTTGCGCACCGAGGTTTGTGAAAAGTTGTTGGATATGGATAAAGAAGGTGCGCGCAAGGAATTGCAAATAACCAGGGAAATGATTAAAAACAGCCTCCAGGATGTGCGCCGTATCATTTTTGATCTTAGACCCATGACGCTGGATGATTTGGGTTTGATCCCGGCGATTACACGTTATTCGGAATCACTGAAAGAACGGTGTAAAGTGGCGGTAGAAGTCAATTGCGTGGGGCAGCGGCAAAGGGTCAATTCCTTGATAGAAGTAGCGTTATTCCGGGTAGTGCAGGAAGCCATTCAGAATACTATTAAGCATGCCGATGCGAATAAGGTGATGGTTAATTTAGAAATGGATTCTCAGCATATCATGCTTGTTATTAAGGATGATGGAATTGGATTTGATGCCGATACCTATCTTCAGGCGCCACGGCCAGATAGTTATGGCCTTTTGGGGATGAAGGAAAGGTTGGAAATATTAGGCGGTCAATTATCTGTCAGGTCGCACCCGGGAGAAGGAACTGAAATATTAGCGATTCTTCCATTAGACTAGCAAGGGGGAAGAGATATGTGTGAAGAAAAAATCCAGGTTGTTATTGTTGATGATCATCCCTTGGTACGTGAAGGTTTACGGAAAATATTAGAATTGGAGGAAGACATTGACGTTATTGATGAGGCGGGAGATGGGCAAGGCGGTATAAACCTGGCGCGCCGGTTGAAACCTAAGGTGATACTGATGGATATTAATATGCCGGGAACAAATGGGATCGAAGCCACAAAGATCATTAAAAGGGAGTTTCCGTCGATAGGGGTGATTGCCCTCACCATTCATGAAGAAGAAGAATATGTCATCGAACTGGTGCGGGCCGGTGTGTCAGGGTATGTTTTAAAAGACATCGCCCCCGCTAAACTGGTAGAAACGATCCGTGAAGTAGCCCAAGGAAATTCAGTGATTGACCCTAGTATTACTAATAAGGTGTTAGGCGAAATCAACCGTTTGAGCGTTAGCCGACATAGACGCGGCAAGGAAGAATGGGAAAACCTGACGGAAAGGGAAATGGATGTTCTCAAATTAATGGCTAAGGGTTTTAGTAATAAAGAAATTGCCCGGGAATTAACTATTAGTGAAAAAACGGTTAAAAACCATGTCACCAGCATATTCCGCAAACTGCAGGTGGAAGATCGCACCCAGGCCGTCCTTTTTGGTTTAAAACATCATTTAGTTGAATTATAAAAAGAAATAACCTACTGCCTTCCGCATAGTATATAGGGGTATTACCCAAAGCGACCGAGTGCGGAGGATATAAAAATGGGTGAATTACTCTTAGGTGCGGCAGTGGTGTTCATCTTCTTCTATGGAACAGTGCGTATTAAACAAGAAAGAGAAAAACAAGATTTCTCAGAGCTTTATGTTGTGATGGACAATCGTCCTTATCTTGAGGGGATCGTGAGGTCCCTTCTAAGGTTTATTCGTCACAGCGGAGTATCGAGCAGGTTGGTCTTTATTATGGAATCCCCTCTGGAGGAGAGTTCTTATATAGCTGCGCGGTTGGCCGAAAACCTCTCCTTTATCAGAGGGGAAGTGTCCCGTTGGGAGGCAAGTTCTATTTTCGCCGCCCGCTTTTGCGGGACCGGGGAGTATCATATCCTGGATCTGCGCGGGTCCCATAATTATCAAGAGAGTCAGCTTTTCATACGTAATTTTTTAACAGGTTTGCGGAAGCGGGAGGGGTACTAGAAGTAAAAAAAAGAGATCCCAAATTTCCAAAAAAACAGGGACCTAATAACTAATTAAATTGGGAACGATGCCGGATAGGCGCGTTCTTTTATTATTATTACAATATAGACAAGATAGACAAGCTGGTGAGTTATTTTCGCTAGATAAGGGTTTAGAGAAGGGCATTACAAATGTTTGAAATGATAAAAAGACTTGCGGAAGAAAAAAGGGGCAGGGTAGGCGGAATACGGTTTGATCCTGGCCTTGGCGGGTATTTGGTCAGGTGAATACTGAGTTAATTACTCCCCGCTGAGCTATGGGTTACATGAAAGGGCCCTACTTAAGGATTCTTAGGTAGGGCTGCTTTATCCGGTGAAAAAGGAGTGGTTCCTTTGAGTATAGATTATTTATTGATCTTTATCCTGGTCTTTTCTTGTTATACGTATATCCGGAGCCGGAAAACCTGCAATTTCACCCTCATTCCGACAGTGATCCTGGGATTAGGATATCATATCTGTCTGGCGGGATTCAGCGGTTTTCTTTTTTGGCTTCTGGGGTTGGGAGTGGGGATGGCCCTTCTGCTCCCGCCATTTTTACTGGGTGGCATGGGAGCCGGGGATATCAAGCTTTTGGGAGTTGTAGGGTCCTTGAAAGGCGCTGGTTTTGTCCTGCAAAGCTTTATTTGGGCAGCAATTCTGGGCGGGATTTTCTCATTGTTAGTATTAATTTACCGGGGTCTGCTGAAACAAACTTTACTGCAAATCGGACAAGCTTTAAAACTGTTTGTATGTTCGTCTTTTAAGGTATGGAATTTCCCCAGGCTGCCGGAGGGTAAACAGGAAACGGGTGAGAAAGGAATCTCTCTGGCAAGTTTTCCATATGGGATAGCCATAGCCCTGGGAGTTTTCTCGAACTATGTGGTGATGTAGATTCTAATTACTCAGCCGGATTAAAAAAATTAACAATATAAGTATATTATACTAAATGGTGGAAATACTACTAACAACAGCTATTCAATTATTGAGGAGGTTTTTAGTTTGGAAATGCAGTTGTTGTTAGAAAAAACCAGAATCCTGCACCAATTGTTACAGAAATCAGCCGGGCAGACGTTGGATTTTCACGCGGTCTGTGATGAATTATCCCGCATGATCGAATCCAGTGTTTATATTGTGGGCAGGAAAGGCAAATTATTGGGCAAGGCGGAGATAAGTTCTATCCGGGGCGGTCTGTTTGCTTATGATGACCTGAAAAACGGACTATTTTCCGAGAACAGCCAACAGTGGCTCTTCGGGTTTACTCATACGGAAGTGAACCTGTTGGTCAAGGACACTAATTATTACACCATTTTAGCCCCTGTCTTTGGAAACGGGGAGCGGATGGGCGCCGTGGTGTATGCCCGGGAAGACCGTGCCTACGCTCCCGCCGAAATAATTTTGGCCGAGTACGGGGCCAGCGTCGCCGGTATGCAGATTTTACGCAGCGTTAATGAACGCCTGGAGAACGAGGCCCGCAAAAAGACGGTGGTGCAATTAGCGCTGGAGGTCCTTTCTTATTCGGAACTGGAGGCGGTCAAGTATATTTTTAATGAGATTGAAGGAAGCGAAGGATTCCTGGTCGCCAGTAAGCTCGCCGAGGAATATAAACTGACCCGTTCCGTTATTGTCAACGCCCTGAGAAAGTTGGAAAGCGCCGGTGTGATCGACGCCCGCTCCCTGGGGATGAAAGGGACTTACATCAAGGTGCTGAATGATTATCTCTACCAGCAGTTAGCCCAGATCTAAAAAGAAAAAGAAGAAATAGTAAAAAAAGTTGCCGCTTATAAAAAAGTAAGAGGCAACTTTTTTGTCGTAAAAAAGAAACGCATTACAAAACGGCAGTAATACTATATAATAGGGAATTATGCACAATATTTAAAATAAAGGATATTTACTATATTTTGGAAATATTAACAAGGCCTATACCCCGAAATGGTAATATTGGTATGGGTAGAATTATATGGAAAATTATTACGGCTGGCTGCGTTATGTATATAAGTAACTTTAGAAAAAAGATTACTGGAATGATATTTAGGGAGGTAGAAAATGGCTTTAATCCAGTGCCCTGAATGTGGTAAGTCAATATCGGACAAATCGGATGTTTGTGTACACTGCGGATTGCCTTCGTCCTATTTTCGAATAGAGTCTCACTATAGCCAATCGAATCTAGTCGATAATAAAAATGAGAATAACGATAACCCAGTAGATTATAGTGAACTAAGGAATGTCTTTATCGCTTTTGATAAAGAGTATCCAGAATTATTTTCTGGTGCAAAATATATTTCTATGCGAGAAATTGACAGAATCAAAAGAGTATATGGTGACTACTATGTGTTTTTGCAAAATCAACTGATTTTACAGTACGTGAATACAAATTCTGGCTCTTTAAAAATTGAAATTTCACAGCTAAACCGATTTATTGACAAGTTAACAAACATTGACCGTGATAGAGAGATTTACAATGAAAGATATATTGAAACAAAGCTTAAAGACTATAAGGACTATTTTGATAATATTCTAAAGGAGATAGACCCCAATATTTACCTGGATGAAGAACAAAGACGTGCAGTTTTAACTAATGAAAACCACTGTCTTCTAGTTGCCGGGGCTGGAGCAGGCAAGACTACCACCATGGCTGCAAAGGTTAAATATTTAGTGGACAAGGAAGAGATAAACCCGGAAGATATCATCGTTATCTCTTATACTAATAAAGCAATTGAAGAGTTAAAAGAACGGATAAACAAGAAACTTAAGATTCCTGCCAAAATCTGCACATTTCATTCTTTTGCATATGAAATAGTAAAACGTACAGCCCCCGCACCGCCAGAGATTAACTTCTCAGCCTATAATATTGTATTTGAGATGCTTGAAAAGAGGATTTTTGACAATAAAAAACTACTCAAGAACCTAGTCTTATTTTTAGGGTATTATTTTGACCTGCCGGAAGACGCGTTTAGATTCAATTCACTTAATGAGTACCATTTATATAAGGCAGCGTCAGACTACGAGACTATAAAAAGTGGTCTCGGCGAGTATATAAGGACAGTAGAAAACCGTCGTACAAAATATCAGCGGACTATTACTGGGGAATACCTTCGGTCAATGCAGGAAGTCCAGATTGCCAATTTTTTATATTTGCATGGAATCGAATATGAATATGAAAAGCCTTACCCATTTGAGATTCATGGCGCAAAGAAAATATATACCCCGGACTTTTTTATCCGTCAGGGTGAAAATGAATGCTATATTGAACACTTTGGAGTAACCCAGAGTATGAACTGTATTCGGCAAGATCAAAATA
>DHRG01000067.1 GCA_002408285.1 Peptococcaceae bacterium UBA5318 | reverse complement strand
TTTTTTACAATCTTTTTAAATTTAGATAGGGAAAAATATAGAAAAAGATATATAATAGAAAAATATAAGAAGAAACGGTAAAAGAATTTTATATCTGCGGAGGAGCTGCTATGAAGGGTACGGTTGTTACGACCTGGTTTTCCAGCATAAAAGATTTATATGGAGAGGAAGTTTTGACGAGGGCGCTTGAGGCCAATGCGTGGGAACGGGACAGAATCATCAACCCGTTGGAAGAGGTTGACGACGAGGAAGCCAACCGCATTATACAGGCCGTCGCCAAACAGATGGATTTACCGGTAAGGGACCTATGGCGAGCGATTGGCAAAAAAAATATCTATTCCTTTTTCAAATGGTTTCCGTCTTATTTCGAAAGAGCCAGTCTAAAAGGCTTTTTGATGATGATGGGCGACGTTCATATCCAACTGACCAAAATGATTCCCGGCGCCAAGCCCCCGGGATTGGTTGCCAAAGAGCTTTCCACCAACGAAATAGAAATTACGTATACCTCCCACCGGGGGATGATTGATTATTTTATGGGTTTGTTGGAGGGCAGCGCGGAATTTTTTAAGGAGAAACTGGAGTTCGATATTCTTGATATCAATCTGGAAGGCCCAACAAAATCTTTCCGAGCGCGCATCAAATTTGAAAAAACGGATGGCGTTGAGAAAAATTTTGTCTCCAGCCGGATATTTTCCCTGGGGGTCATTAAGAGCCCTGCTCTCAAAATCGGCGTCGTATCCGCGTTGATTTTTACCGTGGCCCTGCTGGTGTTGTTCCCGGGTCAGGAAATATACAGGTATATCGCCGGTGCGGCCGTGGCCTTTTTAGCTTCCGTCGGGGTGGCCGTCAATGTGCTGAAGCCCCTTCAGTTCCTGACCGGGGAACTGGAAAAGGTCAATAAGCTGGAACTTGCCGACAAAATCAGAATGAAAACCGGGGATAACCTGGAAAAATTTGCAGGCTCCATCAATGGCGTGAAGGATCAGCTGAGCCGCGACCTCCTGCTTTTAAAGGGCGGCAACGACGATCTGCATTCTTTCACCAAGGCTTTTTCCGAAATTGCCGCCAAGATGGAAGATGTTTCGGACGGCATTTCCGGCGTCGTGTATGACGTTGCCAACGGCGCAACCCACCAGGCGGAAGAAACGGAAAGATCGGTCTACATTCTGAATACCAATATTGAAAATCTGAACCTGATTGCCGGAGAGCAGACCGCAGGTAAGAAAAATCTCGACCACGCCGTATCCGACATCGAAAAGTCCTTTGACGATACCCGGAAGGTGGCCGGAATGATCCTGGATGTCAAAAACAGCTTTGCGCAGGTTAACAACGAGGGAGAGGAACTGGCCAGGCGGGTACAGGACATCATGAACATCATCACCACTGTCGCCGACGTCGCGGACCAGACCAACCTCTTGGCCTTAAATGCGGCCATTGAAGCGGCCAGAGCGGGAGAAGCCGGGAGGGGCTTTGCCGTAGTTGCCGATGAGATCAGAAAACTGGCGGAAAACTCCAAGTCAGCGGTGACGGTTATCAATGACAACCTGATTATGTTCACCGGCCAGGTGTCCAGGCTTGTGGATGAGATCAAGGCGCAGTTTACGCAATTGGAAATTAGCAACAAGACGCTGGAGGGGGTAATCGCTGAGAATCAAAATTCCACCCGGCAAATCGGCGTGGTCGCCCAATCCATTGCGGATCTGATTGCCAAGCTGTCCAATGAGGCGCAGGAGTTGACCAAGGTGTATGAAAACATCCATTCCCTGGCCGCCATAGCCGAAGAAAACTCGGCTTCCTCGCAGGAAATGAGTGCGAATGTTACGGAGTATTCCGAACGGATCAAGGATTTGACGCACCATATCCACATGTTGGAGAGCTTGTCCGCACTATACAAGACCGAACTGCAAAAATACAAAATTTAAGAAGGTTCAATATTAGCAAGGCTCGTCCCAGAACGCTTAGGCGTGTAAGCATTTTGGGACGAGCCTTTTTATAGGCCAACAGAGGGACGTTCTTTTTGTTGGCTTCCTCTGTTGGCTTTGAATATAAAATCAGCCATTTGGACGATGCGAAAATGGGAAAATTATTCTATAATTGTTGTAAAATATTTTTCATGCCGTTTTATGCCGTTATGACGAAAGACCCGGGGAGGATGTTCGGCTGGGATGACAGCAGAATGCAGAACCGGGTTCTCAGCGCAAGAAACCCGATGTGAAAATTTGGCCGGCCAAAAACCGGGAAGGGATGGGACTTATAAATGAGAAACACTACCAAAAAAACCTTGGCAACGAAGATAAAGCAACGGTGATGCGGTACATACCGGACACCACCGCGCCGTTCCTGACTCCAGGCGGCGTAAACCGCAGCTCGGACAGCGCGGCGACGGTAAGCTTTAACTCTGATGAAGAGGGCCAATACTATTACGAGGTGGTGGCGGAGGGCGCGGCGGAGCCGGCCCTTGACACCAGCGGCCCGGGACCAGCCTGCGTCTTCGGCGATCAGACCATCGCCCTGACCAGCCTGACCGCTGGGAGTTGGGATATCTACATTAAGGTCAAGGATGACTCCGGGAACGTCAGCAACGTTATAAGCATGACCATCCCCGCCCTGATGGCGGGGATCCCGAACCTGACGGCCACCGCCGGCTCCGGCAGGGTTCACCTGAACTGGACTCCGGTGGTGGGCTCGGTATCATACTCGGTCTATCAAAGTATGACTTCCGGAACCTATGGCAGTGCTTTGGACAGCGTAGCGTCATCAGTCTATAGCTATGATGTTACGGGGCTGACCAATAATACCACCTACTATTTCATGGTAAGCGCCCTGGATTCTTATGGAAACACGGCCGACTCCAACGAGGCCAGTGCTACCCCGCGCCGGCATAGCGGCGGTTCCTCAAGTAAGAGCAACCCAACCGTTACAACCGGTGAAGCAACCTCTATTAATGAAACCACGGCCACTTTACAGGGAAAGATCGAATCTGACGGAAACTCCACCATTACTGAATATGGTTTTATGTATGGTAAAGATAAGAACAGCCTGACCAACAAAGCAAAGGCGGGAACCGGCAACCACCGGGGAAATTTCACTTGCGGACTAAGCGGCCTGGAAGCGGGCGCCACCTACTATTACAAAGCCTATGCCCAAGCAGATGACGATATATTATATGGCGGCGTCTTGGGCTTCACCACGGAAAAGGCCGTTCAACCGGAGCCAGAGCCGGAGCCGGAAGAAAAGCAAATGTTTTCTGATGTGCCGGACACTCACTGGGCCTATGCGTCCATAAACCAACTGTGCCAAAAAGGAGCCGTCAGCGGTTATAAAGACGGGAGCTTCAGGCCGGATTCCCCCATCACCCGGGCCGAATTTATCACCATCCTGGTAAAAGCCCTGAATTTGAAAGCTGCCGCGACAACCCCAAACTTCAGCGACACTGCCGGTCACTGGGCCCAAGAAAATATTGCTGCCGCCTCCTCCTTAGGCATTGCCGGCGGTTATACGGACGGCGGCTTTAAGCCCGACGCGCTCATTACCCGGGAGCAGATGGCGGTGATGGCGGTCAAGGCCGCCGGAGTCACGACCGGTTTCGGTGAAACTGCCTTTGCGGATAATGATCAAATTTCATTCTGGGCCCAAGGCAGTGTACTGGCGGCAGTAGACGCCGATATCATGACAGGCTACCCAGACAATACCTTCCGACCTCAGGGCAATGCCACCCGGGCGGAAGCGGTTTGCATTATTGCAAAGCTGAAGAGATCACAAAATCTTTATCCTTGAATAAGGTTGATGTTTAAGGAAGAAATTCACAATAAGGAATAAGGTATTTTATGGATGAATTTGATTTATTGATTCAACAAGGCAATTTAGGGTTCTATACTTCCTGTGAAGTCACCCACATTACAGTTTTCGACAAGGAGACTAGACAAGCATACAACTATTATACTGTTTTTGTACTTGAAGAAAGGGATCTACGGAATTCTGAGCTGAAATACCTGACAGAAAAACCACTTTCTCTGTCCAATCGTTTTTCTCTTTGTATTATGCAATACCAAGCTGAATTAAAAGATGCACAGCAAAATTATGAACAATTAATTTCTGCGTCCACTACTTGTGATATCGGTTGCGGCCAACTCAATATAGGAAGGTTTAAGATACTTCCTAAACAATTCATCCCATGTGACAGTACAAAAACAATCCCTCTAAATAAAGGCTTAAAAAATAATTTCCAAAATGGCAGCTATATTTTAGAGCTTTTTGATATGCAAAAACCACTATCGGTTCTCCTCACCCAAAAAGAACTTCATTTGGCTGCTCAAAAGCTACAAGAAATATTACCGATTGATTTATTCGTTCTTAGTGATCGCGTAGGTAATATGGTATTTCAGTTTCCTTCACAAGTTTTAGGTATTAATTTTAAACCAGATAGAGAAGAACAAAATCTGGAGTTCAATCTTAGTATTGATAATCGAATATTAAATCCCCAGCGCTATTTGGTTATGGTCTCCAATGAGTTTGATGATACTTTTGTGGGTTTTGGAATAAAAGAACAAGTTGAGGCGAGTTTTACTTTGAATACCGGTGATACCGCCACCCTGAATCAAATAAAAGTGGTCGATAAGGAAACACGATTAATTGTGTTTCTAGCTTCCGCGAGTTTTATCCGAAGCATTGGGATGAGCATGAATATTGGTTCCCGGTTTGGCAATGAACGTATTATTATTGACGGGAATGGTCATACAATAATGGTCCCTGTTGATTCACAGGAGTCTTTTGAAATTCCCAGAAAGAGTGTTTCGGAATGGAAAGATTACACGCGAAGGCGTCAATATCGGATGGACTTGGAAAAATTAGAAAAACAAATGAAATTCATCCAATATGGGGGCCAAGGCAGAAATGATAGAGAAAAGGCCATGCATGATATAAGAAATCTTATTCGGCGTTTTGAAGACAAGAAAATTTATTTATGGGACCCCTATCTATCTGCCAATGATATTCTCAATACTTTGTACTATACAAGGCACTACAATACTGAGCTGCGAGCTATTACCTCCGGTATCTTGAAGAAGCGGAATAATATCGACGGAACGAACTATACAGATATTAAACTTTGGATGGCAGATCAAAAGGAGATCTTTGAGACCAGAAGTAATAACTATGGAATCAAATTAGAAGTACGGTGCCAGCATGGGAACTATGGATTTTCCTTTCATGACAGGTTTTTAATTTTTATTTCCGAAGAAAATACAGCAAAAGTCTGGTCACTAGGCACCTCTATTAACAGTCTAGGAGGAGCTCATCATATAGTTCAAGAAGTTAATCATCCCCAACACATCGTCAATGCTTTTGAACAACTTTGGAATGCCTTGGACAACAAGGATTGTCTGGTTTGGAACAGCCAGCAACTATCAAAGAAGAGGCTTTAGTATGGAAGAACAAAATATGGATTTATTTGAGAAATTGGAAAGAATGACACTGAAGCTTCATATAGGAGAAAACGCCGGCAATACAGATAAAGGGTATTTTCAGTTATTTGAAGAAGGTGAAAAAGAAAATGACCTCCACAAAATCTATGAATTTGTAAACGGATTGGAACGAGGAAATTTGGCTCGTCCCCATAAAGAATTTACCGATTGTTTTACATCCGCCTGGGAACAAGATG
>DHRG01000038.1 GCA_002408285.1 Peptococcaceae bacterium UBA5318 | reverse complement strand
CTGCGCCCATGCCGGGCGCACTACAAAAAGTCCCGCCACAATTTTTGTTGTGGTCGGGACTTTGCCGTCATCACCGCCGCTTTCCAATACCCAGGAAAGACTTTTCCTCTTAGGCAGGTCTCCTGACTCAAGACTCAAACGCCCTTAAACGCTCCTTCCCGGCTCATGCCAGTGGATCAGCGGGGGCTTGTCTTTACAGTGGTGGGTCCGTACCGGATTATGACCGGTTTCCCTATTCTCCCCATCTTGGGGCACCTAAGATAAATCTTCTTAAATTTTAAATCCAGTCTTAGTTTACTAGAAGTTCAAAAAAAGTCAAGCTATGCCTATATCTTTTTTAGAACCGGCTTTCCGGCTTCGATCAACGCTTTATTTCCTAACAAGAAAAAGCTCTGGGCAAACATCAGAAGACCGGTTCCTATCAGCAACCATTCAATTTTTATAATGTCGGATACCGGCCCAAAAACAACCATTCCCATCGGCATCATACTGCTTGAGATCATCACAAAGACACCAAATACTCTACCCAAAAAATCTTCTTCTATTTTCTGCTGCAATAAAACTGTAAAAGGGGTATTAAAAAGCGGCATTACAATCCCTATCAAGCCCATGATAAAAAGATATATCAAAAAAACAGGAACTATGCCGAGGGAAAAGGTACATAGCCCTGTAACAATAGTCGCCAGTACCATCGAATGGATCTTGTTATTGAATCCGCCCCAGGAAGCCATGATTATTCCCCCTGCCATCATCCCCGCCGAAAAAGCAATTTCAACGGCCGTAAGGCGCCAAACATCGGGGCCAAAACTGCGCGCGACCTGCAGGGGGGTCAAAAACGCAACGGGTGCGATCAAGATGAAATAGATGGCACAGAACACAAAGAGCTTTTTAATAAACTTATTATTTTTTATGTAGGCGAATCCTTCACGCAAATCGCTTACATAGCCGATTGGCTGGTTTTTTAAAGCTTTGGCATGCACCGGCACATGCAAATATATCAATAAGATCATAACTGCTATCGCCGCTGTAATAACATCAATAAAAAATATAATTTCTATTTTCGTAACCGTAAGAAGTACGCCGCTCAGCATCGGAGATACAAGCATAATCATGGACTGTATACTCCCATAAGCCGCATTAACCTTGGTAAGCTTGTCCTCCGGCACGATTTGCGGAAGAAAAGCGCCAACCGTCGGCATTTGGACCGCTGTGCCAAGAGCCCGTATGGCCGACATCACAAAGATCAACCACAGCGCTTTGTATCCTGATAAAAAAAGGATAGCCATCATAAGGGTTGTCACTGCTATCATCGTGTCCGACAAAACAATGAGCATCTTTCGGTTATAACGGTCAGCCCACACTCCCGCAAAAGGTGATAAAAAGAAGGTGGGTAAAAACCCGCAAATAATCGCTATCGTCATCATTACGCCGGATTGTGTTTCTAAAGTAATATGCCACCCAATGGCATGCTGGACGAGTAACGATCCAAAAAGCGATATGGTCTGACTGGTCAAAAAGAGAAGTGTGTTTTTCTCCCACTTATTATCCATATATTCTCCAATCATTTTTCCGCAGACATTTCGGCATTTGCATCCTCTGTCTTTCTAAAATTAAAACACAGGTTAGCTGCCTGCGCAAGTACGGGACCCAAAATATAACGGGGAGCGCACCGGCAGTGCCGGTAAAATAACAATAGTTGTCGCAAAAAACTAACTTGCATTGCATATATTAACACAGGAGTCCACAAACTAAAGATACCTAATCCACAAACGAAGAGGTCAAAAGAAAATGAAGGTAACTATTGTAGGAGCCGGAAATGGCGGATCTGCCATGGCATCTGATTTAAGTATCAAAGGGCATCTGGTTACTCTTTTCAAATCATCGGGCCAGGGGCATAACGAACATTTTGATACACTTCTGAAAAAAAACGGTGAAATATTACTTCAGGATTCAGACGGCGAAAAAAAGACAAAGATCCATAAAGTAACAAATTCCATTAAGGAAGCGTTTTCCGAAGAGCCTAAGGTAATAGTGTTATTTATTAAAACAAATTACCATGAGGATATTATTAATAAGATCTCTCCCTATTTAAAAGATGACCAGTTAATACTTATTGAACCTGGATATTTAAGTACGGCCTATTTTTTAAAGCATTGCAAGCAACATAAATTAATAATTGCAGAGGCCCAAAGTTCTCCTCTGGATTGCCGGATCACAGCGCCTGGAGTAGTGAAAGTTTTATTTAGAAACGAACGTAATCCAATCGGTATTTATCCCGCTGGTTGCAAAGATGAAGCGGAAACCGTTTTAAAGGAGTTTGATTATAATTTTGTTATCCTGGACTCTGTTGCGGAAGCGGCTTTACACAACCCAAACCTTATTGTTCACACAATTGGAGCTATTATGAGCATACCCAGAATCGAGTATACGGACGGGGATTATTCCATGTACCGTGAGGTATTCACCCCAAGCGTCTGGAATCTTGTTGAAAAGCTGGACGCTGAAAAAATGGAGGTATTAGATTCCTTAGACTTAAAAAAGATACCCTATGTGGAAGCTTGTAAATTCCGCAATTCCAAAGACCTCAGTGTTGACGCGAAAGAAGTTTTTTATGACTATGCGCAAAATAATTCTCCCAGCGGCCCCACTATAAGTGATTCCAGATATATTACGGAAGATGTTCCGGAAGGATTGGTACTGCTGGAATCATTGGGACAGGCGCTAAATGTCAAAACGCCTGTTTGCACGGCGTTGATAGAAATAGCTTCCGCTTGTTTGGACACTGATTTTAGATCTGCCGGACGAACTTTAAACAGACTGGGAGTTGAGAATATCCGGGAAATCGGCGGCGTAGAAATTGGCGGCGTATTATAATAGCCTATTCCGCCTCATTCATACCTTAAGGCTTCCACGGGACTCATCTTAGCCGCTTTTCTGGCGGGATAAAGGCCAAAGAAAATACCGATCGAGGTCGAAAAACCGAAGGCGATCACGAACGTCAACGGCGATATTAAAGGGGGGATCTTAGCCAGCACAGCCGCGATCATCCCTCCGCCTAAACCTATCAACATGCCGATAGTCCCTCCGATAGTACAGATGACCACCGCTTCGATCAGAAATTGGGTCATAATATGTTTGTATTCAGCTCCTAAAGCTTTTCTGATACCGATCTCCCGGGTTCGTTCGGTTACCGAAACCAGCATGATATTCATCACCCCGATTCCTCCTACTAAAAGAGAAATAGCGGCAATAGAACCGATCACCAACTGCAGGATGCCCATAATGGTATTGATCTGTTCCATATCCTGCTGCAGGCTGTAAGTCCGGTATCTATCCTCGGTATGGTGGCGTTTTTCCAGGATTTGCTTCACCTGTTTCATGGCGTTTACTGTTTTTTCTTCGCTAACAGCGCTGGCAAAGGCATAGGGGACATAACCGTAATTATCTATCGCCCTAAAAGTGGAAAAAGGGAGATAGACGGTGGAAGGCTGGTCCGGACCGCCCATCAGGAAACTATCGTCCCGTTTGGTTACTCCGATCACCGTCATAGGCAGGCCAAAAATATCGATTTGTTTCTGCAGTGCCTCCTCCCGCCCAAAAAAATCTTGGGCTAACTTGCTGTCTATAACCACGACCCTCCGGCCCGCTTTTTCATCAGCTTCGGACAAAAATCTTCCTTTTTCCAGTTTGACATTGCGGATATGTTTATACTCGGGCCAAACCCCGGTTGCATAAACCCTTTTGTTTTTCCTTTCATAGCCGGCTGATAGGGACCGGTCATTAACCGGGGAAATATATTTTATATCCGGGGCGATGTTTTTGATAACCTCCAGATCCTGGACGGTGATCATATCCGCCAGGGTAAGGGGTGATTGCTCGTTGCTTACAGGGTAAACCTGAAACAAATTGGTGCCGAACCCTTCCAGGGAGGACATAATGGCCGCTTGCCCCACCTGTCCGATGGCTACCACCGTAATAACAGCCGCCACCCCGATAATTATACCCAACATGGTCAGGGCTGAACGCATTTTATTAGCCTTAATGCCCTCCAGGGCCA
Organism: Peptococcaceae bacterium UBA5318; assembly: GCA_002408285.1. Lineage (GTDB taxonomy): Bacteria > Bacillota > Peptococcia > DRI-13 > UBA5318 > UBA5318. The sequence goes on along the minus strand of DHRG01000038.1, from coordinate 12,512 downwards.
CCTGGATACACTCTTTTATGCTCATACCGTTTTCTCCTCTGTCAGGGGGAGTTCCGCCAGAATATCCCGGGCCTTGACCGGGTCGGTTACCATATTGTCCCCTTTAAGCATCCCGTCGCGGAAATAAAGGATCCTCTGGGTGTGCCTGGCGATATCGGGTTCGTGGGTCACCAGGACGATGGTAGCTCCTTCTGCATTCAACTCCTGAAAAATAGCCATTACTTCTTCTCCTGAACGGGTGTCAAGATTACCTGTCGGTTCATCGGCCATAATAATGGCCGGCTTGTTAACCAAAGCCCTGGCAATAGCTACCCGCTGCCGCTCTCCCCCCGATATTTCACTGGAGCGATGGGCGGCCCTGTTGACCAGCCCCACTTTTTCCAAGGCTTCCAGGGCTTTTCTTTTCCGTTCCTTTTCATTAATACCGGCATAAATCATCGGCAGTTCCACATTGCGCAGACAAGTGATTCTCGGCAGGAGGTTAAAGGTCTGAAAAACGAAACCGATTTTCAGGTTTCTTACCTTAGCCAGTTCTTTTTCCGCCAGATGGGAAACATCGACCCCATCCAGGACATAACGGCCTTCCGTCGGTTTGTCCAGGCAGCCTAAAACATTCATCAAGGTTGATTTGCCTGAGCCGGAAGGCCCCATAATCGAAACAAAGCTCCCGGCTCCAATGCTGAAGGAAACCCCCTTTAAGGCCGTCACCGCTATTTTATCCGCCTGATAGACCTTGACCAGGTTATTTACTTGCAGCATCGGCAGTCACCTTCACTCCGCTTTTGATTTGCTCGCCGGGGCTCAAGATAACTTTTTCCCCCGCGTTTAAGCCCGCAATAATCTCGGTGAACAATTCGTTGCTCAGGCCTGTCTGCACTTCTCTTTCCACAGCGATACCATCCCGGCCTACCACATAAACCAGATCTTTCCCAGCATTTTGCACAACTGCCTCCAAAGGGATCACTATGGCCTTATCCTTCTGATTCAGGGTTATTTTAAGATTGACATTAAACCCTGGCTTTAATTGGTCTATGCCCCTGCTGGTATCCACAGTTACGCGGATTTTCACCTTGGTTTGTTCACCCTGGGAAGTGTTGACAACCTCGGCTACAGGAGAAATATATTCGACACAGCCGTCCAGCGGTTCAGTAAGAAGCGCGTTGTTGGTTATTTCCACCTTATCTCCCGCCTTCAACTGGGCCGCATCGATCTCATTGATCCCCGTTTCGATGTAAAGATCGTCCGGATCGCCTATCTGGGCCAGCAGCGTCCCGATTTTAACTTCCCGGCCTTTTTTGACCGGCAGATTTAACAAAACGCCGTCCATCGGACTGACTACCGTCGCTTTCTGCAATTTTCTAAAGGATTCGTTGTAGACCAGTTCGGCTTGCGTTAGCTGTGATTTAAGTAAAGGTAGATTAGCCTCGCGTTCCACAAGCAGTTTTTCCTTGGCCTCGTTGAGCTTTTTTTCGGCCTCTTCCAGTTCCTTTTGGCTTACCGCCCCTTCGTCAAAAAGGATTTTGCCGCTCTGATATTCCTTTTGGAGCAGATCATAGTTTTTTTGGTATAGTCTAAGGTTCGATTCGCTGTTGACTAATTTGGCCCGGATATCGTCACAGGCCAGCTGTCTTTGGGAAACATCAATAACCAAACTGCTGTCGTCAGTCCGCAAGATTTCCTGTCCTTTATTTACTTTTTGACCGATATCAGCCAGTATGTCTGTTATTACCGTATCACTATCCGCATAAAATTCTTGTTTGTCTTTTACTTCTAATTTACCGGCGGCAAAAACGCTCTGTTCAAAGCTGCTCTCTACAACCTCGCCGGTACTGACTAAGATCCCCCGGTTTTGACCGCTTAAAGCTTGCATGGTTATTACTGCAATACATATAAGGATAAGAGCGGCTATTTTTTTCTTGCGGTGTTTTTGAAACAATGGAGCTATTTTCTTTTTTACGATGATACCTGGTTGCATAGGCGTCCTCCAAAAATTATAAATTTTCTCTTAAATAAATTTCCTCTTAAAATAAATAGACGTGATAAAATGAACAATCACTTTTAATAATAACAGATATGTCCATAATATTTATTAAGATTTCATTAAAACATTCTTAAATGGGAATGCAAAAAGACCAGGCTTTACGGAACAGCCCGGTCTTTTCTGGGTTTTCATCTTTGGAACGATGCCGCTTTATTCCTATCCGGGGGACAATCCGCCGGTATCACCGCTTGCCCGAGCCGCCGCAGGTAGGACAGGCCACTTTCCCGCTGCCGCCGCACCTTGGGCAGCGCACCGTTTTTTGCGTTTGCTTATATTGTTTGGAAACAGGGTCATAGGCCTGCTGAAATTCAATTTTACTTCCCGAACCGCCGCAATAGGTGCAAATACTGCGCCCCGATCCGCTGCACGTACCGCAGTCCGCTCTGCCGACCTTGCCGCCTGAGCCGCCTGAGCCGTTGCCGCTGGAAACATTACCCGCAGCTCCGCCGCCCGCACGCGGAGCGCTTAGTCCCGCCGTACCTGAGTCAGCCAGGTTAATGCCTATATTTGTGTCTAAGGTGGCGGCGCTGCGGTCGCCGGAAAAACCGACAATGCCGTTGTCGAAGATGGACATAAACAGGAGGCCCGGTACATAAAGGCACTCGTTAAGGCAAACGGGAGCCTCCGTTCCCAAGCCCTTGACAGTTTTCGGTCCATACGTCATTTCCGCAACGCCCGCCGCTACTTTAAGGACCTTGCCGTTAATCTTGGTGGTCAGGGCGCTTTTATCACCGCTACAAAGACACTCGACACCTAAATCGGCCAAGACATCCTCCAGCGGATAATATCCGCCTTTGGGCGAGTCGGGATAGGTAAAGGGCAGATTTTCCGTTTGCACCTCCTGGCCGTTTATCACTAAACGGTAGCGCGTTCTGCCCTCGTCGTCCTTATAAGGAAAGGTTTGCTCCGGCTTCAATTCGTTTTTCTGGGCTGTTTTTTCAGAAGTTGTCGTTTCCGGCGATGAAGCAACAGGACTTTGATTTTGGCCGCATGAACTTAAAACGATACAAAGCGTCCCTGCCAACAGTAATAGAAATATTCTCTCTTTCATTATTAATACGCCTTTTGTCATCTTCTCTCTCCTTTGACCAGATATCGTGCCTGCAAACATTTTAACACATCCTGCAAGGTGGCGGTAACGCCGCTGCGGCTGCCGATGCAGCCTTGTCCCCGGGCCCACAGGGAATCAAAATGCGCTTGAAACTCACGTATCAGCAGAAGCTGGTTGGAGTAAATCATCACAGGCTCCATACAGCTCCAATGGTTTATGGCGACATGCTGGTTTTGCTTAAGTTGCCAGCAGTTGTCAGCATGAAGCAGGGTAATGCTGTCAAGAATGAGCAGATGAAAATTTGGCACGGTATGGAGATAGTGGAGATAGCCGCTTAAAATAGCGGCACACCCCTTGGCGTCCAGCGTCACAAAGCCCTTGTTCATAAAATACAGTCCCGGCATCCTGCAGCAGCCGTCCTGCGTAATATTATTCAGCCGCGCCAGGGAAAGTATCTCGCGGAACACCGCGCCGCCTCGCAGCGCTTCGTCCATACCGGACTTGAAGCGGATAAATTCGGCGCTGCGCCACGCAAATTCTTCCCCGTTGTGTCCCTGGGTCCGCAAAAAGCGGTCATAGGCGTCCGGGGACATATACATGGGGTTGATGCTGTCTTTGACCACATCAAGCGCACCGGGGGCGGCAAACTCCGTATAGATGATTTCCAGGATATGGCGGGAATAATCGTCACCGTATATATTTAACACCGGTTGGGCGTAACGGATGGTCTGTTCAAAGCTCTTTTGCATTTCCCGGACAAAAGACTTGTCGCTGACGATAGTGGCTATAGGCGGAGCGTCTGTTTTCGGCGTTTCGGTAATCAGCACAGTGTATTTGTCAGGGATGATAAGATGCATTTGATTGGTGACGGTCTGCGTCAGGCCATGCGCCACCGATAATTGGATATGCCCCGAAACCAGCGCCTGCATATAGGCGGCAATTAGACGGGACATCGCTTTTGTATTGCCTGAAACACAAACTAACAGGCGGATGTGCAGCCCGCTCCCGTCGATCATGCGCAGGAGCAGGCGGGACACATCTTCGTTGACAACTGTAGTAATCTCATCATTGGAGAGAAAAATATCCACACCGCTTTCAGCAGGAAGTGACGACAAAAGCGGTTCCAGGCCGAGAGCAATATCCAAATACCCGATTTTAACCAAACTGCCGTGATCGCCGGAAATTGTCCGCGTTTTCTTCGGAGTGTTTTCTTGGCCGGCCAAAGGGGACGGCGAGCCGCCCAGATTGCGGCGGAGGGCATCGCCGTCGCTGGCCAGCCACATGATCAGGTTTTGCTTGATACGGTATACGGTAGAAATATCGGTGGGAAGTCCCTCTTTTTCAAACTGCGCTTTCAGCCATTCAATATCCTGAACGCGCTTGCTGCGTGATAGGATGTATTCGGCCAGCATATCCATTGGCGCACTTGAGGCCTTTAGCTTGCGCTGGCCGTTCAGCCACCGGCTGACAAGAGAGGGATCGACCGCAAGGGCCTTAGCCAGTTCATTATTGGTGATGCGTAAATAATTCAGCACCGCTTTCAGGTTTTCGGCAAGGCTCATTATGGCTGTCCCCCCTTTCTCCAGCAGCTGACCCGGGACGAACCGCCGCCGGGTATGGCTTTCTTACCGGTTATCGTTGAGCGTTCCCGTTCCTGTGATTTTGCTGATATCCCCGTCAAAATAAGAAGATAAATCGAGCGTCCCGTTGTTGATAAGGGAACCGGTTTGGTTATGGAGGCTTCCGCCGTCTCTTATGAAAACAGAACCGTTGTTGGTCAGGACGCCGGGGTTTTTAAACTCCGAGCCCCGTTCAATAAATAACTGCCCGCCTTGCTCCACGGTAAATTCACCGTTATTGACGGTTGTGCTCATGCCGGAGCTGCACATGCCCCCGTTCTTGACCGTTATTGAGCCGTTGTTGATGAGATTGCAGATCCCGCGGTCAAAGGTGCCCTTTACGATGATGGCGCCGTCATTTTTGATCGAGCCTCCCACCGGTATGAACTCGTCGCCGACGGTCAGCGTAATCCCTTTTTTAATAGATATCACCGGCCCGTCGTTCTCGCGTTCATAAAAAAGCTTGCCCGTAATCTCAAAATCGGAGCCGAGATTGATCGTGGTGATCTTGGTGTCGGTTACTGCAGCCTGAAGTTCGGCAAAGCTGGATACCAGGGCCTCGCCTTCGGCCAGGGGCTGTTTTTCGTCTTCCTTGGCCTTTTCCTTTTCGGGTTCAGGATCCTTCTGCACAGATTCCGGCGACTTTGCAAGTTCCGGCGTGGCGGCTTTTGGTGTGGTAGTTTTTGGGGTGGTGGTTTTTGGTGTTGTAGTTCTCGCTGTTTTCTCCTCTTTAACTGTTTTGGCATCTTCGGAATCTTTCGTTACAGTTTCCTGATTCTTGGCCGTTTCCGCAGTTGCAGCTTTCTCAACGTTTCCTGCGGCCTTTTGCGGGTCTTGGGTTTCCGTGGAAGCCTGATTCTCAGGAACGGCAGGGAGTTCCGTATTGGACGCCTTCCCGCAGCCGGTGAACAGTACTGTCGTCAGGCAGACCAACAATAAGATTAGAATTTTCTTTTTCATGCTCTTTCCTCCTCTATTTTCTGTATTTGTCAATCTGTCATTGACAAATACAGCATAGCAGGGGGAAAACGAAAAAAGGTGTGCCGGCTGCACACCTAATCGTTTATTTTTAAAAAGGTCTACCTGTCAGTTGAAGCCCTCTGCAGATCGCCGTTATAGAATAGGGGTTCTCCGACCACTATCTTCTTAATAATATCATGATTGATTTTTATATTGGACTCAATACACAGCCTGTTGACGCCGCCGATCTCTACGTCCACATCTTTGATGGTTTCACCCGGCTTTAAGGTAAGGGACTTAATGACCTGCCCGTCGTAAGTGTCTTTCCGTATATTCATAACCAGGTCGGCTTTTGAACTGCCGTCAACGAAGAACGAGGCGCGGAACTTCTGGTATTTCTCCCCCGGCTTCAAATAGAAGGTAAAATACTGCATGTTCAAGTCTTTGTCATTTGTCACGCCCCAGCGGTAGGCGGCGTCCGGAGTGGCAAGCTTTGCGGTGTCGGTGGTAAGTATGGTCCCGTAATAATCTTCATAGTGCGCGGTATCGTTGATAGTTAAAACATCATTTTTGCCGCCGATCCAGATGGTGTTGGCGGCGCTGTCATAGTCCACCGGCAGGCCCACGGCTTCAACAACCGCACGGACAGGCAGATACGACCTGCCGTTGTAGACGATCGGCTTATAATAGGTGCCGGTCGCGGGGTCTTGCGGCGTCCAGTCTTGCCCGTTAAGCTTCAATTTGATGCTGTTGCTCAGCACGGCCTTTATGTTCAGATCGTTTTCCGCCGCGATAACCCCGGCTACAGCCCCCATTAAAAAAATGCACGTCAGAAATCCCGTAATAAACAGTTTTAAATTCTTAGACATATTTTTCTCTCCTTTTCAATATTATGGAAAATACCGGCTTGGGACGCACATACAGAATCCATATATTTTGATAATTTGCAAAAAACCGAAAACTCATCACCGCCTTCCTGAATTGCAGTTGCAAGCTCAATCCTCAAATCAGTATCATCCCACTTTACCATATGCCGCTATCGTTCTTAATATGGCTTCATAGTAATTTACCGGCCTGCCGGTTTAAATATCGTTCCATTGTAATATGTTCCCAGAAAGATAATCCTAGGTGATTTCCGCAAGCTTACCGATAATAGTGTATTTTGTCTACCAGCGTGGAATGTTCATAGACTTTATGGGTTAGCAGGCCGCGCTTTTCAACAACGCGGCTGTCCGGCGCATAGACCATCTCGCGCCGGGTAAAGACTTCATATTTATCGAGATCGTCGCACCAACATTCTTTTTCCTCGCCGCATTTGCCGCAGCGTGTAACTTCCCGGCGCAGCGTTTTTTTCTTGTACGCCTCGTCCCGCGTTTTTTTCATGGCTGCCGATTGCTTCATTATTTACCTCCGATCGTCTTTAGTCCTCCGGCTGGATCAACGTCCGGTAATGATCGCCGTGATCCTCCTCGTCGCCGTGGTCGATATGCATCAAATACAGCCTGCGCTGCTGCGCTTCGGCCCGCTTACGGTATCCGTCGGGGAGATACGTGCTTTGATACAGTTCATGAAGCAGCGTCATAGCCAAAATGTTTTCTTCCGTCACTTTTTCCCGGCAGGTATCCGGTGCGACAACGAAAGATTCGAGCAGTTCGAGCAATTCCCCGTTAATCAAAGGAGCGAGTTCATCCACGCCGAGAGGATTTCCGTAATACACCGCACTGCCGCTGTGATTACTGATGATTTCACTGAGCTTATAATACGGCTCGTTCAATTTCCGGGGGCGCAGTTCGTCCAGCTCCGCCAGGGCTTTCTTACGCACGGCGGCATAGGTTGAGAACGCCTGCCTGAGAAGGTCCCGGATACGGACGGAACAATCCTCCCGTGTGCCGGTCTTCTTTTCAAAAAAATCATCATATTCCACAAGGTCGGTCTCATCTTGAGAATGGGCGTCAGTATCGCGCCTTTCGGCCAGCTCCTTTTGATAGGCCATCATCTCCCGCGCGGCATAATCGAAAGACCGGTCGTCCGCACACATCCCGCGCAACCCTTCGATATTGCCAATTCTTCGCAAAAGATCGGCCTTGAGCAACAGATATTTACGGCGTTTTCCTTTGGTCAGGCATCGCGGCAGCAGCCGTTCTACTAATCCTAAACATCTTCCGCGAAACCTGGCGGCATTCTCTTTGTCTTCCTCGTCATCACACACCCATGCTGCGCACAGATGATTGCGGATACCGCCGGCGAGGTCCTTCCTGCGCTCTAAATACAGTGCGTATTTTTCAAAGGTGAGCGCAAGCTCCGGTAAGGTTTCCGACCCTTTGGCCTCCGCATAAAGCTGCCTGAGCACAGTTTCCTGACCAGCAGGGTTTCACCCATTTGGTTATGGGCCAGACACTCCATTTGTTCATACTTTTTTAGGAAATCTTCGGGGAAGCGGCTATCGTCAAAGCTTTTTAAGAATTCATCAAAAGTCATCCTATTCATCCTGTCTGGCTTCCCCTAACAGTGTAATTCCGTGAATATGCAAGGTGTCCTGAGCTTCCATAAAAGTCATGTGATGTTCCAGACAATAGATAATGGCGGCATCCCGCATGAGTTTAGGATAGAGGGCGTTTTTCCGGGCAATGCGCAGCAATTTCTGGGTATTTTCTGTATCCATGCCAAAACCGATCGCCAGTTGAATTACCTTTTCCCTGGACGGTTTTCTTGTCCCGTTAAAGAGCTGATGCCCGAAGGTACGTTCAATACCGGCTCTATTGATGATATGTTCCGCAACCTCGCCTCTTTCCGCGCACAAAGAAGTTATGTAATCATGAAAACGCGGAACATTTACCGATTTCAAATCTTCTTTAATAAACTTCTCCAGATTTGAGGCTTTAAACAGCCTGTGAAGCAGGGTAATTGTTCCGATCTTTATTTGTTTTTTATCAGCCATCCGGTGTTCCTCCATTCCAGCAGCTCTCCCCAAGGTAGACTGGTTTTGTACAACAATTCTATTATGCGGTTCCCCGGATTAACTTTACTATCATACCTCATAATCCATGTTATCCATAATTGGCATAAAAATCAATAGTGAAACTAACCGCATAGCGCGGTCAGCTTCACTATGTCTTTAGGGAATCCTTAGTTTTTTGTAACTAATGATAATTATACTATTTTAATCTTTTTACCTTTTGGATCACCCTTAAAAGCTTCTATAGCATGTTCCCACGCTTCAAGACCTATATCGTTATTATAGTAGCTTGATACTTCATTCAAATGGGCTAAAGCGATTTTACCGGTAACGAGAGGGTCATCATTGGTTACGTTAGTATGGGGATCAACAGTTCCATGTTCTAACTCAATATTAATGCCTTCCAAGTATTCCTCCGGAGTAAACCCGGCTTTTGCAAAATCCACACCTAAACGCTTAGCGATATCAATAGCTTCAGATAACATAAATTTTTTCACAGTATTATTTCCTTCTTTCATTATTGATTTTTAAAGCCTAGATATTGATTAGTATTTGATGAATTTATCTCCTGGAACACCACAAATGCTGCACTTTTCCGGAATGGATTTTTCTATATTGCCACATACGGGACAGAGGTAATAAAAAATCTCTTTAGTTTCCTCTATGTTTTCCAGCGCTTCCTTGTATAACCTGGCATGTACTTCTTCCGCTTTCATTGCAAATGTAAAAGCAGCAACGGCCGCTTTATTGCCCTCTTCTTTTGCCGCCTTTAAAAATTCAGGATACATGTCCTGGTATTCGTACGTTTCTCCCTCAATCGCGTCCTTTAAATTTTCGCCGGTGGAACCAATTTTGCCGGCCAGTTCAAATTCTTTAAGCGCATGCAGGGTTTCCGCATCGGAAGCAACCTGAAATAGTTTAGCCGCATTGTTTTTTCCTTCAGCCTTTGCTTTTTTGGAGTAAGCCAGGTATTTCCGGTTGGCTTGTGATTCTCCCGCAAACGCCGCCATCAAGTTATCAAGTGTTTTTTTGTCATTCATTTCTCATACCTCCGTTAGTATTATTTTAATTTAACTTAAATCATGACTTGGGATTTAAGTATTTGAAAAACATCTGGGACAAATACCCTTGAAATATACGTTTTTATCTTTAATTACAAAATCATCCAATTCCTCAGTAATACAATCATCTACATTGATTTTAAAATCGAAAATAGTTCCGCAGGACTCGCATTTAAAATGACCATGATTTTCTATGGTATAATCATATCTTATCTCTTTGTCCTCAATCGTAATCTCCCTGGCTAATTTGGCCTCCACAAAGAGCTTCAATGTGTTATAGACTGTTGCTTTTGAAAGGGTCGGAAGTTCTTTTTTCAGACATGCAAATATTTGTTCAGCCGTAGGATGGGTCCGGTTAGCCATTAAATATTCCAACACTTTTATTCTGTGGAATGATGGCTTAATATGTCTATCTATAAGCTTTTCCGCAATATCCTTATGTTTATAAACCATTTACCCGCCCTGCTATATTGTATTGATTATAGATTTATATTAATACCATTTTTGTATAATGTCAAGTTTCTTGACAACAGAATATAATGGTTTTATACTAAGAGCGTATATTTTTAAAAGGTGGAGTATTGATGTCGGTTCGGTCGGTTATGTTAGCGCTCAACTAAATATAGTTGCAAAAGGTGCGGCGTTATGGGTCAACCCCCTTTCTTTTGCGTTGCCCTTTTGAAAAACATACCTGACAAACTGCTTCAGTCTTTTCAATAATTTATGCGTGGCAAGGTGTGCTTGCCGCGTAGTTTTTATATCTTGAGTTTTTGCCCGCAAGGAGCATTCTGCGCTTTTACAGGTGTGGTATGTTTTTTGCGGGCGTTTCATTTTTATAGGAGGTCCAAATGAATAATCATATAACCCTTGAGTTTGATAAAATACTTGAAAAACTGGCCGAAAACGCGCTGTCCGAGGCTGTCAAACGTAAGTGCCTTGCACTCGCTCCATCATTAAACGAAACCGAAGCGAGGCGATGGATGGACCAAACAACGCAAGCAAAACATATTATTGAACAGACCGGGACGCCGCCGCTTTCATCAATGTCGGAGCTGCAAAAGGTCATTAACCTGATGGCAATAGATGCCATGCTAACGCCTGACCAGATCGGGCACGTTTCCTCCTTTCTCGTATCCTGCCGGAGAATGAAAGCCTACCTCAGAAAAGCCGAAACAACAACAAATTCAGACATTGCGTGGTACGGAGGATCAATAGACGAACTGGTTCAGCTTGCCAATGAAATCGAGCGGTGCATAAGAAACGGCGTTGTGGATGACAGGGCGTCTGTCCGGCTTGGCGATATCAGGCGGCAAACAGTTACCGCTACCGACCAGATCAAGGCCAAGCTTGACGCGCTTTTACGGAAAAATAAAGCCTGGTTCTCAGAGAGCTTTATCTCTATGAGAAACGGCCGCTATACCCTGCCGGTAAAACGTGAACACAAGAACAATGTGGCAGGTACTGTTATGGAGATGTCTAATACCGGGGGGACCTGCTTTATCGAACCATCATCGGTAAACAGGCTGCAGTCGGAGCTTTACGCCCTGCAAATTGAAGAGGACAGCGAAGTCAGGCGCATCCTGTACTCCCTCACGGCGCTTATCAGCGATAACCTTCCGGCTATCAAGCTTAATATGGAAACGATGGAAACACTTGACTTTCTCTTTGCCAAAGGAAAGCTCAGTATTTCCATGAAAGCGTCGCCTGTCAGCATAAATACCGACAGAAAGATTTATATGAGCAATGCCAGGCATCCCTTACTTTCCCAAAATTCCGCAGTGCCTTTGGATTTTGAGGCCGGATATAAAAATAAAGGGGTAGTTATTACCGGACCAAATACGGGCGGCAAAACCGTGGCCCTTAAAACAGTAGGGCTTCTTGCCCTGATGGCGCAGAGCGGGCTGCATGTTCCCGCCGATGAAGCCAGCAGCTTTTGCCTGAACAATCTTGTCTTGTGCGACATTGGCGACGGGCAGAGCATAGCCGAGAATCTTTCTACCTTTTCCTCGCATATGAAGAACATTATTGGTATTTTAAAGCAGGCGGACCAAGAATCCCTTGTCCTGCTCGACGAACTAGGCTCCGGGACCGATCCCGCCGAGGGTATGGGGCTGGCAATTGCTATTTTGGATGAGCTCTGCGCTAAAGGATGCATATTTGTCGTTACTACACACTACCCGGAGATAAAAGAATACGCGGCCATAAAACCCGGGCTTGTAAACGCGCGCATGGCTTTTGACAAGGAGAGCCTTATGCCGCTCTATCGTCTTGAGATCGGGGAGGCCGGCGCAAGCTGTGCGCTGCATATTGCGGAAAGGCTGGGCATGCCCCGGCAAATGCTGAAACGCGCCCACGAAGCCGCATACGGAAGCAAAACCGAAAGATACCGGCCGGCGCCGCAAAACATCTCTGCTCCCGAAAAGGCAGTCGCAGCGCCCAAGATCGTTAAATCGGAAGAACTGAAGCCCAAAATACAGCCTCACAGCGATAAATTCAACATTGGAGACAGCGTGCTTGTCTATCCGCAAAAGGAAACCGGTATTGTCTATGCACGATCAAATGAAAAGGGAGAAATCGGCGTTCAGGTAAAGGGAGAAAAAAGGCTGGTAAATCACAAACGCATTAAGCTGCAGGTGCCCGCCCGGGAGCTTTATCCGGAAAACTATGATTTCTCCATTATATTTGACAGCGTGCAAAACCGAAAAGCAAGGCACATCATGGAAAAACGGCATCAAGAAGGAAATGTGGTAATTATTAAAGAAGGGGATAATAAAAAATGAAGCTGATAATCCGTTTTTTTTAGAAATCGGGTAGGAGGCTGACC
>DHRG01000008.1 GCA_002408285.1 Peptococcaceae bacterium UBA5318 | reverse complement strand
ATCGTCTTTTTTGACAGTCTGAGCCTTGATAAATCAAGGCTTTTTTATTTTTTAATAAAAAGCAAACGATCAAATTTTATCATCGGTATGGGCATTTATGAAACTGTGTAATTCACGCAATAGCATATTTATCATTTTTGTGATATAATAATGATAAATACACAATGGAAAGGAATGAATGATATGCCTGTAATTCGTCCCGTTTCTGACCTCCGGAACAAAACGCCGGAAATTGAAAAAATCTGTATTCAGGAGCAAAAGCCAGTTTTCATCACCAAAAACGGCAAAGGGCACCTCGTAATCATGAGCCAAGATATTTTTGAAGAGCAGCAGGCTCTTTTAGATCTATATGAAAAACTCGATGAGGCCGAAGCCCAAAGCGCAGCAGGAATGAAACGTATCCCCCATGTTGAAGTAATGGCTAGGCTCCGGGCTAAAATCAATGGTTAAGCAATACGTTGTAGAATACCTTCCCGCTGCGATGGAGGACCTAGACAACATTTTTAACTATATTGCCGACGCCGATCCGGAAGTTGCTGCAACTCTCATACTGGAAATTGACCAGAATGTAAGCCACCTGGAAAGGTTCCCGGAAATGGGTGTTATTCCAAAAATAACCCGGTTGGCTAAGAAAGGTTATCGCGTTCTCATTGTCGGAGATTACTTAATATTTTATGTCCTCCTGAACAACTTGATAGAAATCCGCAGGGTCTTTTCTGGAAAGATGAATTATAAAAAATTACTTTAAAATTTGATTCGTAATCAACAGGAGCCTATCATAGAGGATACAATTTAAAAATTTTAACAGTTTAAATATGTTGTAAACAGCTAAAGTATTTGTTATCATATATATTGTGCCATTCATAACTACGAATCAAAGGGTCGCAGGTTCGAATCCTGCCGGGCACGCCATAATATTATAAGAAAAGTTTTAGTGGTTGGTAGATGTTAGTTGATAGTTGATGGAAATGGGATGAAAGTCTGTTTACTGCCAATTACCAACGATCCGCTACCAACTTTTTGCGCCCGTAGCTCAGTCGGATAGAGCGGCGGATTCCTAATCCGCGTCTGCCGGAGGTTCGAATCCTCTCGGGCGCACCATTTTATTACCAGAAATATGAAGAGATGATGGTATGGAATGAAACATGAAGACTTTATGAAAGAAGCCCTTCTCGAAGCGGGAAAGGCTTTCCTTATAGGCGAGGTCCCGGTTGGGGCGGTTGTGGTATTAGACGGCGAGATCATTGGCCGGGGTTACAACAGACGGGAAACAGACGCCGATCCCACTGCCCATGCCGAGATCCAGGCTTTGCGGGACGCCGGGGCTAAACAGGGGGGCTGGCGCCTAGCCGGGGCTACTTTGTATGTTACTTTGGAGCCTTGTCCGATGTGCGCCGGGGCGCTTCTGCAAGCCCGGGTGGAGCGGGTGGTCTATGGAGCCGACGATCCCAAAGCCGGTTCGGCTGGCTCGCAACTCAACCTTTTGCAGTTTCCGGGCTTTAATCACCAGGTCAAGATCCTGGGCGGGGTATTGAAAAAGGAATGCGCTGCGCTGTTGCAGGATTTTTTCCGGACATGCCGTAATGGACAGGATTACGTAAAGTAATAGCAAAAACCGGAGCAATGTTTTTTGTTACTTATGATACTTACCCCCGTTACTAATGCTAAATCCCCGGTAAATCTGCTCCAGCAGCAACACCCGCATGAGTTGATGGGGAAATGTCATAGGTGAAAAGGAAAGCAAAAAATCCCCCAGCTTTATTATTTCCGGGGCAAGACCATGAGAGCCGCCAATAATAAAAGCCAGGCTGCTCTTTCCTTCCAGCGCCAGTCTTTGCGTAAAGCGGCTGAATTCTTCGGAAGACATCATCGTACCGTCGATTACTAAAGGAATCATAAAAAAAGAGGGAGAAAGGCATTTCATGATCCGTTCGCCCTCTTTTTCTTTAACCCGCCTGATTTCAGCCTCAGAAGGATTTTCGGAAATCCGTTCCTCCGCTACTTCCACAATTTCCACTTTTGCATAAGGCGTAAGACGTTTCAGGTATTCTGCGGCGGCTTCCAACCAATATTTTTCTTTCAACCGTCCCACCGTTACGACCTTGATATGCATGCTCTTAGGCTCTCCAATTCTATTCATTATTGTTTCATTTTTTCGTCTAATTCTGTAATAGACATATCATACACCTTTTGTATAGCGGTTGTAAAAACCTCCCCTTTTCCAAGACCCGTTAGTAATTGATCCATTTTCTCCATCCCGTGTTGCTCTATGAGATAATCGACTGTTTCTAAGGACTGCCAGTAGGCCAAGACCTGGTTGGGCCTTTGGTCGAAGGTCCTATCCAGTTGGGTCAGGGAATAAATGTCCTTTTTCTCTTCCGGCAGCGGTTCAGCCAAGACGAACCCTGTAAAATCCCTTTCTATATACTGGGCCAACCCTTCCGTCAGCCACCGGGAATAATTGCCTCTGGTCATTTCATCTACCAGATAATGGACTAATTCATGGGTAAAGGGTCCTTCCCGTAAATACACTTCCTGAAGCTTGTCCATATCTATGCTGCCTGATAGCAAGGCGTTTGGCGAAAGCAGGCAGATGTTGCCGGCCCAATAAACACCTACGGCGCTTTTATCCCCGCCCCAGCCAAAACTTTTGTTGAGTGCGGCGCGGTCCGGATAGACCACAATGGGTATTTTTTTTTGTACAGCCGGTTTATACCGCAATACCGTTTGAACCTTAGGATAAAATTCCTCCATACCATATAAGATAAACTGTGCAATATTTTCATCTTGTTGTGAATATTTTATTGAGAAATTTTCCCCTTCCAGGGTTTGATAATCTTGCGTTTGAAGATTAAGGTATAAATTGGCACCCTGTTTACTAAGCTCATACAACCAGGGGCGGATACCCCCTAAGTTATTAAACAGCAATACCCCGAAAAGCGCCATCAAAACACTAAGAAAGACTAATCCTTTGCTATTGACCTTTGCTCCTTGCCGCATGTCCCGCACCCCCTATCTTCCGCATATCAATTATACCGAAAATACAGGGGGTCCGGGGCAGGTAAGAAAAGGCAATCCCTTTCGAAGGAATTGCCTAAAAGCTTGTATTATCAAGGATTCTTAGCTTGCTTGTATTTATAAATACCAGGCCATAGTGCTGGCTAAGAGTGCCAGGCTCAATATGACCGCCATAACTGATACGATGATTCTGGTAATTTTTGCTCTTTTTTTCTGTGATACCATGGGAATCGCTCCTTTAATAATGAGTATCCCTATCTTTCAAGGTATTGGAGCGGATTTTTCGGAGCTCCGTTTATTCTGACCTCGAAGTGAAGGTGGGACCCTGTACTGCGCCCGGTTGTCCCTACCGTTCCTATCACTTGTGCCCGGACAACTGTCTGCCCTACCGGTACGCCCATTGTATTAAGATGTGCGTAACGGGTGGTCATTCCGTTCCCATGGTCGATGATGATCATGTTTCCATAATTACCTTGCCGTCCGGCAAAAATCACTGTGCCGTTTTCCGCTGCACAGATTGGGTCCCCGGTGTTCCCATCAATATCTATTCCGGTATGCATTTCCCGGTTTCTCTGACCGTACCCGGAATTTATCCTGTTCCTGATAGGCCAGCCCAATATGCCGTTGCCCGCGTCACTACGTGAGGCGATCATGGCTTTGGCTCCTCTTTTGACGATCTTGGAAACAGGCTCTGTTAAGATCTTTTCAGCCAGGGTTTCCCGGCTTATCTCTTTGTCATTGGCGACGGTTATACGGTAGCTGACCTGCCGGGAACCATATGTACCCTCCTGCTTTACCGTTTGTTGTCCGCGCCATAGGTTGGAATCGCTTTCATAAACGGTGCTATAGGCGATTTTTTCTTCCTGTGTGGTAGTGATTGTCGCCATAACAGTTAACAAAGGCTCTGATTTCACCAGGTTTAGTTTTTGTCCCAACTTCAGACGGTCATCCTTTTGTTCTGTATTGATCTGCTTTAAGGCCTCCACCGTCATATTATTGGCCCGGGCAATGGTCCACAGGGTATCCCCTTTTACTACGTTATGCTGAACAGTTTTATTTAACCCTTTGAGGATAGCTTCTATGGCTGCTTCCGGTGTCTGCAAATCCTTTAAAAGCCCTGACCCCTTGGAGATATTTACTTCTTCCGTAAAGGATACGTTTTCAACAGTGACTTGTCCTGAATCCTGAGGGATATATGCGGCCTTCACGTTCTCCAGTGTTTTTTGGGCTTCCTCTGTCGAAGATAAATACAACGCAGGTTTTCCGTTGATGTAAATGATGGCGCAATCAACCTGCCATTCAATATTGTCCTTAAGGACCGCGGCTAATTTTTCATCATCCACCGGTTTTTGATCTTTTATTTTTTGGTTTTCATAGCTTAGGTTTGTTGCATACCCTGTGAGAGCGATTCCGTTTTGTTGTTCAAGGTCCTTTTTAAGTGTTTTAAGAACCGTTTGCACCTGATCTGGCCCCGCCACCACCGCCAACGGCGTATCATTGGCTAATAATACGGTAGTGTTATCGCCAGTGAAGCAGAGGACGCCGGCAGCCGCAAATAAAATGAGAATAGCTCCTATACACGCCTTCTTATATCGAAAAAACTTATATCGGAAAAGCTGGGAGCAGTTAAAGTTAACATACGGATTTTTGATTCTATCCAATTTGTTCTGTTTGTTCATTTATACCCAAAGGCATTAAATATCCTCCAGGTTCCTCACCTGCCTTATTGACATATAGAATAGGGTTATTATACCACAGACCAACAACTTGCTTCAACCATTCATTGTCACTTTTTCAGTGCGCTGCCTGATAAAATTTAACTAAAAAGCGTATAAGTAAAGGGATGTACAGCCCTATTTTTTCCATTATTTAATTAACTTAATCTTCTGCGCGGTCTTCATAGCTCTTAACCTGCAAATAGACGGCGCATTCCAACCTCTTTTTCTCAAGACGGCAGCCGAGCTTATAGGGAATAGTTATGTCCCGGTTAAAATTAAAGGCGTTGGCATGGCACCCCCCGCTGCAATAAAAGCGGGCCCAGCATACCCGGCAAGCTTCCTTGTTCAGCACATGAGCCCCTTTGAATTTCTTTCCCCACGACCCTTCGGTTATGCCGTCTTGGACATTGCCAACCTTAAATTCTTCTTTCCCCACAAATTGATGGCAAGGATAAAGGTTTCCCTCCGGCGATACGGCCAGGTATTCATGTCCCGCTCCGCAACCGGAAAGACGCTTGGGAAGGCAAGGGCCATGATCCAGATCAATATTAAAATGAAAGAAATTAAAGCCCTTTCCATTCTCCCTGTAGTTCAACCAGGCCTGAGCCAGTTTTTCATATTCTTTTTCTAAAACAGGCAGATCCTCTTCGTGCAGCGCATAGTACTCCCGGCTGTCCGCCACTACCGGTTCTACCGATACCTCCCGAAAACCCTGCTCCACCATATGGAGGACATCTTGGGAAAAATCGAGATTGGCATGAGTGTAAGTTCCCCTCACATAATAATTCGTCCCGTGCCGGGATTCCACCAGCTTTTTCAGTTTGGGCAGGATGTGTTCATAGCTGCCCGCCCCGCCTTTCAACGGCCGCATAGCATCATTAACCGCGGGTCTGCCATCTAAACTCAAAACGAGGCTTATCCCTTCGCTGTTTAAATAATCGCTCACCTCCTGGTCCAGCAATAACCCATTGGTGGTAAGGGTTTGCTTTAACACCTTCCCCAATTGGACTGAGCGGGTCTTGCCGTACTGGATCAACTGTTTGACGACAGGAAAATTAAGCAGAGGTTCGCCTCCGAAATAATCCACTTCCACATGCCGACGCGGACCGGAGGCGGCAAAAAGGAACTCCAGGGCCTGGATGCCGGTTTCCAGATCCATTAAGGCCCGGCGCCCGCCAAAATCCCCTGTTCCTGCAAAGCAATAACGGCAGCGCATATTACAATCATGAGCGGCATGAAGACAGAGCGCCTTAACATAGGAGGCGCTTTCCGCCCGGTAATTTTGGATTTCCCGGTCATCGCCGAACAACATTCCTTCATCTATTAAACTCTGAAGCTCATCCTGCACAAGCTGTAGCTCGCCAGCCTCATAACTTTTGCGCAGTTCCAGCCGCGCCTGCTTGCTATCACCGCCGGCCTCCTCCCAGGCCTGCAGAAAATCCCAGGCCGTCTTGCTGACTTCGTGGACAGCCCCGCTATTGATATCCATGACAATAAAGCAACCTCCCATCGCAAATTTATGGATGAGAGAAAAATCCGCTTTCATGGCCTTTTCACCTCCACCGGGGATAAATTTATCGAAAAAATCAGACCCCAGCGGGGTCTGGCGAATCAAAACTTTACTTCTGACAAACCTGATTTCCAACTGTACACGAAGTTTTGCAGGCTGATTGGCAGGATGTCTGGCATTCCCCGCAGCCCCCGGTTTTGATGGTTTGGCTTAAAGGTTTTTTGTTAATTGTTTTAATATGTACTTTATGCGTCATTTCAAGTTCCTCCTTTATCTACCGAACGCGCTTATTATATCACGCCGCCTTAAATGGGTAAAGACCGGGATGGGAATTGCTTTTTCATGATCTTCATCAGATCTCTTGCCGCTTTCCGTATGTCTTCCTTACCCAGGATCGCCGATACTACGGCTATCCCGTCAATGCCTGTTTCTTTCAGCGCCGGAAGGTTTTGTTCGTTGATCCCGCCGATTGCCACCACAGGAATTGTCACGGACCCTTTAATTTTTTGCAATTCATCCATGACTACCGCCCGGGCGTCATCTTTGGTAGCTGTGGGAAACACCGCCCCCACTCCAAGATAATCGGCGCCTTCTTCCTGTGCCCTAAGCGCTTCCTCCAGCCTGGCTGCCGAAACGCCCAGGATTTTATCAGGCCCCAGTATCCTCCTCGCAACTGCGGCAGGCAGGTCGTTTTGTCCTACATGCAGTCCGGCTGCGTCCACCGCTAAAGCGATGTCCAGCCGGTCATTAATAATCAGGGGGATTTGATAATGGTCGGTGACAGCTTTAACTTTTTGCGCCAAAACATAAAAATCCAGGGACGAAACATCTTTTTCCCGCAATTGCACTAATGTTGCGCCGCCCAAAACAGCCTCTTTGACACTCTTTGCCAAATCCCGCTGACCCAAAAAGCTCCTGTCCGTGACCAGATAAAGGGTATAGTCTACTCCTGACTTATTCACCATTCAACTTGGCTCCTTCTATTATATCGTTTGCCGTAAGCAAATAAACATGGTCAAATAATCTCAGCCTGAATGTCCCGACGCCATCCTGCGCCCCTAAGTCCCGGTATGCTTTTTCCCCGGCAAGCCCCATGGTCACAAGACCCGCCACCGCGGCTAAAAAGGGGTCGGACGCCACTCCGCTATATACGCCTATCAAAGAGGTAGCCATACAGCCTGTTCCGGTGACTCTAGCCATCATCTGGTGGCCGTTTTCAATAAAGGCGACCCTTTTGCCATCGGAGATAACATCCCTGGCTCCCGTAATAGCGACGGTGCAATTTAGTTTCCTGGCAAGATTGCCGGCAATTTCCCGGCCTCCCTGGAGGTCGTGATCGACTGAATCTACTCCTTTGGTGGTAGTGGCAAGTCCTGAAAGGACTTTTATTTCCGACAGGTTGCCCCGGATCACCGATATTTTTACTTCCCGAATAATTTCCCTGGCTGTTTTGGTTCTAAGGCGGGTCGCCCCGATCCCCACCGGGTCTAAGATGACCGGGATATCTGATTCGTTGGCCTTTCTCCCGGCCAAAATCATCGCTTCAATGGTTTTAGTAGTTAAAGTCCCAATATTCAGAACCAGGGAAGAAGCAACAGCCGCCATTTCCTCAACTTCATTTTTATCATCAGCCATCACGGGGGAACCGCCTAAAGCCAGAACGATATTGGCGCAGTCGTTTACCGTAACATAATTGGTAATATGATGCACCAGGGGTCCTTTTTGTTTGACCTGTGCCAATAAGCCGATAATATCCTTTTTGTACATCTTATCTTTCACCCACTTTAAAGTTTTTAAAAACCGCCTGTTTCGCCAAATGCTTGACGATGAAATAACCAAGGATACTGCCTCCCACGGTGCTTACTAAAAAAGGAACGATAAAGAATAAAGCCGCCACATCTTTGCCGAGAATAAATTTTGCCACCGGGTAGGCTGCGAGTCCCCCGAGTATTCCTGTCCCCAAAATTTCCCCGCCGACGGCGGCCCGTAGACGGCCTGTCTTCATATACCAGACCCCTGCAAGAAAGGCTCCGATCATACTGCCGGGAAAAGCCAGCGGGGTTCCCGTCCCCAGGATATTTCGCAGCAGGGAGATGCTAAAAGCATTCATAACGGCATACCCCGGTCCTAACAAAACGGCTGATAATACATTGATCGTATGCTGCACCGGATAACAATTGGCTATGCCTACCGGTATATAAACGAGGTTTCCCGCCAAAGCCCCAATAGCAATAAGGAGCGCGGAAAAGGTAAGTTTATATGTTTTCATTCATTTTCCTCCTTTCTTTCCTGGAATTTCACACATAAAAAGGCGCATCTTCCAACAAAGGAGTTTGCGCCTGAATCACATCCATCCGACAGTGACTTCGATAATGCTCACTTCCCTCCGCTGGTATTATCCAGATCAGGTTTACAGGGTTAAAGAACTTAGCGGTTCTTAATCTCAGCCAGTCTTTCCAGCTCCCCCAGTGTAATATTGGATTGTATCTTTGATTCATTTTATAATACTGCAGTTTACGAAAAAAATCAATCACTCAACCGCGGCTATGAATAATTACCCGATATTTTTCAAGAGGTTTGCCATTTCCAGAGCCGATACCGCCGCGTCAAAGCCTTTATTCCCCGCCTTTGTTCCCGCCCTTTCGATAGCCTGTTCAATATTTTCCGTGGTCAGCACCCCGAAGATCACCGGAACACCGGTGGAAAGGCTGACCTGGGCTATTCCTTTCGCCACCTCTGAAGCTACTGTTTCGTAGTGTGTGGTAGCCCCGCGAATCACCGCGCCCAGGCAAATGACAGCATCATATCCCTTGGCGGTCATGCGTTTGGCTACAAGCGGTATTTCGAAAGCTCCCGGACACCAGGCTACTTCAATGTTCTTTTCCTTGGCGCCATGACGGAGCAGGGCATCCATGGCTCCCTCTAATAATTTGCCGGTGATAAATTCGTTAAAGCGGCTGATGACGATGCCGAATTTAAGATTTTCACCCGTCAGTTTACCCTCGTATATGGTAGTCATATCAGATCCTCCTTAATTAATTTTCAGCAGATGTCCCATACGTTCTTTTTTAGTCGTCAGGTACTTTTTATTGCTGGGGCCGGGGGTAATCTCCAAAGGTACACGTTCGACTACCTTTAGCCCATAACCCTCTAAACCGGCTATTTTCCGGGGATTGTTGGTGAGAAGCCGGAGCTTTTGGATACCCAGGTCTGCCAGTATCTGCGCCCCGATGCCGTAATCCCTGAGATCGGCGGGAAAACCCAGATGCTCGTTGGCCGAAACCGTATCCATCCCTTCCTCCTGCAGATGATAGGCCCTCAGTTTGTTCAGTAAGCCTATCCCCCGGCCTTCCTGCCGCATGTATAAAAACACGCCCCGGTGCGCCTTTTCAATGAGAGTTAACGCTTGAGCCAACTGGTCGCCGCAATCACAACGCTGCGACCCTAAAGCGTCGCCCGTCAGGCATTCTGAATGGACCCGGACCAAAACAGGTTCTTCGCCGGTTATATCACCTTTTACTAAGGCCAGGTGCGCCTCGCCGTCCAGGGTGCTTTGATAGGCGTGGACTGTAAAGCTCCCGTATTTGGTGGGCATTTTAACTACAGTGATTTTTTCTATTAACCTTTCGTTTCTTCTCCGGTAATTTATTAGATCGGCTATCGTAATAATTTTTAAATGATGCTTCTGCACAAAATCCATCAACTGAGGTATCCGGGCCATAGTCCCATCTTCATTCATGATCTCACAGATGACCCCGGCCGGATACAGGCCCGCCAATCTAGTCAGATCCACAGCCGCTTCCGTATGTCCGGTACGCTTCAACACGCCTCCCGCTTTAGCCCTAAGCGGGAACACATGTCCGGGACGGCGCAAGTCCTGGGGTTTGCAGGAGGGGTCTAAGACCTTTTTTATAGTGTGGGCTCTTTCAAAAGCGGAAATACCTGTCGTGCTGTCCGCGGCGTCAATGGATACGGTAAAGGCTGTTTCTAAATTATCGGTGCTGTGTTCAACCATGGGCATGACTTCCAATTCATCCAAACGTTCTGCGGCAATAGGTAGACAAATCAAACCCCGCCCATGCATAGCCATAAAATTCACCGCTTCAGGCGTAACCAGCTGGGCTGCCATGATTAGATCCCCTTCATTTTCCCGATCCTCATCGTCTACAACAATGACCATTTTCCCGGCTTGAATGTCCTCAATCGCTTCTTCAATCGTATTAAAACAAAACTCTTTGCTCATTTCCGCACTCCTTAATGTTTAAATATATCCATGCTCGGCCAAAAAGGAATGATCCAAAGCTCCCGGACTGCTTGCGGCCTGCTCAGGTCTTTCCCCCCGGGCCAGCTTTTCGAGATATTTAGCAATGATATCCACTTCCAAATTGACTTTATCGCCGGCCTTTTTCAGTCCCAGGGTCGTTACCCCTCTAGTATGTGGAATTAAAGATACTGTAAAGCTTTGTTCCTCCACCTCTTTGATGGTTAGGCTGATACCGTCAATGGCTACGGAGCCTTTGGGCGCCATATATTTTACCAAGTGACCGGGGCAACTGATTTCCGTAACAATGGCGATATCTTGCCGGGTTTGGCGGGTAATAATTCCGGTCCCGTCCACATGGCCGCTGACTAGATGGCCGCCTAAGCGGTCGCTTAGACGCAACGCCCTCTCCAGGTTGACTTTTGCCCCAGGCTTTAAATCCCCCAGGTTTGTCTTGTCCAAGGTTTCAGCCATTGCCTCGGCGGTAAACGTCGCTGAATCGCAGGCGGTCACGGTAAGACAGATCCCGTTGACGGCGATACTGTCGCCGGGTTTTGCGTCCGATACGGCCAGCGGCGCTAAAACCCGAAGCTTGGCTGAATGGGCGCCTTTAATGATCGCTTGTACTGTTCCCAGTTCTTCAATAATTCCTGTGAACAACTTTTATCCCCCTTTACCTTTAATATAAGCGGGATTTTCAGCGGCGGCGGCCGCCGGATACCCCGTAACTAATAAATCCGTCCCCAGCCGTTCGATGGATACCTTCGTCAACCGCGCTGATTCCGTTAAAGAGGAAATACCCTCTCCGGCAAAGGAGCCGGGCGCTTTTGTCCCGCCTATGATCTTGGGGGCCAGATAACAATAGTATTTATCCGCCAGTTTTTCCCGCAGGAAGCTCCCATTGATACGCCCCCCGCCTTCCACTAAAACGCTGCTGATTTCCATTTTTCCCAAAATCTGAAGCAGCGCGGGGAGGTGAACTTGCGGGCCGTCGTTCACCACCAGAACGGTCGCCATCCGTTCGAGGCGGCGCACCTTTTCCGGCGGCGCCTGGCTGGTAGTGGCGATGAGGGTTGGGGCTGGGGACTGCAAATTCAAGACCCGGGCTTCTTCCCCGATGTTGAGCCTGCTGTCCACAATGATCCGAACGGGATCGCGCCCTTCCCCGTTGGGCAGGCGGCAGGTCAGGCTGGGATTATCGGCCTTCACCGTCCCGATGCCCACCAAAATGGCGTCGTAGATATTGCGCAGTCTGTGTCCGTGCAGTCGGGCTTCTTCTTCAGTGATCCAGCGGGATTCCCCGCTTTCCGCGGCTATTTTTCCGTCAAGGGATGTCGCTGTTTTGAGGGCGATAAATGGTAGTTTGGTTTGAATATACTTCACGAATACTTCATTTATTTGCCTGGCTTCCTCCAGCAGGATCCCTTCCTGGACCTCCAGGCCGCTCTCCCGTAATCTGGCGATCCCGCCGCCGCTCACGAGCGGATTGGGGTCGCGCATAGCCACATAGACCCGTTTGAGGCCGGCCTGAATAATCGCTTCTGTGCAGGGGGGGGTTCGTCCGTAGTGGCTGCAAGGCTCTAAGGTTACATAAAGGTCCGCCCCGTGCGCGGCTTCTCCTGCTTGACGCAAAGCGTGGACTTCGGCATGGGGCGTCCCGGCTTTTTGATGATAGCCTGTCCCTAAAATGGTATCGCCTTGCACGATCACAGCCCCCACCAGCGGGTTGGGACTTGTACGGCCTTGTGCTTTTAGGGCAAGCGCCAAAGCCGTTTTCATATAATGGATTTCCCTGGATCCCTCCATTGCCGCGCACCTCCTTCCCCAAGGGCACTCAAATTATTTTCTCCCGCCGGGTAGAAAAATAAATCCCGAAGGAATATATTTCCTTCGGGGAGAGTTGGCGAATATTAAAATCCAGGTTCGCGTGAACCTTACCCTTCTCCCATCCAGACTTTACTGTCGGCTCCGGAATCTCACCGGTATCATGCCTTGCGGCTTGCGGGCTGCCACATGCCTTGTGGATCACCGCCGGTACGGAATTACACCTGTCCCCGAAGGAAATATGCAAATGTCACTTTATAATATATATCATGTTTCCTAAAATTACAACCGTCTGGGCAAAAAGCCGTTCAAAAACAAAATGTTGCATAAAACAACATCCCATGGTATCGTAAGTTCATAACAACCGCATACGCAGTGGCAGCCACCTGCGTTAACAAAACTGTTTCATCAGTCCTTAACGCCGGGTTATCTGCCCGGCGTTTTCTTTAGTGCGCCCGGCATGGGCG
>DHRG01000035.1 GCA_002408285.1 Peptococcaceae bacterium UBA5318 | reverse complement strand
ACCCCGCACTCAGGACTTTCACCCGTTAGACTCCGCCCATGCCGGGCGCACTAAAAAAGGGGGCGCTACAAAATCAAGTTTCGTTGCGCCCCCTTTGGAGCTATCTTTCGTTACAGCCGCTTCCTTATTATTTTGCTTTGGGGAGTAATTCCGTTATCCTGTTCATTAAACTATCCGTGTTTGGCAGCGGTTCAAAGAATTTCCCAGCCGCAACGGTTTGTAATTTTGCTTTTTGATCTGCAAAACCAAAACCGTCGAAATAAAGGAAACCGTCGCTGATCTCTCCAATTTTGGCTTTCCTATAATACGGCAAGGCATTCTCCATCGCATAGGAAATATCAGCGGTATCTTCATAAGGCATTTCATGTTCAAACACATGGGCTATGCCGGCTGCGATTTCCCAGTTGGACAAAGGAGTTGTCGCCTCGACAGCCTGCCTTACAAGCTGGACTCTTCTTTCAGTGTTTGTGAAAGTCCCATTCACTGTGGCAAACCCTGTGGCTGGGAAAACGATATCCGCTTTTTTAGCGGTATTCGTCAGATGAGTGTCGGAAACCATTAAAAAGTCTACGCCGCTTAAATCGGCGTCCGTATCTTCGCCAAAGATCAAGAGCGCTTTCGCTTCCTTAACGGCCTCTTTGCCGGCGGTTATTCCTAAATCGACGAGCCCTTGGCTGTTATTTTTTGCTTTTACCTGCAGGATCCCATCCCTTGCTTTTCCAATGTGTCCGGAGATTACAGCTATATCGGCCAATAAGGTCGCGGCTTCAGTCGAAATAAAGTTTTGTCCGAAGACGATCATCGCCTTTTTCGCCGCCATATATTGATCGGCGATTTCTTTGGCGTCACTGCTTACCGTGATGCCGGCAAGACTGGCTTTAAACTCGGCAAAGCCTTCAGCTCTCGCAGGAGCCTTGCCTGCGTCGATCAGGGCTTTGGCAATTTCTTTTAAGAAACTTACATCATTAGCCGGGCATACTGTTTGCGCGGCAACCGGGATTTGGATTCCTTCCGGATTAATGGCGATAACTTTAATCCCCAGCTTGGCGGCCTGTCTGATTTTGAGGTATAAGACAGGATTGTCATCAGGATCAAAACCGGCAATAACAATTAAACCGGTGGCTAAAAGTTCATTGATCGTGTTGGGCGAAGCGTCCAGGCCTAAAACTTCTTTTAACCCGCTTTTCCTGTTATTGAAACTGAAGATCTTAGCGCCCAATACATCTGTGAGCTCTTTGACGGCATAAGCTTCTTCATTGGTATATCTGTCAGATACGGCAACGGCTACTTTATCCCGGCCATATTTAGTAAATGTGCGCTGTATGCTCTTAGCGGTATACACAAAGGCTTCATGATAATCTACCTCGACAAACTTTCCGTCTTTTTTGATCCTCGGGAACATGAGGGGCGCATCAGCCTGAGTTAAATCAAAGCCAAATCTCCCTTTTCCACAGAGGAGCCCTTTGTTTACTGCACCCTCCTTAATAGGAAGCGACCGTAAAAGCAGATCGCCCTTGCTTTGCAGACGGATGCTGCAGCCAACGGAGCAGAATGAACAAATTGTGTCAGTTTCATCGGGCCGTACCGGTACCGGTTTAGCGATTTTCAGTCTTTCCCCTAACGCGCCTGTAGGGCATACGCTTATGCATTGTCCGCAGGAAATACATCCGGATTCGGCCAGGGGATTTTCCAGGGCAGGCCTGACGGCGGCGTCAAACCCTCTAGCCACCAGGCCAAGCGCTGTTACGCCCATTACCTCGTCACATACCCGAACGCACAATCCGCAGAGTATGCATTTTTGAGGATCCCTCATAATAAAAGGGTGATCGTCCGGAAAATCATTCGCGCTGATATCGCCTTTGAGCCTTTCAGGTTTTACGTCATATTCATTCGCAAATTTAGCCAGCTTACATTCAAAGTAGTCATGGCACCCGCATTCCAAGCATCTTTCGGCGTCCGCCACAGCCTGCTCTGCGGTATAACCATGCACGACCTCTGCAAAGTTATCTTTTCTTTCCGCTGGGGAAAGCTGGCTCATCTGCGGCCGGCATTTTCTTTCCCTGTCTTCATAATCCTCTGAGGTCAGCCCTGTTTTTTCTACAATATAAGGCTTAACATACTTGATTTTTTCCCCGGCCAGATAGGCGTCAATAACTTTTGCCGCTTTTTCGGCATGACCAATAGCTTCGACAGCGATGGTAATTTTATCGTTAAAACAATCCCCTCCGGCAAACACACCCTCAATACTCGTCATAAAGGTTTGTTCATCGGTAACGACGCCTTTTTTCTTTGTCAGCGCCAGCCCTTCCAGTCCCGTGGGATCCACAGTCTGACCGATCGCTACGATGATATTGTCAACGTCGATCGTTTCTGTTGCCCCTTCGATAGGAACGGGGCTTCTTCTTCCGCTGGCGTCAGGTTCGCCCAGCCTCATTTTTTGGAGTACTACCTGTTTGACATGACCATTCTCATCCTTGATGACTTCCATGGGATTGCAAAGATTTTTAAAGATCACGCCCTCTTCCTGGGCTTCTTCAATTTCCACCTGATCGGCCGGCATTTCATCTACAGTCCGTCTGTAGATATTATAGACTTCCTGGGCGCCTAGTCTTACGGCTGTTCTGCAAGCATCCATAGCCACGTTGCCGCCGCCGACGACGGCAACCTTTTGGCCTAGCTTGAGTTCTTCATTTCTGACCACTTTCCTTAAAAAATCAATCCCACCGATAACGCCGTCAGCCTCTTCACCCTTGCAGCGCAAGCCTGAACTTAACCAGGCCCCGATAGCTACAAATACCGCGTCATAATCTTTTCTTAAAGCGTCAAATTTAATATCCCGGCCAATTTTGGTATTGGCTTTCAGTTCAACGCCCATCTGCCCGATCAGGGATATTTCTTCATCTAATAATTCTTTAGGCAGCCGGTATTCAGGGATGCCATACCTTAACATCCCCCCGAAATTGGGCATTGCCTCAAATACTGTTACAGCGTGTCCCAGTTTTCTCAAAAAGAACGCAGCCGCCAAACCCCCTGGGCCTCCTCCGATAACGGCAACGCTTTTTCCGGTTTCAGGCATAATTTCAGGTATAAAAGGCTCTTCCCCCAACAAATCGGTATCCGCCGCAAATCTTTTCAACCAGGCAATAGAAATCGGCTCCTCGACCAACTGTCTTCTACAGGCGGTTTCGCAGGGATGGGGACACACTCTGCCGATCGCTGCAGGAAAAGGTATTTTTTCTTTGATTAATTTAAGGGCTTCTTCGAATTGACCGTTAGCAATCAAACCGACATAGCCCTGACAGTCTGTATTAGCCGGGCAAGCTTGCACACAAGGCGGACGGCAATCCCCCACGTGATTGGATAAAAGCAGCTCCAGATTTGTTTTCCTGGATTCTATGACCCTGGGAGTATTTGTTCTAACAACCATGCCCTCGGAAATCTCGGTGGCACAGGCTTTAGGCAGTTTGGGGTTCCCTTCGACTTCTACCACGCACATACCGCAGGCGCCGTAAATTTCAGTTCTTTCATCAAAACACAGGGTTGGAATATATATATCATTTTCCTTAGCAACATCAAGAATTGTTTGACTAGGAACGCCAAAAACTTCTTTTCCGTTGATATTTAATTTAAATCTTTTCATTTTCTCACCCCTTTTAAGTTAATCTACCAGGATCGCTTTGAATTTGCATGTTTCAAGACATTTTCCACATCTAATGCAGA
Organism: Peptococcaceae bacterium UBA5318; assembly: GCA_002408285.1. Taxonomy (GTDB): domain Bacteria; phylum Bacillota; class Peptococcia; order DRI-13; family UBA5318; genus UBA5318. The sequence continues at coordinate 36,649 of DHRG01000035.1, read as the reverse complement.
CATGCGGATCAATCTCATGTGTTTTCTTAACCTCGCCCGAAATCGCTTTTACCGGACATTTTCTGGCACAAGAAGTACATCCGGTACATTTGTCCTTGTCTATCGAGAAGGTCAACAAAGACTTACATGACTTTGCCGTACATTTCTTCTTATAGATATGATCTTCATATTCATTTCTGAAATACCTGATAGTTGTTTGCACCGGATTGGGCGCCGTTTGTCCCAATCCGCACATCGCTCCGTCTTTAACTTTAGCGGCAAGCTCTTCCAGCAGTTCAATGTCGCCGTCTTTGCCTTCTCCTTGGGTTATTCTTTCTAAAATTTCCAGCATCCTTTTTGTCCCGACCCGGCAATAGGTACATTTGCCGCAGGATTCTTTTCTCGTGAAACTCAGGAAGAACCTTGCCATATCAACCATACAGGTTGTTTCATCCATGACTACCATACCGCCGGAACCCATGATAGCCCCGGTTTTGGTAAGCGCTTCATAATCGACGGTCGTATCAATCAAGCTTGCCGGAATACATCCTCCGGAAGGTCCGCCCATTTGCACCGCTTTAAACGCTTTACCATTCCTGATTCCGCCGCCGATATCATAAATGACTTCTCTTAACGGCAGTCCCATGGGAATTTCTACCAGCCCGCCTTTATTGATTTTTCCTGTCAACGCAAATACTTTTGTTCCTTTGGCTTTTTCCGTTCCCATCGCCGCATATGCCGCCGCGCCATTATGGATGATCCAGGCAACATTGGCGAAGGTTTCAACGTTATTAATATTAGTAGGCTTCTGAAAATACCCTTTTTGCGCCGGAAAAGGCGGTTTTAATCTCGGCATCCCTCTTTCGCCTTCCAGGGAAGCGATCAGGGCGGTTTCCTCACCACAGACAAACGCTCCCGCACCGGCTTTGATTCTAATGTCAAAGCTAAATTTAGAACCAAATACATTCTTGCCTAAGAAGCCTTTTTCCCTAGCCTGTTCGATGGCTGTTTCCAGCCGTTTAATAGCCAAGGGGTATTCAGCCCGGACATAAATGATGCCCTCAACAGCGCCCATGGCATATCCGCCGATCACCATTCCTTCAATAACCGAATGAGGATCCCCTTCCAGGACGCTTCTGTCCATAAAAGCGCCCGGGTCCCCTTCGTCGGCGTTACAGACCATATATTTGTCAGGACCCGGAGATTTTCTGGCCGCATCCCATTTAAACCAGGTAGGGAACCCTGCGCCCCCGCGGCCCCTTAATCCGGAGGCTTTGATCACGTCTACGACCTGCTCGGGAGTCATATTTGTAACAGCCTTTTCCGTGGCCTTATACCCGTCCAAGGCTATATATTCCTCAATACTCGTAGGATCTATGATACCGCAATTTCTAAGGGCAACTCTCTTTTGTTTGCGTAATATTGCGCTGTCCTCTTTAGAGATCAGATATTTTTCCACCGCGGAATTTCCTTGAAGGTGCTGTTCGACAATTTCTTTCACCATCTCAGGTTTAACACAGACATATGTCTTCTTAACACCTTGGTCATCAATGACGTCTACAATGGGTTCTAAATAACAATTACCAATACAGCCTGTTATTTCTACGTGTATGTTTAGTCCGTTTTCCTTTATTTGTTTCTCCAATTCTTGATGAACCTTAGCTGCGCCGGCAGCAAGGCCGCAGCTGCCTTGTCCCACTATTACCCTCATTTATTTCACCCCCTCAGCGCGTTCTTGGTTTCTTAACTCATAGAGTATCTTCTTAACGGATTCCTTGGTCAGTTTTCCAAAGGCTTCCCCGTTAATCATCATTACAGGGGAAAGACTGCAGCACCCCAGGCAGGCAACACAATTCAAGGTAAATAAGCCGTCTGCTGTCGTTTCACCTTCCGCAATATTTAGTTCCTCACATATTGCTTCTTCGATCATATCCGCGCCATTAACGTGGCAAGCTGTTCCTTTGCAAAGCATGATCAGATATTTACCGATCGGCTTCGTTCTGAATTGAGCATAAAAAGTCGCCACCCCGTAAATTTTGGCAGGCTTAATTCCTGTCCCGTTTGCAATATAGTTGATGATATCTTTGGACAAGAATCCATTGATATCTTGAGCCGCTTGCAAAATCTTGATTAAACTGCCCGGCACGTTTTTGTACTTTTCAATGACCGGGTCGAGCTGGACAAATTTGAACTCTGAATTGCCGTTACACTTGCATCCATTTTTCTCACAAGACATTCTCCACACACTCCTTCGTATCGTTATTGTACAACCCCAAATCATCTGGGTAAAATGGAATTGTTAAATAGTCCTGATTATTATAACAATAAAGCAAAACAATAACCAAGCTCATTTTACTCGATTTTTACGCTCTATTGTCTGGTTTTGAGCCCAATCCCCAGCAATCTACTCAGAGCCAATTATACCATATCTTAATTTATTTTACTTTCACATAATCTTTTTCAGAAAATATAAACGCCTGCATACTCCCGCTCTACATTGTTGTCATCCCCGTTAACTCCTGGAACAAATAGTTTATCTTGCCGGTCCAGGAATCTCCCCGGTAAACGTTTAAATCGAGCGTGAAATTACCTCCTTGATTATTCCAGATTTTATCGAAATATTTGTTTATACCGCTTACCAACTCGCTATCATGGGGCGCAACTATACAAAGGTCTGCTTCTAAATTATAATCTCCCAGGTTTTTTCTGGTAAAATTGGCTGAACCCCCAACGATCGTGCATTTATTACGGCTTGTAACCATAATCATCTTGGTATGATATTGTTCGCCGTGGGTCTTATACCAGCGGATTTGCAGCGCACCCCCGGTTTTTTTTGTCAATTCGTCAGCCACCGGCCTGTTTGGTATCCCGCTTTTCTCCAGCCCAAAAGCATCCTTATTAGCGTCCAAAACTATTTTAATTTCTACATCACGTTTGGCCGCAGCAATCAATTCCCGAATAATACCGCGGTCTGACAGGTAAAACATCCCCATTTGAATGGAATCCCCAGCTTGTGTTTGCCCGATAACCTCCATAAGGTTTTTTCTGATTTTCCCTTCCGTCAGCAAACGTACTTGCATATTGGAAGGCGGAGCGGTAATTCCTTCATAGGATAGGTCCAGCTCCTTCCCGCTTAGAGCGGCCACCGCATTTTCCGCGGCAAGAAGGTCTTTAATAATTCCGCCGTCCGCCACCAAGGCGATATTGGAATGGTAGGCGCTGGCATCGTGGGGATTGGCTGAAGTAATCAGAGCTTTCTTCTCCGTAATGACTATTTTCCGATGGTTAGCCTTAAAATTCAAAAGTTTTAAATAAGAGCGCACCGTTACTTTAGGCGAGTCCGGGCTGAACGCATTGGGAAGCCACCCGTAGCCTGCCGTACCGAACCAGCGGAAAAAGGCGTTATAGACCCCTGAATAAATGGGGTTACTATCACGTAAACGGTTAAGATCCGTTACTACAACTTCTATCCCATTACTTTTCATCTCTTCTAGAAATTTAGAGGAGTAGGCGCCATAGAAAGTATTGATTTCATCCGTAATGCAATAGATCTGCAGCTCCGGTTTATTCCGCTTTTCCTCGATCAGGGCGCTTGACAGGGAAGCGGCAAGCTCCGGAAAGCGGGTTTTTCTGTTATATTCGTCGTTAAACAAAAACATGTCGATGACAATAAATTTTTCCGCTTGGCCGATGATTTCCAGCACTTGCTGAAAAATCGTCTGCTCATGAATCACTATCCCGTCCTTTTCATAGGACAGATCATAATAAAACTGAACATGACCGTCGGTGTAAACATTGCTTTCGATGGATATCCCCGCAGGCAAGGGTTTGAATACGCCATAGACCGATACCCCTATGATAATCAGTAACAGTAACCCCATCGCCATGATAACCCTCCGCTTTTTCATATACGTTCCCCACTTTCTTACGCATAAAAAACCCTGTCCGTAATATGCAGACAGGGACCCTCTGTTAGCCTGAACACATCTGCTTTTCTCCGATTCATCCTTATTAAGCATATCATGTTGCAGACTAAAAGATGACTTATATAGAATATTTCATTTATAACTATAAATCATTTTGCGCATAAATCATTTTGCGCCTTATCAGCATTACTCTTTGACCTCACAGAATTGAGGAGCCTATTAAAGAAATATATAAAAAGAAAAGAAATAGCATATATAGCGATAAACCCAAGGTTTAATCCCAGGCGTGGCAACAGCAGGAGGCAGGAAATATAAAATATCACTAATGTTATGGCGCTGTATGAAAAACCATAAATCACGCCGGGATACAATTTGTTTCCTTCCTCATATTGCAGAACCAGCAAAAGGGGGAAAAGAGTGCTGGGAAATGAACTGAGTATCCCGGTCCATCTGGCGCCCACCAGTGTAGCTATCCCGGTTATTATCGTTATTATAATTCCAACGACCGCCCCTCTCAGGAGCAATATTGCAAAAGAACTCGCTTTGCTTGAGGTCCCGCCCTTTTTTATTCCGGGAATCTTATTGACAGCAAAAATATTTATCAAATAAATAAATATAAAAATAGCGCAGGCTGTCCAGATGTTTAGCTGTAATTGCCGGATGATCAGAGCAAAAATAAAAAAAGAACATATTCCAGACAAAGAGGATACGAGCGTATTAAGCAAATTGCTTTTAAACCTTTCCGACTTCCCCGTCATAAGGTAGCCCAGGCAAAAAAGAATACTGGACGCCACACCGGCAATGGCCCAGGGAATACCCTTCGTAACAAATTCAATACCGGCGGAAGCCGAAACAAAATAAACCGACAGGCCGGCCCCTAAGGGCAGCCCGGCTAAGATCCCTCCTAATAGAGGGTTTACTCTTTTTGTTATCTCCGCTAATAACAATACTATAACGATAGATACCAATATTTTGCTTAAAATATCCAATATAATTACCCCCCAATTTACCCCCGATTTTTAATTATTATAGCCCTTCCAAGTATCTACCTTCTTTTATGCTGCCAGATAATCGTTTCCGGGACGTCGGCTACATCGGCTGTCCCGGTCAGCACCATAGCTGTGCGCAGTTCGGCGGCCAATTTGTTTATCGCGAAAACCACGCCGTCGCTTCCCCCGCCCACTGCGGCAATAGCCAGGTAACGCCCGATCAATACCGCGTCCGCGCCCAGCGCCAGCATTTTCAAAATGTCAGCCCCGGTATGTATGCCGCCGTCAACAAGTATAGTTATTTCTCCTTTTACCGCTTCAGCAATGTACGGCAACACTTCCGCCGTTCCCGGCGCGTAATCAAGCGCCCTGCCGCCGTGGTTCGAAACAACGATGGCGTCTGCTCCGGCAGCATAACAAGCTTTTGCTTCATCGGGAGTCATAACCCCTTTGACGATAAAAGGAATCGTCGTATAATTTTTTATATATTCCAGTTCAGCCTTATTCTTGGGGCCTACCCGCTGCCCGGCATTGGTCATATTGATTAGGGACGCGGCGTCTATATCGACCCCGAAAGCAGGCGCCCCGGCGTCAGCCGCCCTTTGGGCCATTTCTATAATCTTATGGGACTCCCGCGGTTTTATAACAGGGATTCCCCTCCCGCTTTCTGTTAACAGCGCCTTTAACCCGCAATCAAAGATCTCCGGCATGGGTCCGTCGGCTGTCATGCTGATAATCCCGGCTCTGGCACACCCTGTAACAACCGCTGTGTTATAATCTTCTTCACTTACTGCCCCGTTCATATTCAGACGCAACCCGCCGATAGGCGCACCGATAGCCGGCAGGGCCAGCTCCATACCAAGTATTTTCGTTGACAGTTTAGGCTGGCTTATATCATGTACGGTGCGCAAATTAAGTTTGATTTCCGCTAATGCCTGGACATTATGTTTAAAACCCGAACCTGTCCCCAACCCGCCCATTCCGGGTACCTCGCCGGTGCAAACCGCTCCGTTGCAAACAGGGCATACCCGGCATGCGCCCCGGAATTTTTCCTTGGCGGTATTTCTTAACGTATTCCAGTCCATCCGTCACCCCTCCATCCATAATCTACTGATTCTACAATTCGCCACAATCTTGCCATCCCCTATCGCTGCCGCAAATTATTTTTGAAATTTCTTATCTATTCCGATATATCGGATCATTCCGGCTTATTCGGTTGCGCGTTTCAACGAAGCGCCAGATATGCTCACCGCTTGTTACGTAAAGTTGAAACCGCCGCCATCTCTTTTTTGTGTTATAGTTAAATTGGCTAAGGTCATGCAAAATTTAACAGCTTTTTAACACCTTGTACCAGTTTACTTAACATAGGCCGGATAAAATTAATTGTATCTAACTACTCCGGAGGTGAGGTAAATTGCAGAGTATTTTACTAATGGTAGGCACAGGTGATAAAAATGCATTCATGTATTTAAATCACAGAATCAATTGCAGGTTATTGGATAAAATCATGCCTGTCTGTACATTTTTAGGCGGTGCGACGTTTACAGTACTTATTTCTACAATTCTTATGCTTTTTGGAAAAGAAGAATTCAAAGCTGTTGCGGTTAAGGGTTCTATTGCTTTAGCGGTAAGCTTTGTCATTGGTTTCTTTCTTAAAAAAGTATGGGGCAGGCCCAGACCATACCTGGTCATACCAAATACCCACATAAGCAAGAAGGTTTGGAAAGATTGCTCTTTTCCATCGGGACATACGGCGGCCGGTTTTTCACTTGCCATCAATTACACTTTATCTTATCCGCAGTTTATATTACCTCTGGTCATGTATGGTTTATTAGTGGGCGTATCCCGTATCTATCTTGGGCAGCATTACCCTACTGATATCCTGGCGGGGGCTATTTTAGGAGCACTGATGGCTACGACTGTTAATATATTTATCATTATCTGAACACCGGCTTGGAGCGCCGGTATTTTTTTTGCACTACTTGTATGCCTATGGCCGTCCGGTTAAAAATTAATTAACGGTTATTTAACATACCTATGCTTTATTCTTAACAAAAAATTATTACAATCAATATGAAATATAAAAGGAGGTATCATGATGATAAATAAGAAATTAGCAAAAGGTATCCTTACTATGGCTCTTTTGGCAACATCACTTACGGCGGCGGGTTGTGGCGGAACAGGGGGCCAAACCAAGGGCAATGAAAAAGAGGCGCCCCAACCCCAAGAGGCTAAAATCCAAATTGCTGGCTCCACTTCAGTTCAACCGCTTTCCGAAGAACTGGCCAAAGCATTCATGGCCAAGAAGCCTAATGTCAGAATCGACATCGCCGGCGGCGGCTCCGGGGCAGGAATCAAGGCGGCTACAGATGGTACGGCTGATATAGGAGCTTCTTCCCGTGAGCTGAAAGCAGAAGAGAAAAAAGTCAAAGAGTTCGTCATTGCTCTTGATGGAATAGCTGTGGTGGTGCATAAGGACAATAAAGTCGACGACCTAAAAAAAGACGATATTAAAAAGATTTTCTTGGGCGAGATTACCGATTGGTCTAAGGTAGGCGGAGATAACGGCCCATACATGTCATTACCAGAGAAAGCGGTTCGGGTACGCGGGGGGCGTTTGAAGAAATAGTTTTGGGCAAAGATGCTGCGGGACAACAATTGACGGTCTTTGATAAAGCAAACGTGCAGAACTCTACAGGAGCTATCAGAACTGCCGTTGCCAGTGATAAAAATGCTATTGGTTTTATTTCTTTAGGTTCTCTTGACAGTTCGGTAAAAGCTGTTAAGTTTGACGGAGTTGAAGCTACTATAGCCAATGTCAAAGCCAATACTTATAAGCTCTCCCGCCCATTCCTTTATATGACCAAACAAGAACCCGCAGGCGAGGTTAAGGCTTTCATCGACTGGGTGTTAAGCACCGAAGGGCAGGAAATTGTTAAAGAAGATTTCATTACTGTCAAGTAAACAATAACAACAATCGGGGCTGTTTCAAAAAACCTTACTGAAAAGGAACAAAAAACGGGGGAAACGTGTGAAACCGCGAGGAATCATACGTTTTCGCTATTAATGAAGCAGTTTACCTATTAAACCTACAAAATTTTAATCAAATTTAACATAAAGGTAATTTACTCTTAACTCCGGCCAGGTACGCTATAGGTGGACGATAAAGAAAAAGTCGACGGATCTTGTATGAAAGGGTAAAATAATGGACAATCAATTAAAAAGCGGCGACAAACACCTGGAAATTCTGGCCGATCTCATTCCCAGGCTGCAAGGCAATAAAAGATCGTTTATTGAGCGGATAGCCCGCAACTTAGCATACCAGGGACGAAAAAAGAATGAGGAACAAGCTTGTTGCTGACAGAGGGAGGGTCTGCTTTGCTCACAATGATGAGGAAACCCAGCATTGAAAAAGACATTGAATTTATTTATGCCGTATCTTTCCTGGTGACGGATCTCAGCGGAAGCCGTACTTCTCCCCGCTGCTAAAGCGGCTTAAGATGTACGGTTTTTAATTTGTTGACGGGGCGGTATAGCGCTTGTCCATGGTCATGCACTTTTTGGGGCATACTTCTACGCAGTAATTACACGTGACGCACCGCTTAGGATCAAGGGCCCAGTACCTTTTCGCCCGAATCACTTCAATGGCGCCGGCAGGGCATTTTCGCTGGCACATGCCGCAGTAAATACAAAATTCAGTGTCATTCAATACCTTACCCCGGGTAGCAGGGTAGTATTCCTTGGTAATAAGCGGATACATCTGCGTCGCCGCTTTCCGGAACAGACTTTTAAGAACAATTTTCGCCATTGGCAAGATACGCATAGGAATCACCTCTCCGCATAACTGATAATGGGTCACCTCTCCGCACAACTGATACACGGATCAATTGATAAAATCAGCATAGGTACGTCGGACAGCTCACAGCCTTCAAGGATCTTCAGCAAAGCCGGGATATTGGCAAAGGTTGAATTTCTTACCCTAAACCGCTCCAGAAATCTGGTCCCGTTGCCTTTCACATAATAGACCGCTTCGCCGCGGGGTTGCTCCACCATCTCAAAATGCTCGCCTACCGGGGGCAGCCCGGTAATTTTCATGCTGACTTCCCCCGCCGGGATCTTCGCTATAGCCTGTTGAATCAGGCCGACGGACTGGAAAATTTCCTTGATACGCACAGAAGTTCTGGCATAGGAATCTCCTTCCGTTTCCACGACGGCCTGAAAATCAAGCTCGTTATACACGGAATAACCCAGCCGGCGCATATCGCAGGGGATCCCGCTGCCTTTGGCGACAGGACCCACAGCGCCTAGCAAATGGGCGTCGGCCCTGCTCAGTGCGCCGGTTTCTTGGAGCCTTTTTTGCACGGTGTAGTCCTTCCTAAACACTCCGTCAATCTCACGGAACCCTTTTTCCATGCCGGTAAACAGCCGGCTCATACGGGCTAAAGTTGGAGCGTCAATGTCCCGGTTAACCCCGCCTACTCTGCAAGCGCCGAAGATGACGCGACCGCCGGTGGTTTCCTCAACAATATCCAAGATTTTTTCCCGCAGTTTCCAACAATGCATAAAAAGGCTTTCAAAACCAAGAGCATTGGCCAAAAGGCCTAACCAAAGCAAATGGCTGTTAATACGGGAAAACTCAGCCAGAATGGTCCGCAGATATTTGGCGCGGACCGGTATCTCAAGGGACATCAAGGCTTCTATCGCCTGGGTGTAAGCCATGCCATGGCTATGGCTGCAGACCCCGCAGATACGTTCCGCCACAAACGGGAATTCGATAAAGTCCCTTTTTTCCGCCAGTTTTTCCAGGCCCCTGTGTACAAATCCCCAGGAGGGCATGGCTTTCACTACTTTTTCATCCTCGATCACCAGATCCAGATGCAGCGGCTCAAGCAATACGGGGTGCTGGGGCCCAAAAGGAATAACTGTACGTTCCCCCATTATTCTCCACCCCCGGTATCCTTTTTCGCCTGACCGAAGGGCGCCGGCACAGACGTCCTATAAAATCTCCCGTGATAGTCGATTAACATATCCGTAATATTTAGTCCGAATAAATCATGTATTTCATTCTCATAAAGAAAAGCCGCGGGGAAAATCCCGCTTATACTGGGAATTTCCTGTTCCCGGTCGATATGGATACGCAAATTTTGCGACGGTAAATCAAGAGCAAAGGTATAGTTTATTTCATAGCCGCTCTCCACGCGGGTACAGTGTATCTGCATCAACCGGTAGCCTTCCAGCTTCAGGGCTTCCACTCTGGTAAGCATTTCAGGAATTTCCATATCAATAAATACTATCAATTCCTTAGCCATTCGCGCGTTCCACCTTCCTCCTTTTCCTTTCATCCTTCAACTGTTTGTATTTCTCGTCCAGAACCTCCAGTCCTGTGATAATTCCATCAATAATGGACTGTGGCCTGGCTGCGCATCCCGGAACGAAGACGTCCACAGGAATGACTTTATCGACCCCGCCCGAAACATTGTAGCATTCCCGGAAAATCCCGCCCGAACAAGCACACGCCCCAACGGCGACTACGATCTTGGGGCTGGGCATCTGGTTATAGATTCTCTCAATAACCGCTTTACTTTGTTCATTTACCGGGCCGGTTACAACAAAAATATCCGCCTGCTTAGGATTACCGATATTTAAGATGCCGAAACGTTCTACATCATAGACCGGCGTCAAACAGGCCAGCACCTCGATATCACAGCCGTTGCAACCGGAAGCGTCATAATGGATAAGCCACGGTGATTTTTGTAAGTATGACAAACTGATTCACCCCATAATCCCTTTATTTTATATGAAGATCAGAACTACCAAGTTCCCCATCCCCAAAACGGCAGCCGCAATCCAGGACGAAGCCAGCGTAAACTGCCAGGTCAAACGGGCGGAATTGTTATCAATAAATACCTCTAAAAAGAACGTTAACATAACGGCCCCAACTCCTAACCAGAAAGCGGAGGCAAAGAAAAGACAGACCAAGCCCAGGAGGAAAACGTTCTGATACCAGTAAGCTATCTTCACCATAGCCAACTCTGCACCTGAAAACTCGGTCAGGACGCCCCCGACGATCTCCTGGTGAGCATGATGGGACATGGACAGATCAAAGGGCGACTTCCGGAGCTTACCGGTTAAAACGAACAGCAAACCTATAAATATACCCGGCAGTTTAACAAAAAGATTTTGTTCAAAGGCGGCAATATCCGCTACGGAAAAACTTTTGGTGACCATGTACATGCCAATAGCCGTTATAATAACCATGGGCTCATAGGCCATCATCTGCACCAGTTCACGTTCCGCCCCCACATAACTGTAAGGCGAACGCACCGAATAAGCGCCTAAAATCAGGAAGACATCGGCCAGCGTTAACGCGAAGATCACCAACAGCAGATCCTGGCCGGCAACAAACAGCGCCCCTGACAGGATGACAAAAACCAGAAAACACAAGACATAATACTTCTGTGATTTATGCACGGCGATGTTTTGTTTACTGAAAAGTTTCGCCACATCATAAAAGGGCTGCAAGAGCGGGGGACCCACCCTGCTTTGCATCCAGGCCCCCGCTTTCCGGTCCAGTCCCGCCATGAGTCCGCCCGCCAGGGGAGCCGCAACAATGAATAAAACAATGGTTAGCACTGTCTTCATAGGAATCCCACCCCCAACATCACCAGTATCAGACAGGTACAGGAAACGACGCCTGCGTCAAAAAGCTTGCTCTCGCCAAAATAGCTTTCCAGGTAGTAATTCTTAAGGACTAAATCCCTGGGACAGCCGTAAGAGCCCAGAAATTGATCTTCCTGGGCCACGTTGGCCCCGCCCATATAAGCTTCTACATAATCGGGATTCTTATAGAAGAGAACTATCAGAGGCAAAAGAAGGAGCAGGCCCATCATGATGAACAAGATCAAAATACTCCCCGTACTCATATTCATACTGCTGCCATAGGTACTCATCAGGTAAGGCTCTACCAAATACTCGGAAACCCACGGAAAGAAAAAGCAACTGCCAACAACCAATACAGTCAGTACGATTAAAGGCATGCGCTCCAAAAAGGAAACGTTCGCTGCAAAACCCTCCCGTTTGGCTTTGACAGTGATAAGCTTCCCCATCCACTTTGTCCAGAAGAACAGCGTGGCTGCACTGCCGTAAGCTATAAATACCGCTAAGAAGGGGTTGATACGGATCAGGCCTTCCAAGGCCGCCCATTTACTGATCAGCATCCCAAAAGGAGCTAAAAACATCCCGGCCATCCCGATCATCATCATTGTCGCAATGCGCGGCATATTCACAACCAAACCTTCCATGGTTTCAATACCGCAGCCGCCAAAATGATGTTCCACCAGCCCCGTACAAAGAACCAAAACCAACACCGACACAGCATGAAAGATTATCAGGAACAAAGCGGCCCATACTGTTTCCTGGGCGCCGCAAGCCCCGCATGTTATGATGAGCCCAAGGCTGGCAATGGTCGAATAAGCCAAAACCCTTCTCGCATCCAACTGAGAAATGGCGATACAGGAAGCTATCAGGAAAGTAACCGCTCCTACCAAGGCTATCAGTAATCCGGCAATTGCCCCGTTTAGCACAGGAGCCAGACGGATGATGATATACACACCTGCTTTAACCATCGTGCTTGACTGTAACAAAGCTGAAACAGGCGCGGGTGCGGCTATGGCTCCCAACAGCCAGGACGCAAACGGAAACTGGGCTGATTTGATCATTCCCGCCAGAACGATCAATAAAGCCGGAATCATGGCGACCGTTTTATCAAGAGCTGTCAGTTGATCTAAATTCGTGACATTGGCCCGGATAAATATATAAACGATAGCCACAGCAAAAGCCAGGCCTCCTAAAAGATTCATTTTCAGAGCCCGAAAGGCTTTCAATACGGCTTCCTCGGTCCTGGTATACCCAATTAACCAAAAGGAACAAACCGTGGTGATCTCCCAGAAAAAATACAGCCAGCGCAAATTATTGGCAAATACCACCCCAAACATAGCGCTTAATAATACGAACATGGTGAAAAAAAAGAACGGAAGCCGGTCTTGCACTTCCGGATGAAGATGGTGGTACTCCTTCATATAATCAACAGCGTACACACAAATCAAACTGCCGGTGACGCCGATGACGAGAGCCATAATGACAGAGAATTGATCCACAAACAAATGGCGTGCGGGGGCTGCTCCATATCTATATGTAAAATCAAAATAGAGCATCAGGCCAGTTTGTATAATAATTAAAATTGCCGCCCAGTATTGTCTTTTCCGGGTCCCCAGGATGAGGATATAGGCGGCCAGGAATACCTCCGCCCCGATCATAAGCCGGTTAACAGCTTCCATTTCCAAGGTGTAATAGCTCGCCCCGGCCAAAATTTGAGCAGCCAGTAAATAAACAGCCGCCGCACACAATACCGCTGTTGAAATAAGGACAAGCCATTTTCTAACAACATATTGCCGCAATAGAAGCAAGGCAACTGCCGCCAGAAACGGGATGACAATTAATATAATCAGCGTATTCATGAGCATGTCCTTTCTTCTCCTGTAGAAATATTATGTATATATTGGTATAATATTGAAGATACCATTGATTATCATACACTTTGGAAGAGAAGGCGAGATGGGACAGGATGGAACCTCGGAGAGAAAACCGTACACACAATAGAAGGAAAGCCCCTGATTTCTGGGTTAAATTTTTACATGTTTCTTCCGTTGTAGTCTGGGGGGCAATGCTGATCATCTTGTTGATCATCGACCGGGCTAAGCCGGAATTTGAAAACTTATTCACCCGTATGTTTAATATCAACCTGCGGCAAGACTGGAATATGGATCTATTGGCGACAGCCTTTTATCTTTGCTGGGCGATGCTCCTTTATACTATGTTTGCCCTTTATGTTAACAGCAAACGGCACAGCCGGCCGGGAGATAAGTATAACAAATCGGTCATCGCCATGTTGATTTTCTCCCTTGGTTTCATAATAATTTATATTTTCAAAACCTAACCGCCTAACCAAAGCAGCTCACTCTTGGGAGGAACCCTTCTTCCATTTGGACAGCGCCTCAGCCAGCGCCGAATTAATAGGCTCTTCCTTTTGTTTTTGTAGAAACTGCCCTACTTCTCTTTTATTGATGTTGGTTTTTTCGTTCTCCCGGCGTTTATTGAAGGAATCCAGCTTCTCGCGGAAACCACAGGAGCAGACAAACAATTTACGCTCCCCTTCGCCCCGCAGCTCCATTTTCTTATGGCAGGCCGGACAACGGGCGTTACTGATCAGGGCAAGGCCCTTCCGATACCCGCACCCCCGATCGGGACAGACCAGCATTTTACCTTTTTTCCCATTAACCTCCAGGAGGTTTTTCCCGCATTCGGGACATTTCGTGCGGGTGATGTTATCATGGGTAAAAATGCTGCTGCTGGCAACGACGGTGGCTACCAAACCGGCGGCGTAATTCCGCATTTCCTTAACAAATATAGCGGCGTCCGCTTTTCCTTTGCTGATTAAGGCCAGGCGCTCTTCCCATTTAGCGGTGAGTTCCGGAGATTTCAGCGGGTCAGGCACCAAGTTGATCAATTGGATCCCTTTAGAGGTGGGCAAGATTTCCTGGCCTTTTCTTTCTATATAAAAAGACGCAAAAAGTTTCTCGATAATATCGGCTCGTGTAGCGGGCGTTCCCAGACCGCTGGTTTTTTCCAATATCTCCCGCATGGCCTCGCTCTCGATGAATTTACCGGGATGCTCCATAGCCGACAGCAGCGTCGCTTCCGTATAACGCGCCGGGGGCTTTGTTTTGCCCGCCGCCAGTTTAACGGACAGCAACGGGATTTGTTGACCCTTGACCAACTCCGGCAAGGACTGGTCCTGTTCATCATCATTGACCAAAGCTTCTGACGCCGCGGGTTCGTTTTCATAGACTTTCTTCCAGCCTTTGGATTGAATGATCTTACCGCTGGCCGCCAGTATTTCCCCCGCCGCCTCAGCTTTGAGGGTCGTGCGCTGATAACAAAAAGGCTCGCTTAAAACCGCCAGGAACCGCTTTACTACCAGATCATAAACCTTTCGTTCGTCAACCGATAAGGCATTTAAATTCACCGGCTGTTCCGTAGGGATGATGGCATGGTGATCCGACACTTTATTGTTATCCACCAAGCGGGAAGTGGGTGCGATTTTTTTCTTTAACAAATTTCCCGCCGCCTCGGCATAGGGACCCACAGTAATACTGCGCAATCTTTCCGGCAGCGTGGGCACGATATCCGTGGTCAAGTAACGGGAATCTGTCCGGGGATAGGTCAGCAGTTTATGGGTTTCGTATAGTTTTTGCATCACCGTAGACGTCTGTTTGGCGGAAAAACCATACTTCCGGTTGGCGTCCCGCTGCAGTTCCGTCAGGTCATAGGCCAGCGGAGGCAATTCCTGCTTTTGCTCTTTTTTTACTTCAATAATTACGGCCTTGCCGCCCCGCAGTTTAGCCGCGATTTTTTCCGCTTCCGTTTTTACAAAGATGCGCGTCTGCCCGCTCTTTTTATCGCGCCACTGCAGAGTGAATTGGCCTGTTTGGGCTTCGACCTTCCAGAAATCCACCGGGACAAACTCTTGAATCTCCTTTTCCCTTTCCACAATCATCTTCAGCGTTGGGGTCTGCACCCTCCCGGCCGAAAGCTGGGCGTTGTATTTGCAAGTGAGGGCCCGTGTCACGTTTAAGCCCACCAGCCAATCCGCTTCCGCCCGGCATTGGGCGGAGTAGTAGAGATCATCATATTCCCGTCCCGGCCGCAGCTTACTGAAGCCTTCCCGGACAGCTTTGTCCGTCTGGGACGAGATCCATAACCGTTTCATGGGTTTTCTCCAGTTAGCTTTTTCCATGATCCAGCGGCCAACCAATTCGCCCTCGCGCCCGGCATCCGTGGCTAGGACCAGTTCATCCACATCCGGCCGCTGCATGAGGGCTTTAACATTATGAAACTGCTTGGCGGTTTCCTTAATAGTCACCAGCTCCATTTTAGGCGGCAGCATGGGGAGGTCTTCCGCCCGCCAGGTCTTGTATTTCTCATGATAATGCTCGGGGTCGGCCAGAGTTACCAAGTGTCCTAACGCCCAAGTGACGATATAGCGCGGGCCTATGATACAACCCGGCCCATTTTGCCCGCAGCCTAAAACACGGGCTAATTCTCTTCCCACTGAAGGTTTTTCGGCCAAAACCAGTGTTTTTCCCATGAACGTGCCTGCCTCCTCAAGATGTAACTTCTTTTTTCTTTTATCCTATCACAAAAATAATATACAAAGTACCGGTAATAATACTATAATTGTTTTAATCACTGGACTCGACTAACATCCAGTGGGAGTTGAATCCTCCCACTGAATGAAGTTTCGTTCAACAAAGGAGGCGTTTACTTGTTTTACATCAGAAACGATTGTCATGATCCCCATTACAATCTGGCTTTGGAGGAATATGTTTTAAAAAATCTGTGTTCCAAACACGGCTTTCTCCTCTTATGGCAAAACCAACCTGCCGTCATCATCGGGCGGTTTCAAAATACTATCGAAGAAGTGAACGCAGAATATGTGAGAAAGCGTCATATCCCCGTAGTACGGCGCATCACCGGAGGCGGCGCAGTCTATCATGACTTGGGCAATCTAAATTTTAGTTTCATTGAGGAAAATGAAGTCGAGGGCATTGACTTTCGCATATTTTCGGAAAGAATTGCCAAAACATTGGCAAAATTAGGCGTACAGGCCGAGATTTCCGGCCGTAATGACATCACTATCGACGGAAAAAAATTTTCCGGCAATGCCCAATATCAATATAAAGGCAGGACTTTACACCACGGCACGCTCCTTTACGACTCCAACCTGGAAGACGTCCAAAAGGCGCTGCAGGTCAAAGCGGACAAAATTGAATCTAAAGGTATCAAATCCGTACGCAGCCGCGTCACCAATATCATTGATTATCTGCCGGAAAAAGTTTCCCTGCAGGAATTCCAAGCCCTGCTGCTGGGATATCTATTCAATGAGCAACCCATCCAAGAGTATTTTCTCGCCCCCGCCGACCTGGAAAATATCCAGCGGTTAGTGACAGAAAAATACCGGACCTGGGAGTGGAATTATGGTTATTCGCCCCCTTATAACATCAAGAAAACCGGACGTTTTGCCTGCGGGGGCTTAGAAATTTATTTTCAGGTAGAAAAAGGTCTGATCCAATCCTGCCGGATCTACGGCGACTTTTTCAGCAACGGGGAGATCGACCGGTTCGAGAAAAAACTACTCGGCATACGTTATGACCGGGAGGCCTTAGAAAAGGCCGTCGAAGAAGATGAGCTTAAGTTTTTTTTCGGTTCTTTGACCCGGGAAGAACTAATCCATTGTCTGATTGACTAAGCGCGGATAATAGAGTTTTTGCAGCGCTCTGCCCAAATTACCGGATGGGCAGACCATCAAAGAACCGCCGGCAAATTGATAGTAGACGTATTGTTCCGTTATCACATCCAGTTCCCGGTACTGCCCGGGGAATTGCCGACCCAGGCGGGACAAGTACTCATAAGGGGTTTCAGCTTCTTCCCGCGGATATTTTTTGCATCTGCCCCACTCCAACAAGGCCCGGTAGGCCCACGCCGCTTCCAGGCCGCCGGATATCCAGGGCAGCAGCAAAATATAAATCCGCATTTTACAATGTCTGTAAAGTGCCGCTAAAGAAGACAGCCACGAAAAACCGGTCGGGTTGGTTTCTTTATCGCCCGGCACGGAAGGCCGCCGACGCCACAACCGGGAAAAAAACAGCGCCAGGAAATAAAAAACAAATGCCGCGGCCAATACTATAAGCAGTCCAACCATTGCCAGCATTACATAATATAACAGGCTATCCAGCACTCCGGGATTGCCGGTTGTGCCACCCAGATCCTGGATGTAACCGGTATCTACCATAACTGGGGGTACAGGACCTGTATTGGGTGTGAGATTCATTAAGCCCGTCAGCGCTATGATAAAAGAGGTAATAAGGCGGCCGAGAAAATTTAAAAAAGGCTGGGCCAGAGCGGAAACGTATTGGGCCGGCTGCACCAAAGCAGGAAGCAGATACCCCGAGATCACCGTCACCGGGAGAAAGGCCACAGCCGCCGCCGCTGCAATTCCCCACGCCAACTGTTTTTTCAAGCCGCCTTCCGGCCCATGAGAAAGGGATAGTGCGGCTATATTACATAAAAAGCCAAACATTAGCCAAGTAGGCGTCCTTGTATTTGTCAGGCCTGCAAGATCCGTCAGAAAACAGCTTAAAAACAGCATGGCAATGTTGCCATCAAAACGGGAATACGAGTCGCCCTTCTTGCGCCAAGATAATGACGCTGAGCGGTACCAAAGCCAGCATGCAAAGAAATAATTCAACGCGTTACCGGGTTGCAGCCCCAGATCCATTACCAGGGCCAAAACCCCGATAAAGGCCGCCAGATTGACTACTATGAGCGTAATATGGCGAAAGTTCCTTTTTTGCAGGGCGAGATTGGTCATGACCAACCAAATGGTAATAGCCGGAAAGGACCAGGCGGGTAGAATATACCCGGTGGCAATAATCTGGTAAACCGCTTGATAAATAAGGTATAGATAGCAGGCCTCGGTCAGAACCAGCGTCAGGATAATTCCTGTTCTTCTATGCATCACCGTTTTCCACCTCTTTTCTGACCGGTCGTGCCAGAGGATATCGCACAACCTTGCGAACTGCCGGCGGGAAAGCAACGGCTTGAGATTCACCCACCAAAACCAGCGTAGTACCCCACGGAAGATAGGCGCCCTCTTCTTCCAGCAGCTCCGCCAGCGTTCCACAAGGCGCATATTCTAAACGGGCCAGGGCTTCCAAAGCCCTGACAGTCCTATGTTTCGAACGGGTCACAGGAATAGCCACCGCACGGTCCAGCCCGCTCTGACGGCCATTTGCCAACAGTCCGCACGGGATCCTTTCCTGATCCGCCCAGACTACCAGCGAGGCTAAATAAGACAGGGCGTATTCATATCCGTCCCGATCCGGATCAGGGGTTAAAAAAGGTTCCACATCAAAGGCCAGACAGATGCGCAAATTTGCGGTTGGTTCGAGGACTTTAGCCATCAGCTTGTTTTGATGTGCGCTGGCTTTCCAGTGGATCAGCCTGGACGGTATCTCCGGGGTATAATCCCGCAAACCGATCGTTCTCGTGGGATCGGGGAGCAAATGCCTTTTGTCCTCCCGGTCCCCGATGATGTCAGCCGGGCGTAACGGCAGTTCCGTTAACTCGAGAAGACGGGGATAGACCAAAAGGGTGCAAGGGTCCTCCCGGAGTTCTTCCCGGTAAAACAAACCTAATCCGTCCCGTGCCGTCACCCGCAGGGCGGGTAGTTGATAATACCCTCTGGCCCTGGGCCGCAGGGTAAGCCGGGCCGTATAACAACTCCTGCCTCCCAAAAACACTTCAGCACCAGCCGAATCTATCACTGTCTTTTCCAACGCTGTCTTTTCCGCTGAAGCATTCCCTGTTGAAACGCATTCCAACCCGTTGCCAAAGGACTGCTCCCAGCCAAGCAGAACAGGTAAAAGTTTATTATTATCAAACTGAATCTTCAGGATGGTTTCTTCCTCCGGAAAAACCCTCTGACAAGAAAGCTCCCGGCGTTCCGCCAGACGCCGCAAACCTGCCCGGCTCCACAAGCGGGCTCCTTCCAGAGTAATGACGAGAAAGACCAACACCAAAGCGACTGAATAAAAACTGTTTAAAAGTGCCAGAACAAGCCCCACGGGTAAAAAAAGCCGCAGGAAACCCAGGGTAAAAAAGGAGGTCACCGCAGGCGGGGGATTCTTGCTCATTTTAAGCCCCTTCCAGAGAAACAGGCACGTTCTCTAAAATCTCGTGCAAAACGGCGGCCCCGGAATTGCCCCGCAGACGTTCTTGCCGGCTGGGGATTAACCGATGCTCCAAAACAAACGGAGCCAGGTACTTTACATCGTCAGGCAAAACAAAATCACGTCCGCGCACTAGGGCCAAAGCACACGCCGCCCGGTAGAGAGCCAGGCTCGCCCGCGGGCTCGCCCCTAAAGAAAGCTTCGGATGGCTCCGGGTGGCTCTGGAGAGGGTTATGATATAACGGGTAACGGTGGGATCCACAAACACTTTGCGGCACTGCTCCTGCCAGGAAAGAACATCTTCTTTTCCCCCAACCGCCTGTAGATCATCAAGGGGACGATTTTGTCCGTGAGTCGCTATAATGAGCTCCTCCTCCTGCGTTGTAGGGTAGCCCATTTTTATTTTTAAAATAAACCGGTCTAATTGGGCTTCGGGCAAAGGAAACGTGCCCTCGAGTTCGATAGGGTTCTGAGTAGCCAGCACAAAGAAAGGGCAAGGTAAAGGAAAGGTTTCCCCTTCTACGGTAACCTGTCTTTCCTCCATCGCCTCTAAAAGGCTGGACTGGGTGCGGGGGATACCGCGGTTGATCTCATCCACCAGTAAAATATTAGTATGCACCGGACCTGGGCGGTACGAGAACTCATTTGTCTGCCGGTCGAAAACAAAAAATCCCGTTACATCGGAGGGCGTCAGATCGGGAGTGAACTGCAGACGCCGGAATCCGCAGTTTAATGAGGCCGCTAAGGTTTTAGCCAGCAGGGTTTTTCCGACCCCCGGGACATCCTCGATCAGTATATGCCCCTGGGCTAACAAACCCACCGTCAGAAGGTCCAAAATTTCCTCCTTACCAATGACTACACGGGATATATTCTCCCTCATTTTCTTTAAGGAATTATCCAACATCTTTTCCACTCTTTTCTTAATATTTTGTTATATTATAGCATAAAAAACTCCCCTCTACTAAGGGGAGTCATAAGTCTTCCGCAAGTACTGCAAAAGCAGCCTGGTAATATACCCTGTCACCAGGCCTGCAGGCAACCCGGCCACTAACAGGACGGGCAGGTAGAAGAAAATATAGCCTGTTTGAATGAGCCAGGAAGCTGTAATCAATTGCCCGATATTATGAAAAACCGCACCCGCCATACTGATCCCTATGATACTCAAAACAGGGACATAGCTGATTAACACCGCCATGACCAACGTGCTAAGCATGGCGCCCGCCATACTTAGTAAAAAAGCCGGTGAAAACAAGGTGCCGCTCAAAAGCGATCCGAAAAGGACCCGTAAAAAAGAAACGGTCAATCCTTCCTTCACACCGTAAAGAGATAGTGTCAGCAAGGTAACAATATTAGCCAACCCCAGCTTTATGCCCGGTATCGGAAAAGGGTTGGGAATCATCATTTCTACAACATGCAAGGCGGCGCCCAACGTAACCAATAAAGAAAAAAAGACAAGTTTACGCGTCCCAGATCCCATTCATACACCTTGTTTCCTTCCTTAAGTTCTTCAATAAGTGACGGCGTCAACAGCTGTTGGCGCATCAATATAGATCACTATTTCGTTGGGAACACAAATGATAGACTCCCCCGCTGAACTGATCCAGCCGCGTTTGACACAGATCTGATCAGGGCAGTCGGCTTCCAGCATCCTGATTTTTTCCCCGCTGACTTCCACTACGGCTAATCCTTGTTTGCCCTGCACCGAAAAACGCAGCGGGGTTTCCTCTGGTGAAAGCTGAACGGTCCGTATCACTTCGCCCCCGACTTTCACCACAGCTTGCATATGCGCAGGCTGTACAGCCCCCCACAACAAAGACCCTTTGATGAGATAGGCCGTTATTCCTACGAGAAGGACTCCCAGTATGAATATCTTATCAGCTTTTGTCATAGCGGTAATCATCCCCTTGTTTAACCTCTACTTTGCCGCGCAGACCGGAGGTAACAAGAATCCTTTGGTCCGCCGTTACGAGAAAGGCCTCTGTTTCTTCTAATTCCTCCGCCAATTGCAAAGCCTCCTCGGGATCCAGCAAAAAAAGCGTCGTAGACAGAATGTCAGCTTGACCCCCATCATGAGTGACCACCGTGACGCTCATGTTTTTATTTACAGGATACCCTGTCTGCGGAGAGATGAGATGATGGTAACGCACACCCTGTGATGTAAAAAAGCGGTTATAATCACCTGACGTCACCGCCGATTCGTCCTCAAGAGAGAGAACGCCAACCAACTCGGCCCCGTTCCGGGGGTCCTGAATGCCTATTTTCCAGGCGGAGCCTTCTTTGTTTTTTCCGATCGTCCTGATGTTGCCTCCGGCATTGACCAAGGCCCGCTCCACTCCATGCTCCTCTAAAAACCGGGCCGCCTTTTCTACAGCATACCCTTTAGCGACAGCCCCTAAGTCAACCGACATGCCCGGGCTTTGTAAAAAGGCGGTCTGCTCCTGTTCATCAAGAAGCAACCTCCCGCCATTGACCAACGAAAGCGCTTTCTGCAAATCATAAGACGAAGGAACCGTTTGCTCCGGCTTGCCAAAACCCCAAACATCCATCACCGGCCCGATCGTAATATCAAAAGTTCCCTGGGTAAGCTCATAGTATCTCCGGCTCAAAAGGAGCATGGCAAAGACGTCTTGATCGACCTTCACCGGCGCGGACCCCGCCGCCTCATTGATCCGGCAGACATCACTGATTTGAAAGGCGTTTGTTCCGGGAGCGGGAAAACGGTCGGTCAACTGCTCCAAGCGCCTCATTTCGGCAAAAGCCCCGGTCACGGCTTCTTTCAATAAGGCAGGGTTGGCGCCGGAGGCTTTGATACTGACCAAAGTGTCCATCAGAAATTCTTCACTGCTATATTCGTAATTCCGCTGACCAAGGCCAAAATAAATACCGGACGTCAGCAATACCAGAAGTATCACCAACAGGGAAAAGAAAAATACCTGCTTTTTCCTCAGCATCAGCCGCAAATATGGCAGCTTCCGCAGCCGGCCGGTTTATTCTCCGAGGGACCGTCTTGCACAGCACATACTTCAGCCTTTATTGGCGACGCTTTTTCAATGGCCTTGGTAGGGCATTTGGTAACGCAAATACCGCAATTGGTGCATTTAGTATGGTCGATCACCGCTACACTGCCTTCATTATCCGTCACAACCTGTACCGCGCCTTCCGGACAGTTCTTTTCACAAAGTTTGCACTTGATACAAGCCGCTTTACAGACATCTTTGGCCTCTTTTGCTTTCCCCTTGTTGCGGCAGCGCACATCAACCAACTGCGAAATTCCGGCTAGCTGCAAAAGTTGTTTAGGACAGGTTTGTACGCAAATATTACAGCCGGTGCAAAGATCAGTATTGATAACAGGGAGTCCTTCCGTCCCCATTTTAATAGCGCCAAAAGGACAGGCCTTAACGCAGGAACCCAACCCCAGGCAACCATAGTGGCAGGCTTTAGGTCCGCTGTAATGAACCGCGGCGGCGTGACAATCCTCTATTCCTTCATATTTGTAAAGCATGGAACTATTACTCGTACTCCCGTTACAAAGCAGACGGGCTATCTTGCGTTCCATCCCGGAATCGGCAGTATCCGTACCCATAATAGCGGCCATTTTCTGCTTCGCCTCAGCGCCGCCGGGATTACAGGCGCCTACGGGAGCCTCCCCTTTTACCACTGCTTCGGCATAACCACTGCAGCCGGCAAAACCGCAACTGCCGCAGTTAACGCCTGGCAAGGCCTGCAGAATTTCTTCTACCCGCGGATCAACTTCAACCGCAAATTTTTTACTGGCCACAGCGAGCATTACCCCAAAGACAGCCCCCATAGCCGCTAGACTTATAACTGCATAGAGCATTTTATATCCCTCCGCGTTTAATTTATCAAAGAAGGCCGGTAAAGCCCAGGAAAGCAATGGACATTAAAGACGCAGTAAAGAGCGCAATGGGAAATCCATGAAAACACTTGGGAATATCGGATTCCTCAATCCTCTCTCTGATCCCGGCCATCAGAATGAGCGCCAGCGTGAACCCCACCGCATTAGCCACATTGTTGACCACGGCTTCAATAAGGCTATAATTTTTCTGGATACTGACAATGGCGATCCCCAAAACGGCGCAGTTTGTGGTAATCAGCGGCAGATAAACCCCCAGCGCCTTATAAAGGCCGGGGCTCGTTTTTTTAATCACCATTTCCACAAATTGAACCAAAGCCGCTATGACCAGAATAAAAGCGATCGTTTGTAAATAAGCTATGCCCAACGGATTGAGAATATATGACTGAATGATCCAAGTTAAAGTACCGGCCAGGGCCATCACGAAGGTAACGGCAATCCCCATGCCAATGGCGGAACTTAATTTCTTGGAAACACCCAGGAAAGGGCAGATCCCCAGAAACTGCGACAAGACAATGTTATTGATAAATAT
Organism: Peptococcaceae bacterium UBA5318; assembly: GCA_002408285.1. Lineage (GTDB taxonomy): Bacteria > Bacillota > Peptococcia > DRI-13 > UBA5318 > UBA5318. The sequence goes on along the minus strand of DHRG01000035.1, from coordinate 12,500 downwards.
CGCTCCGATAATGATTACTCCTAATTCAGACATGGTCCCGATCTCCTTTCTTTACCCTTCTTACGAGGCTTTTTGCTGTAATTTATTCATGAGCGCTAAGATGCAGCCAAAAGCGATAAAGCCTCCCGGAGGCAAGATCATGATTAGGGCCGGAGATGCCGAAGCCCCTAAAACCGGGATGCCAAAAAAGGTTCCGGCGCCCAAGATCTCCCTGATTCCGCTCATCACAACCAAGGCTAACGTATAGCCGACTCCCATCCCCAACGCGTCCATGATCGAAGCGCCTACCCCGTTTTTATTGGCAAAAGCCTCGGCACGGCCTAAAATAATACAGTTGACCACAATGAGCGGGATATAAATGCCCAGCGCTTTGTAGAGAGCCGGTGTGTAAGCATGCATGATCAAATCTATCATTGTGACGAAAGCAGCTACAATCACAATATAACTGGGTATACGGATACTATCCGGAATAACCTTGCGCAGCGCTGAAATCACGATATTGGAAGCCAACAGTACAGCCGTAAAAGCGGCCCCCATCCCTAGTCCATTATTCACTGAGGTGGTAATGGCCAGCGCAGGACACGTGCCTAAAACCAAAACGAAAAGCGGATTCTCGCGGATAATCCCTTTCGTAAATTCATTAACAAGGCTCATAATTCCCAACCTCCTCCTGCTATTTCACGAAATTGCTCATAAAATTTTCCCGTGCGGCATTCACCCCGTCGGCTACAGCTTTAGACGTGATCGTCGCGGCGGTGATCGCCAGCACCTGATTCCCCTGTACCGGCTCTTTTTTCACGATCTCCACCGGCCGAGCGGCGTCTTTATTTTTAAAACCGTCGCTGAACGAGTTTTCTACTGCCTTGGCCCCCAGTCCAGGCGTTTCTGTCTGGCTGATTACTTTAACCGCAGTCGTTTGTTGGCTTTCGATATCGAACCCTACCAGGCTTTGTACCGGTCCGCCATAGCCTGCTGTTGCCACAGTATAAATAACCCCGGCTGGAGCGCCGTTTTTATAGGCTACATTTATTTCGGCGATTACCGGATCGGCGCCCTTTAAATACGTGTCTGTTTCATCCTTGATCTCGTCTGCGTCGGCGTATACTTCCTTGAAGCTGCTAAGCTTACTTTCCAGAAGCTGGCCTGCGATTATGGGTTCGGTGAGTCCATTGACATAAGCGATACCAAGTCCGGCCAACCCGGCGACAACCAGCAGAAACACTCCCAATTTAATAATATTACGCATGCTTCTTCACCCTCCCGAATACCCGCTCTTTCGTATAACGGTCAATCAAAGGCGTCAGAGTGTTCATTAATAATATCGAATAGCAAACGCCTTCAGGATAACCGCCTTTAAGACGAATCAACACTGTTAGACAGCCGCAGCCAAGTCCAAAAATGATCCGCCCTTTTTTCGTGATGGGGCTCGTGACCCAATCAGTCGCCATAAAGAAAGCCCCTAAGAAAAGTCCTCCGGCCAGGATATGAAAGACCGGATACGACAAGCCTTGTCCTTGAAAAGCGCCGATGACAGCCGTCAAGACAAAGACGCTCCCGATATAGGAAACCGGTATGCGCCAGTCCACATGGCCTTTATAGATAAGATACAGACCGCCCAATAAGAGTGCGAGCGCACTTGTTTCTCCCAGGCAGCCGCCGACGTTGCCGAGAAACATCTGACCCAAGCTGGGCAACTCTTGCTGAAGTCCTTCTTTGATAATCCCCAACGGAGTCGCTGTCGTTATCCCGTCAAGCGGCGACACCCAAGTCGTCATCGCTACCGGCCAGGCTGCCACCAAAAAAGCTCTGCCTATTAGGGCGGGGTTAAAAATATTGCATCCCAGCCCGCCAAAAAACTGCTTGACCAGTACGATAGCCACTGCCGCGCCGATAGCCGCGATCCAGGGGGAAATAGCGGGCGGCAGGCAAAAGGCTAATAAGAGTCCGGTCACCACCGCACTGCCATCCTTGACAGTCACTTCTTTTTTCATCAATTTCTGGGTAGCGGCTTCACTGATGACAGCCGATAATACACATGCAACGATAACCAAAGCCGCACTAAACCGAAAAAAGTAAAGAGCGACAAATAAGGCAGGTATAAGAGCGATCTGCACGTCCCGCATGGCCGATTGAACGCTGTCGGCGCTGTGTACGTGCGGAGAAGAAGATACAACCAATAAATTATTTTGATTATTCATGTCAACTGCTAACCTCCATTACTTTTTTGCCTTGGCCCTGGCAGCCTGAACAGCCTGTTTGGCCCTGCGAATATACTGCAAAAGCGGGATGTGCGCCGGACATACATAGACGCAGGATCCGCATTCAATACAACTTAGAAGGTCATTATTTTCGGCCTCTTCCCATAATTCCTTTTTAGCCAATTTGACCAATGTAGTCGGTTCTAAAAAAGCAGGGCAGCCATCAACGCATTTGGCACAACGTACACAGTGTTGTTCTTTTTCACTGCGTACATCTTCTTTTTTTAGGATTAAAATACCGGAGGTGCCTTTTACTACAGGAACTTCATCGTTATATAGCGTCTTACCCATCATAGGACCGCCGGCCAGGATTTTTCCCGTTTCCCCGGTATAACCGCCGCTGGCGGCAATTATGTCCTTAAAAAGGGTCCCTATTCTTACCCTGTAATTAGCGGGCTTATTTACAGCGCCATTTAAGGTCAACACCCGCTCGATAAGGGGGATCCCAAGCTCTACAGCATCGGCAATAGCCGCGGCGGTCCCCACATTGTTGACGACAACACCCACATCCAAAGGCAACCCGCCCACCGGGACCTCACGCCCGGTACAAGCATAAATCAGTTGTTTTTCTGAACCTTGAGGATATTTTTCTTGCAAAACTACAACCCGGATATTCTTTTCCTGAGCCGTTGCTTTTTCCATAACAGCTATGGCATCTTGTTTATTGTCTTCAATAGCGATAACCCCTTGGCTGCAATTTACGCTTTTCATAATGTAGTTAAGCCCGGCGGTTATCCGGTCCGGCTTTTCCAGCATCAGCCGATGGTCGGCGGTGATATAGGGCTCACACTCCACGCCGTTTAATATAATGACATCCGCCTTTTTTCCTTCTACGGGACTATATTTAACATGCGACGGAAAGGCAGCCCCGCCTAATCCGACGATCCCCGCTTCAAAAACAATTTTTCTGAGTTCTTCGGGAGTAAATCCCCCGGGGTTCGCAGGGGCTTTCACAGCCTCGTCCCATTCTTCCTTTTTGTCGTTTTCAATGACCAGGCAGAAAACAAAATTCCCCCCCGGCTGTTCTCTTTTCTCCAGGGCAATCACCTTGCCGCTGACACTGGCATGAATGGGGGAAGTGACAAAGCCTTTGCCTTCTCCGATCTTTTGCCCCTTTTTTACTGCGTCTCCGACTTGGACCAAAGGCGAACAAGGAGCTCCCGTATGTTGGGACAGCGGTATATAAACCCTGTCCGGAACAATAGCGGGCTGCGATGCAAGGTTGCACGTCTGTTCCTTGTGCCCCGGCACATGAATACCACCCCTAAAAGTCAATTTCCTCATTCTGTTTCCCTCCCAGTTGAACATAAAGTGAATTATTGCACAATATGCAAAAAGCACTCTCTAAAATCATACGACTTTTTAAATAATTACTCAAGCTTATATCATAAATAATAACTTTATGGCGGATTGCTAATAAGTCACGCTATTTTTACACTTAGGTATACTTAAGCAATTCATTTCACAACCCACCGATTAATGTTATATAACGTAATGCCAACTCAGTATACTGAATGTTCTCCAAAAAGGCAAGTGAAACGTTATCTCATTCGCCTCCAAATGTGATCGTTCAAAATTTTACTAAATTATGAAAGCCTGTTGGCAAAGTTTTTTACTTTGCCAACAGGCTGAACTGGGTCAAGCCAACCTGTTTATTTTTGGAATATTGCTGTTGATTTAATATGATTCTGCTTTTTCATCCAATAAATCCGCCATCGCCCGCAGCTCCTCTGTAGCGCCGGCCATCTGTTCTATCGCTTCCGCGACTTGGGATATGCCTTTTTCAACCTGGCAGATCTGTTTATAATGTTCCGTACTGTCAGCTTGTATCCCGCTGATAATAGTGCTTATTTTGCCAATTGATTCTGTGCTGTTGTTAGCCAATTTACGGATTTCTTCCGCCACTACACCGAAACCCCGCCCTTGTTCCCCAACTCTTGCGGCTTCAATAGCCGCATTAAGGCCCAGTAAATTAGTTTGTCCCGCAATTCCTTTGATAAAACCAAGTACGCGGTTGGTTTCCATGGCCCGTTTTTGCGATTCTTCCGCAAGATTTGCTAAAGTCCGGGTAATACTGGTAATCTCCTGTGATTGTGCGGTAACTTCTTCGGCGGTAGACGCTAACAGCCTTATACTGTTGAGCAGGTTACCAGCCATCTCCTTTAGAGCTGCTTGCTTTTGCGTTGACATCGAAATCGCAATTGCCCCGATAATTTCACCCTGATTGTTATAGATAGCCCCAGCCCTCGCAATATAGGTCAGTCCAAGTTCCTTATTATCAATCCTCGTGGTCAGCTGAGGTATCTTTTCGTGAATAACCCGGTAAACGCCCATCCATTCTTGGAGTTTTCCATGAACTGTAACCTTAAGATCAAGATCTTTTGCAGGCTGATATAATAACATACTCTCTCTGTCTGCCAGCGCTATGCCCACCTCATCATCAAAAGCCCTTTGTATGATCGGTAACGCCCAAGCCATTCTATCCAGAATATCTTGATTTTCCTCTCCCATCCTGCCTCTCCCTTTCTCAGATTATTCAGACTCCTTCCGGTTATCTTCATTGTACAAGATACCATCCCGATTTACAAGCGGACTCAACCCATAAATATATACGATATAATAGCGCCTAAACTTAAGAAGTAATTCTAACCTGAGCAAACCTGGAAGGTAAATACGGTGGAAAAATTTCATAAGATGTTGTATAATTTATATTTGATCGCTTATATTATGGAGATATAGCCTTAATATTTATACACGGAGGGGTATCGAAGTGGTTATAACGGGGCTGACTCGAAATCAGTTTGCGAGCAATCGCACGTGGGTTCGAATCCCACCCCCTCCGCCAAAATGAACGACGGTATGAGTTCTGAACATTTTTTCTGGAATGTACAGATTTATATCGTCTTTTCTTATGCTCAAGTCACTATGAAAAATCAATCCTTCTTCCGGCTTACACTCTGCATATGCCAACTTGAAGGTAGAGGTGATTAATTGCGTACTGTGCTTATGTGATCGTCGTCATCGGCGCATTAGGATGGCGGACAGTGGATATACTGAAACATACGTTTGGATTTTAGGGAGGAGAAGCGCCCATGACCCTACAATGCAAATCACAATGCCCACGGTCCCTAGAGCGGTGAGTTATTTTGATGAGTGAGAGGAGAGCAGGTGCCAAATGAAAGCAATCACCCTTTGGCAGCCCTGGGCGTCGTTGCTGGCCCTCGGGCTGAAGCATGAAACACGTAGCTGGGCAACATCGTACCGGGGGCTGATAGCGATCCATGCGGCGGCAAAAGATGTTATGTCGTCAATAAAGGCTTTTCCGCGGGAAACTCGCCATGCCATGGCCGAGGCGATTAAGCCAGCAATACCCCCAGATGGTACGACAATCCACCATATTCCGCGTGGCGCTGTCATCGCGACAGGTGATCTTGTTGAGTGCTATAAGATACTCGGGGTACGCAAGCACCGACTGCCGTCCGGGAAATGGCTTGTTTCTGTCCAAGCTGCTGGGCGTATTCGCGATATACAGATTACGAATGACGATCTCCTATTCGGCGACTGGTCACCTGGGCGCTACGCTTGGGAGTTGGCTAACGTCAGGATGCTTCCGGAGCCCATCCCCGCAAAGGGCGGGCAGAGGATTTGGGAATGGGAGGAGGAGGCTGATACCCCATGAAAATTAAACTCGTACTAACCCGCACCGAACGCGACCCCCAAAATGCATGGATGGCCCTTAAAACTATCGACTTAGACGTCCCTCTGGAGAGACAGGACGGATGGCAGGTAATCGGGGCTGAGTAGCCCGAGGTACCATTGGTATAATTGGGCAACAATTGATCGTATACTTGTCCATTCAAAGTAGATTAACCGGAGTAACTGTGCAGGAATTTTCCTGGATAGTTTTCTATTTATTTGGGTTGTTTTTTAAAAATGTTATGCTTGTATATTATCAGAATATATATCACACTTTTTTGGAGAGGGATGAGTAGCATGACTGATTGCGCTTGCCGTTCAAGTACTGCTCTACCTTTTGGCGGGGGGTTATGATATTTCCCGAAAAATCAATATGCTGCCGAAAGTATGTGCTTCATAAAGCACATAGGAAGTTGAATATTAGCATCTTTTTTGACCCAACTTTCCATTTTGGGGCTTTTCGCCTCACCAGCAATCCATGGCCTGTCAGAAGACGACAGGCCATTTTTACAAGGCAGCGGAGAAAATCGCCTATAAAAGCCTGGAAATAAAAAACTTGGCCACTCGATGAGCTTGTTGCGGTCACCCATTATTTCCTTGGCGGACAGGCGTTTGTCTTTGGTGGGCGGCACAAAATAGGCATGAAAAAACCGCCCCGAAGGGCGGTTTGAAATATAATTTGGCATGAAATAAATTCTCGTAAAATGTATATAATAATGCTATAATAATGTACATGAAGGGAGGCGACAATCATGCCCCAGATCAGACCGATTACTGATTTAAGAAATACCAATGAAATCTCTGACCTCGCCCATGCCAAGAAAGAGCCTATATTCATAACGAAAAACGGCTATGGCGACTTAGTTGTGATGAGCATTGAAACCTTTGATTCCATGCTGAAGGATCGTGAACTCGACGCAGCTATCGCGGAGGCCGAAGCCGAGTATACTTCCGATGACCAGCTTATAGATGCAAGAGAAGCTCTGTCGAGCTTAAAGAGGAAGCACTTTGGAAAATAAATATTCCGTAAAATTACTGCCTCGTGCATACCGCGATTTGGACGGCATCTATACCTATATTGCTGAAACGCTGATAGAGCCAGGTATCGCTACTAAGCTGGTTGATTCGCTCGAAGAATCCATTTTCAGCTTGGAAAGTATGCCTCAACGCGGAGCATTAAGAAAAACAGGCGCCTATGCCAACAAAGGATACCGCCAGCTTTTCGTAGGTAATTTTACTGTAGTATACCGTGTTGCTGAAGCGAAAAAGAGGGTTCTTGTTGTTACGGTTCGATATTCGAAAAGCCAGTTTTAAGAGGACGATGCTAACACTTTACTAACAAATATCCGCAAAACGTGCTTGTACCATCATTTTCTCCGAAGCCTCTGCCTGCACCACATACAGCCCTCAAACCCGCACCATTACAACATTTTCACCGCTCCCAGCGACACCCAAATGCACCGGCGTAACACCCGTGGAAATTCATTACTAACGACTCGAAATCAGTTTGCGAGTAATCGCACGTGGGGTCGAATCCCACCCCCTCCGCTATTTTAGGGCTTTTCGCCTCACCAGCAATCCATGGCCTGTCAGAAGACGACAGGCCATTTTTACAAGGCAGCGGAGGAAATCGCCTATAAAAGCCTGGAACATGAAAAAACCGCCCCGAAGGACGGTTCAATCAGCATATACATTTGTTTTACAGGACTTTATCCAATATCTCTTCAATCGTCCGGCAGATGTCTTCATAGGAAATATCATCAGCGTAAGAAAAATCCCGTTGATAACGCTGCCAGAAATCAAGAAGCCGAGAGCTGTTTTTGATTTCATTCATAGCAATTTTATATCGGGATAACACATCCATACTGCCTCTTTTTGTGGCTGTCTGCTCTAAAGCTTGCTTTAAAATTGCGGATCGCACTCATAGCCACGAAGCTTTTGAAGTATGTAAATATCATAAAAATCTCTCGGTCGGGTGTTGGCTTCATTTCTAGATAGGATAGTCTCCAGCTTTTCGGCCATTATGGTTTCAAGGTTGTATGCCAAAATAGAGATGGCGCGTTCATCAAACATAAGCTGAAACGAGTATTCGACTTCTCTTGGCGTTATCTTGTCACCTGTGGTGACATCAACATTCAGCGGAACTTTGAGAGGAAGGTAATCAGCTGACAAACTTACACGGATGCCCGGATAATCACCGCCCTCCCGGATATCTGTTGTACGAAGAAGCGAAAACTTCACATCATCAGCGATCTCAATTTTGCAGATATCATTGAAAACTTCAGTTATGGACTCATGCGTAAGATCCATTCCTTTTATGGTGGTGTCCAAGTCCATTGTCGCTCTTGTATCAAGTCCGACGATAGCGGCAATGAGGAAGCCGCCTTTCAGAATGAAGTTGTTTTTATATTTGGACAATGAAATTCGTTCAAGCAGTTTCTCCATCATATAGTTCTGCATGACAATTTGGGCGGATATATTCATTTCTGCAGCTTGTTTTTTGATGAGCGCCTTCAACTGCATTGGGTTATTGGTAATCATAGCAGCACCTCCATATAAGTCAGTATCTTTGCCTTGACCCGTAATTGCTCAGCATATCCTATAAGCTTGGATATATCCTTATGCTTGGATGTTGCGTAATCCTTCATGGCTTGGCTGATAATCTGAATGTCCGATTTGTTTTTTATAATATCGCAAAGGGTACGCTCAATATCATATGCTTTCAAGGTGTGTCCGGCTGGGGAAGCAACGTTTATAAGACCTAACTCATAAAGCTTTGGCAGAACAGTTTTTACTATGATGTTTTGCTTTTTGGCATTACCTGTATTATAGCCATGCGGAAAAGTCATGGTGAAACGATGCGGCGTGCGGTCGGTCATGCTGTGCAGATACAACGCTGTTTCATGAGAAAATATACCTTTAGAGAGCCGATACTGTAAAATAAACATCTCATCCTCCCAAACTTCCGGCAAAGCATAAATACCACGGTCAACTCTTACAACCGTTCCTGCTTCGGTAAGCTCGGAAAGACATCGCCTTGGAATTCCATACTCGGAAACCTGCTCGGCAGTCACAAAGCCTTTGTTTTCAGAAAGCATTTGGTTTATAATCTTTCTATAGTCCGTCATGACATCACCCCTCAAATAAATAATGTACATTCATGCTACAAATTATGCATTATTGTAGCATGAATGTACAGATAAATTTTTCGACACTTTTTCACGCACGCATGTGTTAAACCGTGCGTGAAAAGATTGATGCTAACACTTTACTAACAAATATCCGCAAAACATTCTTTTGTTAGCATTTTCTCCGAAGCCTTTGTCCGCACCGCATACAGCCCTCAAGCCCGCACCATTACAACATTTTCACCGCTCCCAGCGACACCCAAATGCACCGGCGTAACACCCGTGAAAATTCATTACTATCGACTCGAAATCAGTTTGCGAGCAATCGCACGTGGGGTCGAATCCCACCCCCTCCGCTATTTTAGGGCTTTCGCCTCACCAGCAATCCATGGCCTGTCAGAAGACGACAGGCCATTTTTACACGGCAGCGGAGAAAATCGCCTATAAAAGAGTGGAAATAAAAAACTTGGCCACTCGATGAGCTTGTTGCGGTCACCCATTATTTCCTTGGCGGACAGGCGTTTGTCTTTTGTAAGCGGTACAAAGCACAGGTGCATATGGGGATTGCGCTCATCCATATGACTACCGCCGAAAAGATGTTGTCGGCGCCGACTTCCTCCTGTAAAAACTCCAGCGCACGTTTGAAATACTTTTCCATTTCCTCGTCCGACCGCCGCTCAAAAAACTCCGGGCTGGCGGTGACGATGGTGCCGATGAACTTGACGCTGTCTTTTCGTACTTTGCTTCGCTTTGCCTGAAAAGAGGCGCTGACCTGTGCCTCTTTCCTGACTTCGCTTCGCCGCGGTTTTTGCCACTGAGCAATGTTGCGTGGTATAATTGCGGCAAAAACCAAGAGCCGTGCAGCATGATTATATAAAAAATAACACTAATTTGCCGACAAATTTATTTTTATATCGGCAAGTTAGTGTTGACATTGATGCAGGCTCTTTGCTATAATAACACCAAAACACCGACATATTTATATTTTAGTCGGCGATTTAGTGGTGATTCAATGGAGAAAAAAGATCTTGAAAAAGCATTTGCAAGCAACAATGGGGTGCTTAAAACCTCGCAGCTTGCTGCGCTTAAAATCGATTCCACAGATATAAAACGTCTGATTAAAAACGGAGTCATTGAAAAAATCAAGACAGGGTATTACCGTTTTCTCACGGACAATACAAGCGAAGCAGCCATCGTTGCCCGTCTATTTCCTGATGGTGTACTCTGGCTTAATACCGCTCTTTTTTATTATGGATACAGCGACAGGACGCCAATGCAATGGGATATCATCATAAGTAAAAATGCTTCCCGCTCCCGATTCGAGATTGATTATCCTCATGTAAGCCCGTTCTTTGTATCGCCAGAGCGGCTATCTTACGGTGTAACCACCATAGAGATTGATGGCTGCGCCATGAATATTCTTGATCGTGACAGGCTTATATGCGAGTGCCTTAAATACGAATCCGACATGGACAAGGAAACTTTCAATAAAGCGGTTCAGGCATACCTCGCCGATACAAAGAAAAATATAAAGAACCTTCTGGCTTATGCTAAGCGCAGAAAAGCAACGAAACGGGTACATGATGTAATAGGAGTTTGGCTGTGATGGACGACATAGGCGCTTCAGTAATTGCAAGGCTTAAAAATAAAGCTCAAGCCTCGGGGATGTCCTTTCAGGTTCATCTGCGTTTGTTCTGTCAGGAAGAGTTTTTACGAAGACTCTCCCTTTCAAAATACGCTGACAATCTGGTGCTGAAAGGTGGACTTTTTCTTTTTGTTCTGAGTGGATTTGAAAGCAGAGCCACCATTGATGTTGACTTCCTTTTGCGGCAAATACCCGGCAACGTTGAGAATGCGCGGCGAATTGTTTCAGAGATCATTAACACTCCAAGCGGCAACGATTTCATTACTTTTGAAATGAGCAGCTTTGAGGAAATATCGCCGCAAAGAAAATATAAAGGCGTCAGCTTCCAGTTAATAGGCAAAATCAAGAATACAAAAACGCCCTTCAATGTTGACTTTGGCATTGGTGATGTCATCGTACCCAAAGCGGAAAAACGAACTATTCCAACCCAGCTTGATACTTTTGATCCACCGGAGATCAGTACATATTCTCTTGAAAGCACCGTCGCCGAAAAGTTTGACGCCATGCTCCAGCGTATGGAACTGACCAGCCGGATGAAGGATTATTATGACCTCTATTTCATCGCTCATACCTTTGATTTTGATGGACGCAAACTACAGGAGGCCATCGTGCAGACCCTGCAAAACCGGGGTACTGATTATGACCGCAGCAGTTTTGATGAGATAATAAGCTTCTCGGAGAACGACGCCATGCTGGTCAAATGGCGGCAATTTATAAGGCGTACCAAGCTTCCTAACATTGAGTTTAGTGAGGTTACCACCTTGTTAAATAATTTCCTCGGAGGTATCTGGGATGCAATCATTAATGAGGGAGAGTGGCTTAAAAACTGGAGTTGCCAGACCACATCATGGTAAGAGCTTGATAATAGGTGCATCGGCGGCCGATGCTAACACTTTACTAACAAATATCCGCAAAACATTCTTTTGTTAGCATTTTCCCCGAAGCCTCTGCCCATAAGCTCTACAGCCCTCAAACCCGTACCGCCATTTTAGCCGAAACCAGCGATACCTAAAAGCACCGACAGGACACACGTGAAAATTCATTACTAACGACTCGAAATCAGTTTGCGAGCAATCGCACGTGGGTTCGAATCCCACCACCTCCGCCAAATCTAAACCTCGTTATTGATACAATGACGAGAAGCGAAAAAGTCCAGTATTACTGGGCTTTTTCGCATTTCAAAGGAAAAACTGCGCCATTTTGAACGGTGGTTTTTATGCCTTTTTTGCACCCTCTCGTGTCATGATGCACCAGAGGTTTTTCTACACCCTGTCTTTCGTGTCATAGTTCAAGAATCGTGTCATAATGCACCAGACATGAATTTGCCCCGCCGCCTTCCGGAGTAAACCGGCTGGCGCGGGGCTTTTTTGCGCTCAATGGATTATATTGCAAAACATAAAAAGTTTAATAAACATGCCTTGCAAATATCTAATATTAGAGTTATCATTACCCCCCAATAAACAAAGAGATATTTCTGAAATTCTTTTTCACGCATGTAAAAAGCGTTTCCGAAGGAATGCATAGCAGCGCCGCAGGCGCTTAACAGATAGACGCAAAAGCGGACGTCTGACGAGCCTCAACAAGCAGAGTGGAGCCATTCCGACCGAAGGAAGGAAGGAATGAGTGCAACGTGGAACTGGCGCACCAGCCCTCCTGCTTGCCGTTTTGCTGCCCCCTGGAAACATCATAAATGAAGGGAAGGTCTACGGAGCGTGGATTGTTTTATATCTCGTATCCTTTTACAATAAGTAAGCATTCCTGTAATGAATGAAA
>DHRG01000033.1:38217-88804 GCA_002408285.1 Peptococcaceae bacterium UBA5318 | reverse complement strand
TCCTGAACCTCCTTAACAACCTCCGGATGGCAATGACCTACGCTGCAGGTGGCGATACCCACTACCAGGTCAATGTACTTCTTGCCCTCAAAGTCCCACAAGTAGGACCCTTGTCCACGGTCAAAAGATAGCTCCTGATAATGCCCGACCGCAGGCACCATGGACTGGTTATGCCTTTCGACTACTTCTTTAGATGTTAATTTAGCCATTACTGATTCCTCCCTATCTTTAATATCTTTAATTTTTTATATATTTAGATTCTATGATAATCATACCCGCACCATTTCATAATCATCAATGCGTAAATCTTGGTAATCTCAATTACCGTATCCAGGACAACATACTCATCCACTTGGTGCAGTAGTCCTTTGGGGCCAAGATTCACACAAGGTACCCCAAAATCAATGCAAAAGCGTCCGTCAAGTCCGGCCGGAAACCCGGCGAAGATTAATTCTTTTTCGCTAATTTCTTCGGCGGTATTCTTCACCATTTTCACAAAAGGATGATTGATATCCTGTTCCCATGCTTCCGTCTGCCAGCCAAAAAAATCAACCACGGGCGGATGCGCATCCATCCAGGGATCGCCCTTACAGGCAAGTTCGACCGTATCAATGATCAACTGCCGTATAGGCGCAATTTTTTCACCTGGAATGAGGGAAACCCTGCCCTGCAGCTCGGCTGTTTCCGGCACTTTGGAAGGCCAATCCCCGGCCTGAAGACTGCCCAGACATAATTCCGCAGCTTGTCCGGTCCAATTTTTAAAAAGCTGATAATGGACTGTTTCAGCGCGTTCTTTCTCCAAGTTTACCAAGGCGTCATAAATTTTCATCATTTTACCGATAGGATTTACACCCAAGTGGGCTTCTCCCCCATGGACCGCTTTCCCTTGGACCTTGACAGAAAAGAAACAGGTTCCCGCCCCGGCCACCACTAAATTAGGAAAAGGCTCGGAAATCAGCATGGCATCCGTTTTATAGCCTTTTAATAAAAGAGCCAGTAAACCGCCGCTGCCTCCGGCTTCCTCTTCGATAACACTTTGCAGCTGTACATCTCCCTTAGGTTCGATTCCCAGATCCAGCAAGGTCTTTAACGCGAAATAGTTGGCGATCAACCCCGCTTTCATATCAGCGGCGCCCCGGCCGTACAGCTTGCCGTCTTCTATCACCCCGCTATAAGGTTTGTGGGTCCAGGCCTCGACCGGGTCAGGCGAAACCGTATCAATATGTCCGTTAAGCGCCAGAGATTTCCCGCCTCCTTTGCCATGATAGGTCCCAACCACGTTGGGTCTGTTTTCATATGACCCTGGTAAAGGAAGATAAAGTGGGTGGTCCTTGATTTCCTCCAACTTGGCTTCCACAATATCAACCTGTAATCGCAGTCCTTTGTATAGCTTTGCTATATGCTGCTGAGCATTTCCTTCATTCCCAACAACGCTCGGAATCCTCACTAATTCCTGCAAGGCGGAATAAATCTCTTCCCGTGAAGCCTCAATAGTTTCGGTTATCATTCGTTCCAACTCTGCTTCTTCCAAAGGTACTACCCCTCCGTTCATGTTTGGTTTTGTAATTATATATAAATGCCAGGACTATGTTAATGCAATTAATGTGCCAATAGCTCTCAATACCTTCCCTCTAAGCCAACCGCCAACTTGTCAGGTTACAATAAGTTCGGATATATGCATATTTGAATATATTTGATAATCAAATATATATTCTATAATGAACACAGGGCTATGCAAAAATGGGTACAATTTATTTTTGCATAGCCCTTATAATATCTAATTTGATATTCTAAATAATAACTGTTATATTTATTAATATAGATAGATTATAATACATTTTTGCCCTTAATGCTCATCAAGCTAACAACACCACAGGAAAATTCGGGGTGATATTCTTGGATATAGAAAAATTTAACGTAACCGCTTTAGATGTGGGCTTACTCCTCGTGAAGGATGGAAAAATTGATTTCGCCGATGAAAACGCTTTTGTTTTACTAAACTGCAGCAAAGAAATTCTGGGTCAGTCGATTTACACTGTCCTGCCGGGGTATCAACCCCCTCAATTTAACGGCATGATTGATAAAACCCTTATTAAGACTGCTTCCCATGAATTATCCGTTTCCAGTGTGCTCATTTCCAAAATTATCATTGTCATATTATATCCTCATAACCAAAATACTGTAATTCCCGATGCCAAGCCTCAAAACCTCCAGGCCTTTTTTGAGTATTTTTCTTTCCTTGACTCATTTTTCAGCAACGTGCTGATTACGGACGGTCAGGGAGTGATCATCTATGTTTCACCGAATTGGGGAATCCCTATCAATGTACCCAGAGAGGAGGCTTTAGGAAAGTCGGTCTTTGAATATGAAGAGAAAAAAATATTTTACCCGTCCGGTACGCGTATGGCTATCGAAAAAAGACAAAAGGTTACTTTTGTGCAATCTACCAAAGATAACAAGCTATGGGTTACCTCGATCCCTTTTTTCAATAAAGAAACCGGCGAACCCGAATATGTCATAAGCTACTCCATTTTTGACGCTGATTTTCAAGTCATCCAGAAACAGTACGACCAAATGGAGAAATTGGTACAAAAATACTCTTCGGAGATTACGCAATTACGGGAAAAGGAAATGACTTTTCCTGATATTGTTTCCAAAAGCCCGCACATGCAAGAAGTCCTCAAACTTGCTCTGAAGGTAGCTAAAGTAGATACCAACATACTGATTACCGGTGAATCGGGGGTAGGGAAAACCATCATTGGACGCCTGATTCATAAAAACAGCACCCGGAGCAACGGCCCTTTTATTGAAATCAACTGCAGTACTATTCCTGATAATCTGATGGAATCCGAATTATTCGGGTATACTCCGGGCGCTTTTACCGGGGCTTTACGGGAGGGGAAAATCGGACTCATTGAAATGGCTAATGAAGGAACCCTGCTGCTCGACGAAATAGGGGAACTGAATATCAACCTGCAGGCAAAATTGCTGAAGGTGATCCAAGAAAAAACTGTGTCCAAAATAGGAAGTGTGAAAGCAACCAAGGTTGATTTTCGTCTGATCGCCGCTACCAACCAGAATCTATATGAAATGGTGGAGGCAGGCCTTTTTAGGGAAGATCTCTTTTACCGGCTGAATGTCGTTCCCATCCTCATTCCTTCATTACGGGAGCGGACGGAAGACATTATTCCCCTGATTTTTTATTATCTCGGACAGGCCAATAAACAATATGACCGCAATGTCAATTTTTCCAAACGGGCCCTGGAAATTCTGTTGGCCTATAATTGGCCCGGGAACGTCCGGGAACTGCAAAACTTAGTGGAGCGTTTAGTGATTACAACAGATGAGA
Organism: Peptococcaceae bacterium UBA5318; assembly: GCA_002408285.1. GTDB lineage: Bacteria > Bacillota > Peptococcia > DRI-13 > UBA5318 > UBA5318. The sequence goes on along the minus strand of DHRG01000033.1, from coordinate 85,455 downwards.
AAGTCATCCAGGAAGACTGTCTGCCCAAAAATATCCGAATTTCCTCCATGTTTCATGTTGGAACGGATTTGTCCTTAAAAAGCACCTTGGAAATGGTGGAGAAACAACTGGTACAAAATGCTTATGCCCAGTACAAAACCACCATCGGAGTTAGTAAATCCTTGGGGATTAGCCAATCATCGGCCGTGCGGAAATTACAAAAGTATATCAAAGGATATTCCTAAAAAGGATAAAGAAACCTTGGCTTACGCCAAGCCTTTGGCGACGGCGTAAGCCTTAGTTGCACTTGTACTATCATCCTATTAAGACGTATACTGTCCGATAGTATAAAGAAAACTCCCGCATCCGAAAAGGGATGAAGGAGCGTTTTAAAAAGGTTTATATCATCTTCATACGGCTCTTTCTTCAGCCAATTTTTCATTTTTCTTTTTCTTGCTCCAGGCTACCCACTTGGAAATCCAAACGCTTATTTGATACAGAATCAGCATGGGGACGGCCATTAGAAGCTGGGTTATAATATCCGGCGTGGGAGTAAGTATAGCGGCAAGCACAAACAAAGCAAATATTATATTTTTACGTTTGGCAACCAGCAGATTGGGTGTAACCAGCCCTATCTTACTCAAAAAATATACAGCCAGCGGTGTTTCAAAAATCAACCCGAACGGCAGCAGGAACCAAAAAAGAAAAGAAACATAGGCGCCAATAGAAATCATGGGCGTTAACCCAAAGGATAAGTTGACCAGAAGCATTTTTAAGGCTACGGGTAAGATACAGCAATAAGCGAACACAATACCAATTATTAAGAGGAGCGTTGAACAAAACAAAGCAATGTACAACGTTCTTTTTTCGTTTCGGTAAAGAGCCGGCGAAATATATTTAAGCAATTCCCACAGGATAACAGGTGATGAAATTATCATCCCGCCCAAAAAAGCAATTTTAATATGAGTGATAAATCCTTCTCCCACACCAATGAAAACCAAGTCTTTCCCCAGGCTTTGAATAGGGCATAATAAGATATCCGTTAAAAACCCCAGGAAAAAAACGTAACAGAACACAGCTCCCAGAAATACCGCCAAAAGGGACGCCAGGAGCGTTCTCCGCAGCTCCTCCAGATGACCGTACAGGGAATCACTCTTCGCTTTAGTGGACTTAAACATACCAAACACCTTCCCTATCGCCTTTCGGCCTGCTTTTCCGCAGGTTGTTCCGGCTCGCCTTTCATCGCCGCTTTAAATTCATTGATCCCTTTACCCATAGCTTTGCCTATCTCCGGCAGCTTGGCTGGCCCAAAAAGGATTAAGGCCAGGAGAATCAACAGGATTATTTCGGGCAGACCCATATTGGGAAACATGGTATAAATCACTCCTTTACGCTTTATTAACCACTAGATCCGGTGCAAGCAAATATTGCTCCCTGCTGGTCAGTTTCTTGCCCGGATAAAGATCCATAAACCAGTTGTGATACAACATGATAGTCACCCAAAGAATAACCGGCGCCATCGGAAACTGCTGGGGATGGGAGTACCCCGGCTGAGTCCCCAGAAGCGGAGGGCTGAACTTATAATAGAGGTAATGCAAAACCGCCGCCGACACCAGAATGATTAGGCAACGTACCGCAATGTTCACAGACGGCGCAAATTTGCGCGGCCAGTTGTCAAAATAGAAGCCCAGCACCAGCACAGGGATCAAAAGCATACAGGCCAACTCCCCGCTGTGCAGGTACCTCCAGTCCGGAGCATACAGCCTTTTAGCCCCTTCTACAGCCGGACCCCAGGCCAAATCCTGGAGAAAATTGAAGGTTACAAACATCACCAGCGCAAATATGAGCACCCCGAAAAATCCGGCGATACCTCGCAGAGGCTGTTTCTTAATCAAGCAAAACGGATATCTCTCAAAGGTGACCTCCAGAATCCAAACAGAAATAGTTCCGCACATAACCCAGCCCACATTGAAGTTGCCGCTTAGAGTATGGGCAAAATTTTGCCACCAGGGAAAAGCTGCGGCGAATTTTTGCCACGGGTAAAAAAGCACATTATAGTGGGGATGCATAAGAATGAGAAAAATGTACGTGGCCAAAAAGAAAGTCCAGGCCCAGACCGTGAGTCCGCGGGAGGGACGCTCCAACTTGTCCCAGGGATAATTTTCAAAACACACCGGCCAGATAGGGCTGAGCCAGGAAGCGATGGCCGCCATCATCAAGAGGGCCAGCGAAGAGTATTCCCGCGCAAAAAACTCGGTCATCCCCAAGCTGGTCAGCACCGGCCAGCTCATATAGGGGATAGCCAGCCGTCCTAAAAAATTGTAGTAAAAAACCCAGATCATAAACCCGACCACAGCAAAATTTATACCAATCAAAACGGCGCCTTTTATCAGCGGGTGGGTTTTCTCCATGAAACTGTACCTGAGGGGCCAAAAATTGAAGATATAGGCCTGCCAGATGGCTACAATCAGGATCCACCTGATATACATGTAGCCATATTGGGGAGTATACCAGCGCATGGTTCCCCGGGGATCCATAAAGAAACGCCAGCAAATCAAAAAAGCGGCGGTAACAAGAAGAAAATTGACTATCCCCTGCAGGGGCTGTTTGATCCTGGACTGAAATTGTCTGGTTTCAAGCCATAAGTACTCTTTATGGTTCATAAATATTCCCTCCCTTCATATCATTAAGAAATCGCCATTCCCAAGATAGATGTCGCGTTTGCTCTTGTTTTGGGCTGTGCCCCGCACCAGCGGAAGATTGACGGCGATCATTTTTTCGGCTGTGACGTATCCTGTGCAGTGGTTGCAGCCCATCTTCTGGATCCCGTATTTATGGATAGCTAAAACCAAGTCGTCGTACTGCGGATCCCAGTCTTCGAAAGGCGAGATGTGGAGTCCCCCCTGAATGGCGTATATATTATCCCCGCCTTTAATCGTTTCCCTGACGTATTCCATCAGGGTGATAATGCCCATGTGGCAGCAGCCGGTGATAACGACCAGCCCTTTGTCTTTAACATTGAAGACAAGGGCTTGTTCACCAAAGACCCTGGTTATAATGGGAACATCAAAGGTTATACTCGCCACGCCGGGTATAACCGGATGGACCTTGCTGGAATCGCGTACTTCCAAAGGGCCGGTATGCGGGACCTTATTGGCAAGATGGCACTTGGTAAATTCGGCCCCCTTTAGCAGTTCGAACCCCTCAGGATAAAAACCCTTCGGCACGATAACCGGTATATCGGGATAGTATTTCAGCGTGGCTTCCACACCCCAGTAATGATCGAAATGCTCATGAGTAACAAAAAGAAACTCTATCTCTTTGTTGGAGAGCATCTTGTCGATACCCTCCCTCTGAAAGCAGGTATCTGTCCAGTCTACATTCCAACCCGTATCCAAGAGGAACTTTCTTTTTTTACCGTCAAGCTGCTCCACTTCAATAAGGGTCGAATACCCGCCCGCGTTGTCCCCTTTCCAGCCTTCCTGCACACCGGTATTGGTCCAGGGGATCTCATACTGGTTGACCAAAAGTCCCCCGGCTTTCTGCATGTCGCCCATCAGCAGGGAATTGTTAAACCAGCTGGTTTCCGATATAACGGTGGCCTTGACGCTTTTGCACTCCCCTATTTCTACGGCGCCAACCTTCGGCGGAGGAAGAAAAGCGTTCTTCATAACAGTGGAGGAAACCCCGGCCATGGCGAAATACCCTAGTGTGCCTCCAACTGCCAAGCCCTTGAGAAAATCCCTGCGGCTGATATCAGTCATCATAAGTCCCTCCTTTTATCAGTGTGAAATAAAAAACACCAGCTTAATGGTAAGCCAAAAACACCCTGCTCCGATCAAAAGCCCCAGTAACAACCCGGGTTTAAATCCTCCGGTCTGTTCGGCCTGCTGGGCTGTGTTTTTTTCCATTTCCACTTTATTGCCTCCTTTTAATAGTAAAATGTATGTGTAATTTGGGTAACACTCGGATCCTCGCGCCCCCATATCTCCCTCCCTTCTTCCTGGTAAAAGACCTGACCACAAGCGGTGGTACGCAGGCATTTCCGGGGATCGTACCCGCTATTTGCCAGTACCTCTTTGCGAAAAACCTCTAAAAAGGTCCAGGTCAATTGCCAGCCGGGAACATCACGATCCACTTCTCCAGGAGCCACTATCTGGACAGGACCGTTTCCCTGACAGACAAAGATCCCTGTCACGGAACACTGCATCAGCCTATCCTGGCTGTCGGCGGATAACTGCAGCAGGCGGCCCTGCCGCAGAGTCAGCCGTATTTTCCCTATCCCGAATAAGGCAGGATGGATGTCAGCCCTTGCTTGAAGGCGGGGTATCCCTTTTTGCATCGGGCTTCCGCAATGCCTGCCGTGATGCTGACTGCAGGCGCAGCTTTTTTCGTGTTCACTGTGCTTGATCAGGGAATTATCGAAATAAGCGCTTAACCTGACCACCTGTTCGGCGCAGGAGAAGCTCTCAAAAAGGGCTTCTTCCGGATAAGGGTAGTATTTTAAGATGAAGCTGCTTATCTCATTATTTTTTTGAATTTGCCAATCCAGTAAGGCTATTTCATAAACGCCGCCCTGATTGACAAACCACACATACCAGGCATTTTTTTCACCCGGAATAGGACTGAGATAGCTGATCTTTCCTCCGGGGTTTTTCCCCAGATACTGCAGCCAGCCGGCGTTCAACAGCAAAGATGCCTGTTGCATGTAATTACCTTCTTTCTGCAAATATTTCTTTGGCCAGTTCCAGCTTGCTTTTGCCCTGGATCTCAATCCCCAGCTTTTGCGCCGCCTCTGCCAGCAGATTATAAGGCGCTTCGGAGAGAAGCGGGTAACAGGAATAGAAAGATTTAAAATAGTCCTGGGTAGAATTATCGGGAGTTTCCGCATTGTTCAGCAATGATGCGCTTTCCAAAATACCCGTCACATACTGGCGTAATTCCGATTTAAAAAAACTGCGCCGGTCCATAACTGCAACACCTCCTTATACTATGTTTTGCATTATCCGTGCCAAATGAAAAAGCCTGAATTCATGCGAATTCAGGCTTAACAGGCTGTGTAAACAGGGTAACAGCTGTATATTTATTTACCCACCTTACAAACTATTCCCGCAGTTTATTATAAAGTGTTTTGCGGGAAATGCCCAGAATCTTAGCCGCCTGGCTTTTGTTGCCCAGGCACTGTTCGATTACCTGGCAGATGTAGTCTTTTTCCCTGGAATGGGTTATCCCGGCAAGCGCGCCCGCTTCGTTGTCAAGCTCCTGAAGATAATCGGGCAGGTGTTGCTTTCCGATCGTGTTTCCGCGGCATTTAATAAACGCGTGCTCGATAATATTACGAAGCTCCCGGACATTGCCGGGGAAATTATAAGACCTCAAGATTCCCAGAGCTTCTTCGGAAATGGTCATAATCTGCTTTTGAAAGCTGGCGTTAAACTGGCTGATCATATATTCCGTAAGGGCTTTTAAATCGCTTTTACGTTCCTTCAAATCCGGCAAATAAATAGGAAAGACGTTTAAACGGTAAAAAAGATCATCCCGGAAAAGATTTTGTTTTACCAAGCCGCTAAGGTCTTTATTCGTGGCTACGATGATGCGGACATCGGCCTTTAACGTTTGAGAGGAGCCCACTCTTTCAAACTCACCTTCCTGGATGACCCGCAATAGTTTGGCCTGAAACCTGGTGCTGATTTCGGCAATCTCATCCAAAAATATAGTGCCCCCGTCGGCCTTTTCAAACCTGCCGATACGTTTGTTTACCGCTCCTGTAAATGCTCCCCGTTCATGGCCGAATAGCTCTGATTCCAGAATATTATCCGACAATGCGGAGCAGTTGACCTTTATGAAAGGCTTATTCCGCCGTCGGCCTAACTTATGAACGGCGTTAGCCACCAATTCTTTGCCTGTCCCTGTTTTACCAAGAATCAGGATATTGGACTCCGTTTCCGCCACAACTTCAATTAGCTGGAAAACCTCCTGCATCTTTTCGCTGCTGCCCACCAGGCCAAGTTCATGAAATTTGCCAAAAAAGGTGGGGTAAAAACGGCGCTGGTCATAGATAATTTCCACGGCGCCGATAACCGCGCCGTCCTTGTCTTTCAACGGCATGGTAGAAATGCTCACGGGCAGCGGCTTTTCATCCTTGGTCAGGATCAGGACCTGGTGGGAAAGATGGCAATTAGCCGCCTGGTTCATGGCTTCTTTCATGGGACAGTTGCCGCATTGGGAGCTTTTTAGGACAAGGTAGCATTTCTTGCCGATTACTTCCTGCGGCTGCCAGCCTGTAAGCCGCGCGGCTGTTTCATTGAACAAAGTAACGGTGAGATCGGTATCCACGGCGAATATTCCTTCCGGTATGCTGTTGAACATCAATTCATAACTGAACTGATCCAAGAGTATAACCCCCTCGAATCATCAATCGTATGGTTTTCCCTAATTGCCCTTGATAATCATATGAGACTGCTTAGCCAGGTAATCCATAATATCATTGACCGCATGGGAGGTATTGCCCACAACCGTTTCGATCTGGCGGATAGAGGTGAACAAAGCGACATTTTTTTTGTCAAAGGCGCTTAAAAGATCTACGATGTTTTCCAGGGCCTTTTTTGACTCGCTGGACAAATTCTGCAAGTCCTCTATTATTGATCCGATGACCTGGCCTTTCTGCTCCTCCTGCGTTGCCTCCAAAGTGGTGTACAAGCCTATACAGCTGGCCTTTTGGGATATGCCCTGAATTAGCTCGCTGATCTTCCGGACTTCCCGGTAGCTGTTGACCAGTTCCGAAAGGTGGCTGGAAACTTCAGACATGCTTAAGGCTAAAGTATTCTGGGATTCCAGCAGTGTTTTGCAGCGCTCCTGCGTTTCCAGGATGGTTTCTTCACGCACCGCGCAGATGCCGCCGATAATTTCCTTTTCTTCAAAGATGGGAACTCCCACCGCCAAATAAGGTATCCCGGAAACGCTTTCCTCCGCTGTATAGTACTTGGTTATTTTTGCTTTTTGCATCAGAACCTGTCCCAGCATGACCTCCGGGATCAAGGGTTTTCCGGGATAAATAATGGATTTCAGGGACTGTCCCAGCGTGTTGCCGGGTCGGCCCCAGATACCCACAAAATGGGTACAGTTGGAAAGGGTGATGGCCGAAAGGTCAGGCGGAAAAAGCTCCGGAAGAAAATCCAGTATTTTTACAAGTATTTCCAGCTTGTTCACTTGTCTTCCTCCCAACGATCATATATATTAGAATCTTTCTATATTGTCAAACAAACTCCTGCCTGTTTTATAATTATAATGCCCTAACCACTGCAGCAAGACGCATACTTTTGCCTGGGTCTAAAGGAGGAGGCGTGCAGAACATATGTCCTATTATCCACATTGTGCACAATGTTATCCACAGGCCAACCGTCTAAAAGGCTATATTGGCCCGCCTTTCTCCACATTTTCCACAAGGAATGTTATTTTTGCGCCGTTTACTTGTTCACAGCATAAGGGTTGATATACCAGTTATGCGCCGGGTTATTCACATTATACACAAAAAAACCAGCCTTTTTTAAGAGGCTGGCTGATCGGCTTCTTCCTTTTTCACTTTTGTCAATAATAGTTTTTCGATCCGGTGTCCATCCATTTCCTGGACAACGAATTCAATCCCATTCGTACTGATTTTGTCTCCTTTTTTCGGGACACGGTCCAGCTCGGCAAATACTAAGCCTCCAACTGTATCGGCTTCTTCATTTTCCAGGTTAAAACCTAATTTATCATTAACTTCATCAATCCGCAAACTAGCATTGACCTCGATGGTATCAGCGTCGATCCTCCGATAGGACGGCTCTTCCATATCATGTTCATCCTGGATATCCCCCATGATTTCCTCTATCATGTCTTCCAGGGTGACTAAGCCCGTAGTGCTTCCATACTCATCTAAAACAATAGCCATGTGAATTTTTTCTTTCTTCATAGCTCTAAAGAGCTCGTTAACCTTCTTAGTTTCCGGTATAAAAAAGGGCTGCCGAAGATAATCCAGCAAAGAAAAGGCTTGGCTCCCCTGATAATCCTTCAAGATCAAATCTTTAATATGGACCACACCCAGGATATTATCAATGTTATTTTCAAAAACCGGGATCCGGGAAAACTGTTCGGTCTTAATGATAGCCAGTAATTCCTGGTAGGTGGCGTCTTTTTCAATGGCAATGATATCCGGACGGGGCACCATAACGTCCTTCACCACAGTATCGGTAAAATCGAAGACGCCATGGATCATGGTTTCTTCTTCCAGGTGAATCGCCCCTTCTTCCTGTCCGGCGTTAACCAGATTAATCAATTCCTCCTCCACCGGGTTCTCCTGCGATAATGATTTTCCATCATTCGTTTTGCTGAATTTTCTGGTATACCTGTTAAGCAGCTTTACCAGCGGATAGAAAAAAATCAGCAGCAGATAAAGAGGCCGGATCAAAAGCAAGGAAACCTTATTTGGATTACGAACGGCTACTGTCTTGGGGATCACTTCGCCAAAAACCAAAATCACCACAGTCAGGAAAATAATGGCGTACACTAAACCCCGCACTCCCGGCCAAATCGAGAGCGCCAGGTAGGTCCCCACTACCGCGGCGGAAATATTTGCCAGGGAATCACCGATCATAATGGCGTCAAAGAAATGCTCCGGCTCCAGCATCAGTTTATTGATTAAAATAGCTCTGGGATTTAATTCGGATACCATATGGCGTAAACGCACCTTGTTAATAGTTATCAGGGACGTTTCCGCCGCCGTAAATAAAGCTGAGATTATCACAAACACTGCTAGAATAAAAAGCTGATAATAACTGTCAGGGTCCAAACTCATACCAACTCCTCTTTTTTTTAAACTTCATCATAGTAAGTCAAATGGCTTCGTCTATAATTATACTAAATATCCACTCTTTTATGAATGTTACTAATACCCTGCCGAAGCTGCATTCTCATTGTCTGGAACAGCATTAGGAAGGTAAAACGATTTCAGCAAGAAATATTGTTTAAAAGCAACATTTTTGATTGAATTTACGAAAAAAGCCTTAAGTTGGGTATGGCATTGAGATACCAGGAAGATAAATGCCCCTGTATGAAGTGATAATAACCTGAGCAGGCGATCATCGCCCCATTATCGGTACAAAAATCAAGGGGCGGATAATACAGCGTCCTCTGCTCCTGGTCACAGCGGGTCTGCAGCCTTTCCCGCAACAAACTGTTGGCAGCCACTCCGCCTGCCAGCATTATGGTTTTTAAGCCTCTGCTCCTGGCCGCCCGCATGGTTTTTTCCACCAGTACTTCCATAATACTGTCCTGGAAACCTGCCGCCAGGTCCGCGTCATTGATCTCTTCTCCTTTGAGCCGGGCGTGGTTTAGATAGTTCAGCACCGCTGTTTTCAAACCGCTGAAACTAAAATTATAGCTGTTTTCTCCCAGCCAGGCCCGGGGAAAATGGATGGCCTTTTCATCGCCTTTTTTTGCCAACCGATCAATAAGAGGCCCGCCCGGATACCCCAACCCCATTGCCCTGGCTACCTTATCATAGGCTTCCCCCACTGCGTCATCCTGGGTTTGGCCTAACAGTTCATAGCGGCCATGACCATTCATCTGCACCAGGGCGGTATGCCCTCCTGAAACTATCAAACAAAGCAATGGAAACTCAATGTGGCGATGAACCAGCCAGTTGGCATAGATATGTCCTTCGAGGTGATTCACGCCCACTAACGGAAGATTAAGGCTATAAGCTAAGGCTTTGGCGGTACTGACTCCTATCAGGAGCGCACCTACCAGTCCCGGGCCGTAGGTAACGGCAATAGCCCGGAGGCTGGAAAAATCAAGCCCCGCCTCCTCCAAAGCCAACACAATCAAGCGGTTGACCTGTTCCAGATGATGACGGGAGGCCAATTCCGGCACAACACCCCCGTATTTTTGGTGAATACTGATCTGGGATGAAACAATATTGGCCAGCAAATCCCGTCCGTCCGCCAAAATAGCTACGGCGGTTTCATCGCAGCTTGTTTCGATCGCCAGAATGATTTCTTTTTGTCCCATCAATTCAACCCCAATATATTATCAGCTATCAATTATCGGCTATTAACTATCAACTATCGGCTAGATAAGATTCCGCCACATAATGATGGCGTCTTCATTCGTATCTACGTAATAACCGGGTCTGATCCCCGCAGCCTTAAAACCTAGTTTATCATAGAGATTTTTAGCTACCAGATTACTGGCCCTTACCTCCAGCGTCATCCGAAAGGCATTTTTGCTAAGAGCAAGGCCTGACAGTCCCTCCATCAATAATTCCCCCAAGGAACGCCTGCGGTATTCCGGAGAAACAGCCACATTTGTAATATGAGCTTCATCAATAATAATCCACATTCCGCCATAACCCACTACTTTCGCTGGATCAAGGACAGGTGTCGCCACCAGGTAAAAGGCAAATTCATTGTCACGGAGTTCACAATTAAAAGCATAGGAGGACCAAGGAATAGGGAACGACGCTTTCTCTATGTCCACCACTTGAGGTATATCTTCCATCTTCATTGGGCGTAATGAAAACTCCATTTGATTCCCTCCTCTTCCAGTTCCTCCTCATTCACCGCGCTGCCTGAGATTTTACCTTGGCCTCCACGGGTCGAATATAGAACGGTTTAAGTCCGAAAAGGTCATCCGTTTCGTTCCGCAGCAGCCTTTCCCTACCCAGCCAAGCTACTGTTGACGCCCTGGGCAACATACTAACGGGCGGCGGCAGGAGAGCAAACGCACCCAAAGTTTCCCGCCAAATATCCCGGTAAGGGCCGACCCCATCTCCCACAAAAACAACAGGCCCTCCCTTTTTCTTTAAGGTTTGCGCCCAGGTCAAAGGATCGATCGCCTGATCTTCTATAAGTTGTTCTTCTTTATCAAGTTGTCCTTCTTTATCGGAAAAATTAAATAGAGATGTGTATACTTCGCCCCGGCGTGCATTTAAAACAGGTGAAACAAGTCCCTGAAACCCAGCCTGAGTATAAGCCAAGGCCCTTAAAGTAGGGATACCGACCAGCGGAATGTTCCGTCCCTGCGCCAGGCCTTTAGCTGTAGCCATCCCGATCCGCAAGCCGGTAAACGACCCCGGACCCCCGGCAACGGCAATTCCGTTAATGTTAGTCAACGGGATCCTGGTTTGTTTCAACACATCATCCACCATGGGCAAAAGCTGTTCTGAATGGGTCAGTCCAACATTTAAGGTGATTTCCCCCAACAGACCCTCCCCCGATACAACAGCTACCGAAGCCACCGGTGTAGAGCTTTCTATTCCCAATATAATCATGTTTCCTGAATCTCCTTCAGCAAGGCCTCCATGGCTTCGCCATGAGGAATCATCGTAATGATCCGGATTTCACCCGTATCCGGAAGATACTTCCGCCGGATCTGCACCTGTAAATACTCTTTCGGTAAGTACGAATTGATTAAATCACTCCATTCAACGGCTGTGATCCCCGGTCCATAAAAATATTCTTCATAACCCAATTCTTCGATAGCCTCCGGGCTGGGCAGACGATAGACATCAAAATGAGCCAGGGTAAGTCTTCCTTCATAAAGACGAAGCAACATAAAGGTAGGGCTGGTCACCGCTTCAGCAGCACCCAGTCCCGCAGCCAGGCCTTTGACAAAGAGGGTCTTCCCGACTCCCAATTCGCCCTCCAAGGCGATCAGGGTCCCGCCTTTTACAATACGGCCTAAGCGCCGAGCCAGTCGATATGTGTCATCAGGGGAAGCAGACCGGTAAATATACAAGACGCTACCACTCCATACTTTAAATTTCTTTTCTATTATATCCCATTATAAACCAAACGACCATCAATAAAGACCTTTTCTACTTGTGTCCGCCAGTCCAACGGGTGCCCGGACATTACCACCATATCGGCATCCTTGCCTTTTTCCAGGCTGCCTAAACGTTCCTCTAATTTCAGGATACGGGCGGGATAAAGAGTGATCGCCTTCAGGGCTTCCTCCTCCTTCATGCCATATTTAACGGCCAGAGCCGCGCAAATCGGCAAATACTGAATGGGGATCACGGAATGGTCGGTGGTCAAAGCAACCGTGATATCCGCTTTGCTAAGCAAAGCGGCTGTTTTCCACGTCATTCCCGCCAGCTCCACTTTGGATCTTCCGGATAAAGTAGGCCCAACCACGACGGGAATGTTGCGTTTCACCAGCTCCGGTATGATTTTATGAGCCTCGGTACCGTGTTCGATGACCAATTCAAGGCCGAATTCATCGGCTACCCGTATAGCTGTAACGATATCATCCGCCCGGTGGACATGAGCTCGCAAGGGCAATTGTCTGTTTAAGACAAGAACCAGGTTTTCCAGTCCTAAATCCCGCTCCAAAACCTCCTCCGTCTGAGGAGCTTTTTCTTTCTTCGTTTGATAATCCTGCGCGTCAGTTAAGGCTTGCCGCAAAAGAGCGGCGATCCCCATCCTGGTCACCGGCATTTTTTTCTGTTCACTGTACACCCGTTTGGGGTTTTCCCCAAAAGCCACCTTTAACCCGGCTTCAGGAAGCACGATCATCTCCTGATAGTTTTCGCCCGCTGTTTTCATCACTAAAGAGGTGCCCCCGATCACATTGGCGCTCCCCGGTCCGGTCATCACCGTGGTAACTCCGCCGGAAACAGCATCCCGGAAGGCCACATCAAAGGGGTTGACGGCATCCAGCGCCCGCAGTTGGGGCGTCACTGGCTCTGTAAATTCATTCAAGTCGTCCCCCTCCACCTGGTAAATCTCTTCCAAAATCCCCAGGTGGGTATGAGCATCAATCATTCCGGGGATGACAGTCTTCCCGGCGATATCCATGATCTCGGCGCCAGCCGGCAGATCCAGCTTCTCCCCAACGGCGACGATCTTCTTATCCTGCCAAAGGATGGTCCCTTTTTCTATAACCGCTCCGTTCATCGTCATAACTGTGCCATTGATTAACGCAGATAATCCCATTTTCTCTTCATCCTCTCTCTTGATCGGTTCACAGCTAATTGCGCCTTATCTTCTCCAGGCGAAAAGAGGCTGCCGGACGGATCTCCCCCACCGTTTCACCCCTGAAATTTTTCAGTTTGCTCCAGGCATAGGCTGAAAGCCTTTCCAGTTGTTCCCGGCTCAAGATGTTTAATTCCTGTAAAACATGCAGGATAACAGGGCCCAGGGCCCTGGTATGCCCATCTTCAATCTTCACGGCGATCCCCCAGCCCAACCGGGGAATCCCCATACAATAGACGCCTTCCGCCCCATCCTTGGCTACCAGCTTTCCCTCTGCCGCTGTCATCAGCTCCGTCGTCAGACGCCCTGTCCCGGAAATAATGAAGGGATGGGCAAGCATAGCCGTGACTACCGACTCACAAGCTCCTTTCCGCCGCTCGTTAAACCCTGCGGGTTGAACTAAACGGGCATAAGCCAGAGCCATTTTTTCCAGGGGCACAGCAAAAACGGGGACCCCGCATCCATCCACGCCCAGCGGGATCCTCTCCGCCGATAAACCGGTAAAATCAGCCACCGTTTGCAGCATGAGCTTTTGAACAGGGTGTTCCATCAGGTAGTACTCCTCCAAGCTCCAGTGCTTAAAACGGGCTAAGGTCAACATACCGGCATGTTTACCGGAGCAATTGCAATGAAAGACCGTAGGTTTTAACCCCTTGGCCATAAGAGCCCCGGCGCCCTCCCGATGAAAAGGGAGATGGGTTCCGCACTGTAAGTGCCCTGCGCTCAGGCCTATTTTATCCAATATTTGCATCAAGACACGGATATGTCCCTCCTCCCCGCTATGGGAAGAGGCCAGCAGGGCAATTTCCTCCGGGGTAAAGCCATAATGGGCGGCGGCGCCGCTTTCCAGAACCGTAACAGCCTGGATGGGTTTAGCCGCAGAACGTATATAAGTGATCATTCCGGGATCGCCTGCATATGCCAGCAGGTTTCCCTGATGATCCACAACCGCCACCGACCCTCTGTGCATACTCTCCGTCAGCTCCTGCCGGACCACTTCCGCCAATCTTACCGAATCCATTTCCTCAATCCTTTCTCCGCTTGACCTCATCCACAAAAAACTGAAATATCCGTGCAGAATCGGCATCTTTCTCCCTGGAGCATTCGGGATGCCATTGCACACCGATCAGCCATTTTTGCGGGTCTGCTGTTTCCAGCGCTTCGATCAGCCCATCCCGGCTTTTCCCTGCTGCTGTCAAGTCCTCTCCCAATCTATTGATACCTTGGTGATGAAAACTATTCACTCGGATGGTTTTTTTCCCCAAAAAGCCGGAAAGTTTACTCGACTCCTTAAGCCGCACCTCATGGGTCGGATACCAGCGGGGTGCTTTTTGATTATGCTGTGCCCCGGTGAATCCTTTTAGATCCTGGTACAAGCCCCCGCCTGCGGCCACATTCACGACCTGGATACCCCGGCAAATCGCCAGGACCGGTTTTGTTCCCGCCAACGCTAATTTGGCCAGCGCTAATTCAAATAAATCCCGCAGCGGGTTTATCTCTCCTAAGCTAACCTGAGGTTCCTCGCCAAAAAAGAAGGGATCGAGATCATCCCCCCCTGAGAAGATCAGACCGTCACAAAGGCGGTAGATGTCACCGGCAGCCTCCGCAGGCAGTGTTGGGATCAAAAGAGGCATTCCCCCTGCATAGGAAACGGCCTTCACATAATCATCCCTCAGAGCATGCCTGGATTCGGCTTCCTGCCAAGAGCAAGTGATTCCGATACAGCAGCGCATCTCAACAAGCCCCCTCTTTTCAGCGAAATTGTTAATAAGGAAAAGACGAGGATCATCTCGTCTTTGCATACTATTCCATCCTATGTATAATCAATCACAACTCAACTAAACCCAGGCTGATCTCGATTGCCTGGTTGACCTTTGCCATGGTTTCATCCCCTAAAGCAGAGATTTTCTCCTGCAGCCGCCTTTTATCAATAGTTCTGATCTGTTCTGTCAACACTACGGAATTTTTCTCCAACCCGCAATCGGGGGCCGGAAGTTCCACATGTGTTGGCAGCTTTGCTTTGGTTAATTGGCTGGTAATGGCTGCTACAACAGTTGTCGGGCTGTATTGATTCCCAATATCGTTTTGGATCACCAAAACGGGCCGGGTGCCCCCTTGTTCGGACCCCACCACGGGACTTAAATCCGCATAGAAAATATCCCCTCTTTTTATCGTACTCATTTAGCAGCACTCCGCGAGTTTGCTTTCCAACAGCTGATCCGCTTCCTCTTCGGACTGAAAGGCTTCCTGGGCCAAGCCAAGATTGATTTGAGCCATTTCCTGATAACCTTTTCGTAATTGCTCTCTCAGGCAGCTCCTCTTCCTTTCCTCTAAATAAAAACGCATAGCCTCTCTAATCAATTCACTGCGGTTTTTATTTTCCAGTTCCATAATCCCATCCACTTCTTCTAAAAGCGTAAGCGGCATACAAATCATGATACGCTTACTGTCCGCCACTAACCCCACCTCCATAAAATAACAACCACAGTGTAGAGCATTCCTATGATATACCATTATATATATTATAAGTATAGACAGTCAAATTATTTTAGATAAATCCTTGGCACCCTGGCAGACAACATACAGGTTATCTCATAATTAACCGTTCCCATCTGATCGGCTAGTTCGTCCACGGAGATAAACTGCTCCCCGGCTCGGCCTATCAAAGTTACCAGATCTCCCTGCTCAACCTGTTGCCGCAGACAAGACGCGTCGAACATCAGCTGATCCATACAAACCCTGCCGATAACCGGGGCTCTTTGTCCATGGCAGATCACCTCCGCCCGTCCTGATAAAAGCCGGGAATATCCATCAGCATACCCCAGAGGCAACGTAGCTATCCGGGAGTTTCCGGAAGTGACAAATATTCCGCCGTAACTGATGGCAGTATTTTCCGGAACTTCTTTGACAAAAGCGACATTCGCGCGTAAGGCCATGACCTGTCGAAGATCTACCTTTTCCAAATGCACTTCGGGGGAAGGCTTCAACCCATAAAGCATAATACCGGGACGTACCATCTCGAAATAAGCCTCCGGATGGTCGATCACCGCCGCACTATTCGCGGCATGCCGTAGTTGAAAGGTAAAACCGGTTTTCTTCCGGACCTGCCGCACAAACCCTTCGAACAACCGCAGTTGCAGTATTGTATAGCCTTTATCCTGTTCATCCGCTTTGGCTAAGTGCGTAAATATACCTTCAACTTCTAACCCCGGCAAGGTTACAATTTTGCTGATTTGTTCCAGGCCGGCGGCATCCGGTCTAAAACCAATCCTGCCCATTCCCGTATCGAGTTTGAGATGAACACACGCCTTTTGGCCCATGCTAAGAGATATTCGTGATAATTCTTCAGCTTCCTGTAAGGAGAATATGGTAAGTATGATGTGATGAGTCAAAGCACGGGGATAATCATCAACCGGAGTCCAACCCAAAATCATAAGAGGTTTAGTCACTCCGCCTTCGCGCAGTTGAACCGCTTCATTCAGCAAGCCTACGGCAAAACGGTCAGCACCGGCTTTTCCCAAGGTCTTGGCAACTTCCAGGACCCCGTGCCCATAGGCATTAGCTTTCACAACAGCCATGATTTTGACTTGCGGTCCTACCAAACGCCGAACCTCTTGATAATTATGGATAATACTATTTAAGTTTATTTCGGCCCAGACCGGACGTGTTTGTGGCATATGTTCACTCCTCAAGCGTTTTAAAAGCCAGCGGCAATGCTTCGATAATATCGCTGGCCAGCGACCCACGCATCCCCTTTTCCCGGGCAATGATATCCCCTGCTAAACCATGGATATAAACCCCAAGAAGCGCGGCCCCGCCGGGTTCAACACCCTGAGCCAACAGGCTTCCAATGATTCCGGCCAAGCAATCGCCTGTTCCGGCAGTCGCTAAAACCGGACAACCTGTGGAGTTGATAAAGATCTGTCCTTCAGGAGTCGCCGTAACGGTGGCGGCGCCTTTTAGAACTACGATGCTGCCGGTTAGCTGCGCCGTTTGCAGCGCAGCCTCCACCCGATTATCCTGAACCTCCTGGGCGCTGACGCCCAGCAGTCGACCCAGTTCACCGGGATGGGGAGTAAGAATCAGGGGGACTTGGCTATCCGCAGCCAGAGAAATATCCTCCGCCAGGATGTTCAGACCATCCGCATCGATCACCAGCGGAGCCTGGACGTTAGCCAAAAGATGTTTAAGGATTTCACGGGTTTCGTTATCAGTCCCCACTCCGGGACCAAAAATAATAGCGTCTTTATAGTCTAAACAATCCATAATCCTAGACCATGCGGCTGCGGCAATAGTTCCGCCGGGGGTTTCGTCGACTTCCCGCATAATCACCTCGGGCAGGGCAGTAGAAAAATAGCCTGCCAGGGAACGGGGAAGACAGGCGGTAACCAGCCCTGCTCCCGTGCGCAGGGCTGCTTTACTGGCAAAAACCGCAGCTCCCATCATCCCTGCCGAGCCAGCCAGCACTAAAACGTGACCAAAAGAATTCTTAAACCCTTCGCTGTTTCGGGCGGGAACAAATTCCCGCGCCATTTCGTCTGTAACGTAATATTGCTGTGTTTCCAAACTGTCCAGACCCATCAGCGGTAAAGAAATATCCGCTACTTCCAATTCTCCGGTATAGCTCCTGCCTGGATAAAGGACCAAGCCCCTTTTGGTCAAGGCAAAAGTCACCGTATATGAAGCCTTGATACAGGGCTCCCCAATTTTACCCGTGTCCGCATCTACGCCTGAGGGCACATCGATGGAGAGAATTGGGCAGCCGCTTTCATTAACGATTTGGATAGCGCGGGCAATTACTTCCGTAGGATTCCCCGAAAAGCCCGTGCCAAAAATTCCATCAATGATCAATTCACAATAATTCAAACTCAATTTTAAGTAATAGAAGCTATTGTCATCCTGAAGCAGGCGCCAATTAATCCCGAGCTTCTCGACCATTTCCCAGTTTCTTAAAGCATCCCCCTGAAAGACTTCCGGGGGTGAAAACAACAAAAGCTTGATGTCCGCGCCCATATGCACAAGATGACGGGCTGCCACCAGCGCGTCGCCTCCGTTATTGCCTTTGCCGGCTAAGATGATGATTTGCCGTTCTTTACAAGACCCTAAAATTTTCTTGGCTTTTTGGACGATAGCATTCCCGGCATTCTCCATGAGTAAAAGTCCAGGCATATCCTGTTCCTTTATAGCCCATGCGTCCAGTTGTTTCATTTCACTCCCGGTTACGATTCTCATTAGGCCACCCCTCTCCAACCGCTACGGCTGTAGCATAGTCACGGCTATGGGAAACACTTACTTTTATTGTCTGTAAACCATGGGTCCGTAAGATCTTCTTCATTTTTTCCGTAAAATAAACCTGCGGGCAGCCCCGGTCATCAGGTAAAATCTCCATATCCTGCCAGGATATTCCACGCAGTCCCGTTCCAAGGCACTTTAAGACAGCCTCTTTGGCCGCAAAACGCCCCGCTAGTGAAGGAATAGGATCTTTCTTCTCAAGACAAAGCTTTCGTTCTTGAGGACTCAAGACCTTTTCCCAAAAACCGCTATGACGCCGGGCTGCATTTCTGATCCTGGCGATCTCAACAATATCAGTGCCCACAAATAACATATCCGGCTCCTATCCTAATTCTCTTTGGATCGCCTCAGCCACCCGGCCGGCTATTTCCTCCAATTCTTCGCCGTCAGGCCCTTCCGCCATCACCCGGATCAACGGTTCTGTGCCGGAGGAGCGTACCAAGAGCCGTCCGCGGCCTAAAAGAACCTGTTCTCCTTGCCTGACAGCCCGAAGAATGCCCTGATTGCCGTCCCATTTCTCCTTGTCCGACACTCTCACGTTCTTCAAAACCTGCGGCAGGGTAGGCATTTGAGCGGCCAAGCCGCTTAAAGACCCGCCGCTTCCCGTTAGGGTTTCCAAAAGCTGCAGGCCTGTCACAATTCCGTCCCCCGTCGTATTATGCCGCAGGAATATGATATGACCTGATTGTTCTCCGCCGAGTACCGCGCCGGTTTCAACCATTTTCTCCAGCACATAACGGTCCCCGACTTTTGTTTCCAGCACCTCTACCTGCGCTTTTTCAAAAGCTTGCTTCAACCCCAGGTTACTCATAATAGTAACCACTACTTTACCGTTTAGATCCCGTTTTTTCTGCAGCGCCAGGCCGCAAATCACCAATATGGAGTCCCCGTTTACAATTTGCCCTTTTTCATCTACCGCTATCACCCGGTCGGCATCCCCGTCAAAAGCGAGTCCCAGCCGGGCTTTAAATTTCTTCACAGCTTCCTGCAGAAGCTCGGGATGGGTCGATCCGCAGCCGTCATTGATGTTTTCACCATCAGGCAAATCACCAAGGCTGATAACTTGGGCCCCTAAATCCTGAAATACCTTGGGCGCTACTTGAAAAGCAGCCCCGTTGGCGCAGTCCAGGACGATTTTAAGTCCCTGAAAATCACAGTTAACAGTACTCTTAAGAAATTCCGCATACCGCCCGCTTCCTTCGGGGAACGGAATAATCTTGCCAATTTCACCGCCGGTAGGCCGTGCGGCTCCCTCCATACCAGAGGCGATCAACTTTTCTATTTGTTCCTCCAGCTCATCAGCCAATTTAAAACCCTGATGATTGAAAAATTTTATGCCGTTATCCGGCGCGGGGTTATGAGAAGCGGAGATCACGGCCCCCGCGCAAGTTTCCATTGTCCGGGTCAAGTACGCTATAGCGGGCGTCGGTATTATTCCCGCCGCATAAACGTCAACCCCGGCGGAACAAATTCCTGCGGCTAACGCCCCCTCCAGCATAGAACCGGAAAGGCGCGTATCCCTTCCTACAATGATGGCGGCAGGGAGGCCGGGTTCTTTGAAAAGCGTACCCGCAGCCCGCCCTAATTGAAAAGCCAGTTCGGGCGTTAACTCCCGATTAGCCAGACCCCGTACTCCATCCGTACCGAAGAGCTTAGTCATCAGCATGCTCCTTTCTATGTGTTTTTCTGCGAACTGATCACCACTTCAACAGTAGCCGGTTCAACTTTTATTACTTGTATCGTTTGAGGAATACTGATTTTTACTTCCGAATGGTATGTTCCCGGTGTGAGCCCTGTTAAATCAAGCAACGCTTTGACCTTAGCGCCGACAAGCGCAAGCATATCCGTCTTAGACCCCTGTAATGTTACGCTCACTTTATCCGTGCCGAGGGTTGCCTTTAAGCCGCTCGACAGGTTTTCCTGAAGAATTGGTATATCTGTAAAAGTTTTTTCTACCGGCGCTTCTTTTACCTGGATCACCACTTTTACCGTAGGTTCATACAGCAAATTAATACCCGGCGGTACAACAAGAGCCACCTGAGTAATCAGATTTTCATGCAGATCGTTAATATCAATGGGCTGTGTCATGATCTGATCAATATTCATCAGGGTGTCTAAAGATCCCGTTATTTTAATGGTTTCCGGTTCCGAAACGACCCGCGATACCTGCCAGGCTTCCCGTGGTTTTCCTTCCAGCACCGGTTTGATTGATACGGTCTTGGCCGGAACATTTTGAATTACGGGGATAAAGACTTGCACACTCTTGGGACTCATTTCCACAAAATTTTCGGGAAAGGCCTTCCCATCTTTGTCCAGAAGACTTACCGGTAAAGAGAGCGCCAAATTATCCATCGCTTGATTCAAATCCACAGTTATTTGCGCCGTTTCAATACTCTCCAGAGTTTTTCGGGCTCCCCGCACCACGACCTTTGAGGGTGTGAGAACCGGTTCAAAACTGGAATATCCCTGGGCCGCGGTATTGATTATCTTTACGACTATGTCTAATTGTTTTTCCGTAAAGTTATCAATACGCAAATTGATACTGGACGGCTTGCGGCTGACCAATTCAACCCCATCCGGCATGGGGACCTGAACCGGATAATTTCCGTCCCCTATTTTAGCCTGAGATAGGTCAACAGTCGCTTTAAAGTCTTCGGCTCCCAAGGAGGTGATCAAAGTACGCAAACCTTTTACTTTAATATCAACGTTCTGCGGTTTATCGCCTGTCACCAACCCCTCTTGCAAACCGTAATAATTAACCGAGATGGAGAAGGTCGTTTCCATAATAGGGTTTTGGACGTTCGTTACAAAGAACCATAATAAAACCGCAAAAAGAAGGGACGAGATCTTATACAAAAGCTCCTTACCGATTATTTCCTTCATAACTAAGACCTCCAGTTAAACAATGACACAGGTGAAGTGTACTTAGCCTGGAGACGTATATTAAGAATTTCTTTTAACGTGTTTTCATCTAAGTAACGGGTCAAACGTCCTTCTTCCGCTATTGAAATAACGCCGGTTTCTTCCGATACGATTATGGCCAGGGCGTCTGATTGCTCTGTAAGTCCCAGTCCGGCCCGATGCCTGGTCCCTAACTCTTTACTCAGATTAGGGTTCTCGGAAAGGGGTAAAAAACAACAGGCCGCAATCACCCTGTCCCCCCTGATAATGGCAGCCCCATCATGTAAAGGGCTCTTGGGAACAAAAATATTTACCATAAATTCGGCGGATACCAGCCCGTCGATCTTGATACCCGTTTCAATAAAATCATTGACGCCGATTTCTCTTTCAATGATAATCAAGGCTCCATGGCTGTTTTTGGATATCAGTTTAACCGCCCGTACGATCTCTTCCACCAACTTATTGATAGCTTCTTCATTTAAGATGGTCGCCGGCCTGGCAAAAAATTTTCCCCGGCCCAATTTCTCGAGAGCGCGCCGCAACTCGGGCTGAAAAACAACCGGTAAAGCTACGACTAAAACTGTCTGGAGCTGGGCTAATATCCATCCAACCGTCCGTAATCCCAGCCAATTACTAATCAACGAGGCCAGGATCAGAACGACCAAGCCCTTAATAAGCTGGACTGCACGGGTTCCTTTGATAATCATCATTCCTTTATAAAGTACAAAGGCTACGATCAGAATATCAATGATACTGATTAAATTAAACGCTTCCAGCACTTGCTTCCACAAACAGCTTCCCTCCTTACCGCTTGAAAAAACCAACTACTATCTTCGACAGGTGTTTAAACAATTCCTTTTAATTATAAGACTTCTTCCTGTATAATTATACTTTTGTTTTTGCATAGATCTATAATTTTATTCCTTAGGATAGTATTTTTTTCTTAATATGGTATTATATTCCTGTTGGTAAGAATATCTTCCGCTCCCGTCTTAAATGTCCGAATCATTTCCTCTCTTCGATAGAGGATGGTATGATATAATATTGAAAGATAAAAAGGTGGTGGTGTGTATGCGTAAGTGGATCGTTCCTTTAACCATTGTATGTTTGATAACCGGTTTTCTGCTGGCTTTTCAATTAAAGGCGCTGACCGACGCCTCCTCTGTCAATCCGATGAGTCAGAAAAACAACAATTTGATCTCCATCATCCAAAACTTGGAGCAGGAAATCACGGGTCAGGAAAACCAAGTCGAAAAGATCCGTCAGGAACTGGATACCTTACAACAAAACCAGCAAGCCCCAGGCAAGCTAAATGAAATGCAAGAGCAATTACGGGATATGCGCCTATGGGCCGGGCTCACCCCGGTTGTCGGAAACGGCGTAATAATCACCGTTGATGACAACAAAGAAGGCCTGAAAGCCAAACCTAATGACGATCCCAACCGTTATATCGTCCACTACGAACACATCTTAAGCCTGGTAAGCGAACTAAAACGGGGAGGAGCCGAGGCAATTTCTGTCAACGGGCAAAGACTGATTACAACTTCAGAAATACGTTGTGTGGGCAATGTGATTCTGGTAAATACGACCCGTATAGCCCCCCCTTTTGAGATAAGGGCTATCGGCAGCCCCCATAACCTTGCGGAAATGGTTACAAACGGCGAACTGGAAGTCATGAAGGCTACCAATTATCCTATCAGCTTCCAGGCAGAAAACGAAGTAATCATTCCTGCATATAAAGGCGAATTACAGTTTGATCTTAGCCAGGTCGCAAAGGAGGACTAAAAAGTCATGTGGCTTTTACCACTTTTTGGATTAATAGCAGGCGCCCTTGTCGGTTCAACTATTTCCTTTCAAGTTCCCCCTATTTATGTCAAATACATGTCGGTAGCGTTACTGGCCTCCCTTGATTCTGTTCTGGGAGGGATCCGTTCCATCCTGGATAAACATTTTGATGGCGCAGTTCTTTTATCGGGTTTTTTCGCTAACGCCTTGTTGGCGGCGCTCCTGGCTTATTTAGGCGACCTTCTGGGAGTCGATCTCTATTATGCCGCCGTTTTTGCTTTCGGCGTACGGTTGTTTCAAAATCTGGCCAGTATCCGGCATCATATCCTGACAAAGTTCAGGAAAAGGCGAGAGGAACTGAGGTGAAAAGAAATGAGAAAATACCGCTGGCAAGCTCCCTTAACCCTGGTTTTTATCGTATTGGGTATTTTTCTTTCTTTACAATATCAATCCCAAAATCTTATCGGCAGCGACCTTTCCATGCAGCGCACAGAAAACCTGATCGCCATGGTCCGCGGTTTATCTGAGAAAAGACAGAAACTAGCCCTGGAAATCGTAGATTTAAACATGCATTTCAATTCCCAGCAGAATAGTTATCTGGATGAAAGCAAATTAGCTGAAAACCTCATATCCGACATGAATAAAATGAGTTTTCTCACCGGTTCCACCACGTTAAATGGAGCTGGCCTGATCATAACTATTGGACAGAGCATGCCTATCCTTTATATTGATATCATTGACATTGTCAACGAATTATGGGCAGCCGGCGCTGAAGCCATTACTATTAACGAGGTGCGTATCAACGGTCAATCCGTAATTTTCTATACGGAAGACGATTATTCTATGTACATCACGATAAACAACACAAGGCTTGAGTTCCCCGTGGTTATTAAAGCTTTGGGGGAACCCAACAATCTGGAAAAGGGTTTAACCCTCCCCGGCGGGATCATTGATACCCTGGCCCTGTTTAAAGCATACCCAATTTTGGAAAAAAGCAACTCTTTAACCATGCCGCCTGTTTTTAATCAACCCAGCCATATTTTTTTGAGCGAGTACAAACCGCCGGAGCAAACGGCCGCGACAGAACCCGCCAAAACTCCATAAACAGCCGATTGATACCCTGACAAGTAAAGAAATAATGAGGATACTGTACTTTATAAATTTCTTATTGACATCTCCAGTCGAAATTGTTAGACTAAAAGCAGTCTAATGACTTCGACTGGAGGTTTTATTTGTGAAGCAGGAATTAAAGATGAGTAACGCCGACTACCGGCTGCTTTTAATTGTATGGGATGCGGAGCCGATAGCGTCACCTGAGCTATGCAAGCTGGCTGAGGCACAGCTCGGCTGGAAGCGTACCACCACATATACTGTGCTGAAAAGGCTTTGCGATAAACAGCTTTTGCAAAATGAAAATACCATAGTTTCTTCACTTGTAGGACGCCAAGAGGTACAAAAGGTTGAGAGCCGCGAGGTCGTAGACCGCAGCTTTGACGGCTCGCTGCCGCAGTTTATTGCCTCCTTTTTGGGCAATGAACAGATATCCGATGATGAAGCGGAACAGATCAAGCAGATGGTCGACGAATACAGGAGGCGGAAGTGATGGAAGAATTGTTCCTGAAAATCCTCAACATGAGCATCACCGCAACCTATGTCCTGATCGCGGTGCTTGTCCTACGCCTGATTTTAAAGCGTGCGCCGAAGTGGATATCGTATGCTCTCTGGAGCCTGGTGTTGTTCAGGCTTGTCTGCCCCGTTTCAATTTCCTCGGCGTTTTCGGTTTTCGGCAGGATTGGAAAGACCACTTCGACTGGCGGAGGTCTGGAGCATATCCCAGAAAATATCGGCATGATGGCTGTTCCCCAAGTTGATATCGGCACGACAAGTATTAATTCGGTCATCAACAATGCCCTGCCCGCGGCGACTCCGGCAGCGAGCGCAAATCCAATGCAAATCCTTATCTTCACCGGCGCCTGCGTTTGGCTCACGGGTATAGCCTTAATGCTCATATATAGTATTGTTTCCTACCTGCGTCTGAAGCGCCGCATGATGGACGCAACGCTGCTCTCAGGGAATATATTTGAAACCGATAAAATATCCTCGCCCTTCGTCTGCGGCTTCATAAATCCTAAAATTTATCTGCCGGTCGGACTTTCAGGTAATGAGAAGGATTATGTTCTGCGCCATGAAAAGACCCACATCGCGCGAAAGGATCACCTTATCAAACCGCTTGCATTTCTTGTCCTATCCGTACATTGGTTTAATCCGTTCATGTGGCTGGCATTTATTCTCATGAGCCGCGACCTTGAGATGAGCTGCGATGAAAAGGTACTATCCGGGCTTGACTCAGAGGGTAAGGTCGGATACTCATCGGCGCTTATACAGCTTGCTATGAAGCGGCCTATTTTCGCGGGAAGTCCGCTGGCCTTCGGCGAGAGTGGCACAAAAGGGCGCATCAGGAATGTTCTGAATTATAAAAAGCCCGCGTTTTGGGTGCTTATTGCAGCGGCAGCAGTGGTTATCGTTTCGACTGCTTGTCTGCTGACGAATCCGGCCAAAACTTTATCCGATCTGACAACGCCCAATGCAATTCCCGCCTTTGTTCGGGCCTATGCTTTCGATGAAAATTTGTATACGAATCCCCTGAGTTCATATATACCCTTTGACGGCACAGGGCAGCTCTATTTGCTCGAACCGGATAAAGGGTTCACAATTGTCAGCGAAGAAACGGGCGAGGTACAGGAAAATATTTCACCTGTAAACTGGAATGGTAAAGAGGTCGATACGGAAGAGTGGAACGCGCTGTTCATGATAAAGCCCGTTGACATCAGCGCATATTCTGTACGTATGCAATACGACATATCTGACAGGTATCGCATCTATCAGATGGATTCGGAAATTTGGCTTGCAACCATCAATCCTAAAATCAACGGCATGTGGAGCCTGTATCGGCTTAAGGAAAAGTCGATGCCTGAGAATGTGCAATTGATAAGGCGGCCGGAAACGTCCCGGCAGCAGATATTTGACTACATTGCACAGCGTATGGATTCGGCATTTGCGCCGTACTATACCGACATGCATTACGAGATGACCGGTTATGAGGAAACGATAAGCGGAAGCGACTATACCGGCACATTCTTGTGGACGCAATATTTCACCCCGTTTGCTTACTACGATGCGATGAGTGATATCGGCAAGGAACAGCAAGCAAACTACATGTTTAAAGCAACGGCAAAAATCTCTGTGGACGGGGCCCTTGACCCCGATTCAATTATGGTGCTTGCGGATTCATCAGCAACAGGCGCACCGCAATACACGACGCCGTTGGACGATTTCTTTAAGAATCTGCCATCTGTTGATATTCGTATTGACCTTGCTACAGATGAACTTCTAAACAAATATAATTCTTATAATGAATTTATTGAATTTGAAGGCGAAGACTATCAAAGGATTGTTATTATACCAAATATTGAGGTGAAAAATTTTAAGTTCATAGAAATTGGATATGAAGAATCAGAGAATCAATTAAAATACTTTGAGAAAAATGTTCTATACTCAATTAACAAATTATCACCTGAAAAGCCGTTTGTCGTGAAATGGATGGAGCGGGGTTTAATACCTCATAGAGGAATATCCTTTGTGGATGAAAATAATACAACAAGATATTTTTATATCGCGAATAGCGGTAGGGACGGGGCGCTTTTGCTTCTTGAATTTTAGTGGGCTCATCATCCAATCACATTTGCTTCAGCTGTTTTTCGGAAGTAAAGAATTACTGAATTTAAGTATCCTTATCAAGTGTTGCCTTAGACGCTAAAGAACAGAAATAAAAAAGAGGGACGCATTTGGCCTGCTACAGGTTTTATGCGCTCCCTCTATATTTTAACCCTTAGCCGATGACTGTGCCCATTTTGGCGGCAATTTCCCGTGTCAAGGGCATCAGCCGCCGCCCCAGCGTCTGGGCGAATTCCTTATGAAAACGCCGCAGCAAACCGCAAATCTCCCATTTCCTTTCTTCCGTAACCGTTGGTTTATCAAAATCAAAGTTATTTTCCAATTCATAGCTGTAAATTACTGCGTCTATTTTCAGTTTATCCCGTAAATAGGCTATCTCCTTCCCAATATCCCCGTTAAATACGTTAATCTTAATCCAGTTTCCCGCCTTATAATATTCTATCTGCTTTTCTTGATCTTCCTCTTTGTTTTCGCTATCCGGATAATAATACCAGATCTGATTGCCAACCTTCTGTTTGTCTTTCATCATTTCTAAAAACCGTTCTAAACTGTGCTGGTCGTCTTTGAGCCGGAGCAAAGCGGATACAACCCGGTATTGATCTAATTCCTCCCAACAAAACGATGCCCGGCAAATCATCCGGAAAAAAACTTGCACAGGCAGATAATACTTCTGCGGGAATCTGATTTCTTGGCTGAATTTTTCTGTCATGATTTTTTCCAGCCTTACTGCATTTGGTATTTTATGGGTAACAATTACGGTTTCCTGCCGGAGCAACAGAAATTCCCCTATCACCCGGTCGGAAATATCATAATTCTCATAAGTGCACTCTTCATCTTTGATCCACTTATAACACAACCCTGTTTCTGTTTCTCCGCTAACGAAAATATCAGGGTTTTCCTCCAGCCAATCTTGCAGATGATTATGGCGGACCATAGGATATACATAACAAAATACATAGCCCTGCAATGGATTATCGGCATGATCCTGCTCTAAGACCTTTCGCTCCAGCAGATGAAAATCATCGATATAATAGTATCCCCTGCTTTTTACAATTATCATCTGATAAGTCAACCTGATTGCGGCATTTGCCGCATTACTCACGGTCACATAAACCCGGAGAACCGTTTTAGTGTTTTCCTTGATGAGTATCGTTATCTCCGTTTTCAGAAAAACGAAGCGCTGCCATTCCTCTTGCGCATCCAGCAAAAACGCGCTTCGCTCCCCAAGCATCTCCTTACGCCGGGGACTGGAAAGGTCATAAACCAAACCGTGATCCATGCGGCGGAGAGCAGCCAGATAAACATTGGCAAACATAGATACCGTCAGGCACCGGGGATGGAGCTTGTTCATGAGAAAATCTCTCCTGATCCCTTGGGTATCATAGCTCAACAAAAACCATCCCCGCTTAAAGCCGGGGGCCGGGCTTGTCTTAAAACGAACGTTTTGTTGATACGCATCCTGAATCAGAGCTGCGGCCTCCAATAAATCCAGCGGTATCAAATCCCCGGTAAACCGCCGCTTCCACCGCTGTTCAGGCAAATTAACGAATTTGACGGTTTCATATTCCTTGACTCCCTCATGATTAAAGCACAATAAGCCTGTATGAATCTCAATCTCTCTTTTGGCCGACCCCCGTTTCCACACTAAACTAATTCGGCAATTACCTTCCAGCCGATTTGGCGAAGCATAGGCCTGCAAAAACTCCCGGCCAAAAACTTGCGATCTGCCATGGCTATTTGCACAACCGGATTGGCCAAATACCTCATTAACGGCTTTCTCTTGTTTATAATTCAATACTCCCACCTACACAAACCCTTGAATTTGCTCTATTTCTTCGCTAAAATTTCTTTCAATCCTTTATTCTTTTTTGCCCTCTTTCCGGCATCATTCGTCTTTTTTTGTTATCCCATTTGCCTATGAAAAAAGCCCAGGCCAGGTCTTTTCTCCTGACATGGGCTTTTGATTTATATACCTTAGGCAATATAATAGCACCGTTTTACCTTTCTTTGTCGAATCCACTCGGAAAAATCTTTTGCCAGAAATAACCAAT
The DNA here is from genome assembly GCA_002408285.1 of Peptococcaceae bacterium UBA5318. GTDB lineage: Bacteria > Bacillota > Peptococcia > DRI-13 > UBA5318 > UBA5318. The sequence continues at coordinate 56,699 of DHRG01000033.1, read as the reverse complement.
TAATGGCACCCCGAACACCCGCCGCACCCTCTTGTATGGGAACAGGATTTCACAGGTACGCTTTCCATCAAGCCGCGCCCCTTCCCGCCGCCTATGAGGTTGCAGTTTTTGAAGCGCTGTTTTAAATCCCGGCTTCCGCACCCTTCACATCTGGCTTGACCTCTTTGGCTTATACTAAGGCTCGTTGTAAAATCAACGCCACAAGCCATACAATGAAAATCATAATTAGGCACCCAAATCACCTCGCTTCTATCATTATACCATCACAATAAATTTTTATAGCTCTAATAATAGCATTATCGTTAAGAAATACTAGATATAACATTCTTGGGAGGAGGCAACAAATGTTTCGCTCCATAAGTAAGAAAATACAGTTCCTTAAACTACTGCATCAAAACCCGAACCCCTCCGGCAATAGCCATGATTTTCCCGACTTCTCACAAACACAGCTAACAAACAATCTTAATAAGAATCTTTCCTTGCTGCAAGATATCCTGGGCCACAGCAATGATGTGAATATCCGGGAATTCTGTTTTGGTAATCAGGGTAAAATCAAAGCCCTGCTCATTTTTATTGACGGCTTGGTTGATGCAAGAATCATTAACGAAAGCATTCTGCGGCCCTTGATGTATAACAGCCGTTTCATCGACAGCGGCGGCAAGGTAACAACTGATCCCTTAAGAGAAATTGAGCGAAGCATGCTTTCCGTGGGAAATATCAAACGAATAAACCGGGTCGGTGATATTGTACATAACATATTATCGGGGAGTACCGCTTTATTAATAGATAGTTTTTGCGAGGCCGTCATCATCAGCACAAGGGGCTGGGAAACCAGAGGGGTCCAGGAGTCAAAAACCGACTCCATCGTGAGAGGTCCGCGCGAAGGTTTTTCCGAAAACCTTCGCGCCAATACTGCGCTCCTGCGTCGTAAGATCAAGAGTCCCGACTTAATTATCGAATCAAGAACGCTGGGAAAAAAGACACAAACAGATATTTGTATCGCCTATCTAAAGACCGTCGTCAACCCCCGTCTTATTAAAGAAATTAAACGCCGCCTCGAACAAATCAAGACTGATGCTATTTTAGAATCCGGCTATATAGAACAATTCATTGAAGACAACCCCTTATCACCTTTTCCGTCCATAGACAATAATGAAAAACCAGATATTATTGCCGCCAAAATATTGGAAGGGCGGGCCGCCATCTTGGTGGATGGCACTCCCTTTGTGTTAACTATGCCCATGGTGTTAATCGAAAATTTTCAAAGTGCGGGCGACTACTACTCCCGCCCTTACTATACCAGTGTGGTTAGAATTATACGTTATATTGCCTTTCTGGTCGGCATCCTGGCGCCAGCCGCCTATGTGGCATTAACCACTTATCACCAGGAATTGCTGCCTACCCCCCTCCTGATCACCATGGCAGCGTCCCGGGAAGGTACTCCTTTCCCTGCAATGATAGAAGCGCTCGCAATGGGCGTCGTCTTCGAGATCCTCCGGGAAGCCGGTGTTCGTTTGCCCCGTCCTGTCGGCCAGGCTATCAGCATCGTAGGAGCTCTGGTGATAGGCGAATCTGCCGTATCCGCCGGATTAATCACCGCTCCGATGGTAATCGTCGTAGCCTTTACGGCCATTTGTTCTTTCGTCGTTCCGGCTTTGTATGATGTACAGGTTATTATCCGTGTGATCCTGGTTATCTTAGCCGGCTTTCTGGGCGAGTTTGGCATTTTTATCGGCTTATTAGGATTACTGGTCCACCTGTGCGCTTTACAGTCTTTTGGCACTCCTTATTTATCACCGCTGGCTCCCCTCAATCCCAGCGGACTAAAAGACGTCTTCGTGCGTGCGCCTTTATGGCTGATGTCTAACCGTTCCCGGGGCATGGGCGAATGGGATCCACTGAGGCAAGCCTTTCGTCTCATGCCGCAGCAGCCTGAAAAAGATAATGAATAAGGTACTCTTGATAGGGGGCAGAATATGAAACACTGCGGCATCATAGCAAGTGTCCTTCTGTTTGTTTTTCTGACGTTGAGCCTGTCCGGCTGCTGGAACCGCCGCGAGCTGGATACCCTGGCTATTGTCAGCGGCGTCGCCCTAGATAAACCTAAAGAAACGGATCAAATAATGATCACAACACAAATAATTAAACCCAGCCAAATAAAACCAACCTCCAGCAGCGGCGGGGAAACGGGCGGCAGCAGCCCTTATTTCAACTTGACGGAAACAGGAACCAGTCTTTTTGAAACAATTAGAAAAATGACAGAAACATGCAGCCGTAAATTATACTGGCCCCATAACCATATTATTATTATCAGCTGGGATTTGGCCGAGGAGGGCATCCGAAAATACATGGATCTTTTTATACGCGATCCTGAAGCGAGATTACTCGTATTTATACTGATTTCCAAGGGCCAGGCCAAAGATATACTGGAGGAAAAACCGGACCTCAAAAAAATCCCGGCCATGGAAATTGCCGAGATTGTGAAAGCATCGGGAGCTACATCCTTTGCGCCCCAAATCACCCTCAAGGATTTTAGCGAACGCCTGTTAAGCAAAACCACATCACCCGTAGCCCCTATCATCCTTTTAACAGGGGAAGGAAAAGGAAAAAGGGCTCACGTGGCTGGGACTGCCGTATTTAAGCAGGATAAACTGGTAGGCGAGCTTGATGAAATAGAAACGAGGGGCTTTCTCTGGGTAGCAGGGAAGATAAAAAGCGGCATAATCAATGTGGAGTGTCTGCAGGGCAAAGGACAAAACAGTCTGGAAATCATCCGGGCAAATAAAAAGATCATCCCGGAAATTAAAGACGGCCACATCAGTATCACCATCAAAATTAAAGAGGAAGGGAATCTTGTCAACCAAATGAATAATAAGGATTTATCAGAGCCAGCTGCTTGGGAGGATCTGAAAAAACGACAGGCTGCCGCTATTGAGGGCGAGATTAGGGCTGCCTTAAAAAAGGCTCAGGAACTAAATACGGATATTTTTGGCTTTGGTGATTCCATACATAAAAAATACCCTGAATTGTGGAAGGAAATCGAACCAAAATGGGATGAATTATTTCCCTCACTTGAAACCAACGTAGTAGTGGACGCCAAACTACACCATCCAGGTAAGTTAACTAAACCTCTTTACCCCGCAGAGGAGAGCTAAGTTATGAAACTGGAGAGCGGGAAAATATCCGGATCCCAATTGATCTTTCTGGCGATGGGGTTTATCTTCGGCACCAGTGATATCGTTATCCCTGTACAGGCTGCCCGTCAAATGGGCTGGCTGACCGTCCTGTCAGGCGCACTGGAAGCCTTGGTCTTCGCAGCTATTTTTACGGCTCTGGCCATGCGCTTCCGGGGGAAAACACTGATCGAATTTAACGACATGATCTATGGAGCTTTGTTTGGTAAAATCATCTCCCTGCTCTACATATGGTATTTCCTCCATCTGGCCTCTTTAAATATGAAATTTATTAACGATTTTTTCATGGCCATCATCTATCCTGAAACCCCTTTAGTCGTCTTGATGATTTTTTTGACTCTGATCTGTGCCTCGGCAGTACGCAACGGGCTTGAAGTGATCGCCCGCTGCAGCGTACTCCTTACCATATTCACTATATTTTTCTATATCGCCGACACTCTCATGCTGCTTAAGGAGTCCGACGTTTCCAACCTCTTGCCTTTTATGGGTATATCCTGGCGGGCTTTCCTCTTATCCAGTCACCGTGCCGCCACGCTGCCTTTTGGCGAAACGGTCGTCTTTATCATGATTTTTGCTTTCTTAAACAAACATACCGAGGCAAAAAAAATAAACCTTGCGATTATCCTTGCAGCCATTGCTGTTTCTATGGTTACGGCGCGTAATACAGCAGTATTGGGCAACCTTACTTATATCGTTACTTATCCTTCTTTTATGGCTTTAAGACAGATTAACATAGGCGAAATACTGAACAGAATGGAATTAACAGTAACTATCATGTTTTTAAGTATGGCGTTTGTCAAGATTTCCCTTCTCTATTATACAACAGCACTGGGCATCGCTCAGTTGTTTCATCTGCGTTCTTATCTTCCTCTGGTTTTACCGCTGGGAGCCATTATCATCGCCTTAGGCATGATCAATTTTGATAACACCATACAGGACATATATTTTTCCGCTAATTTCTATCCTATTTACTGCCTTCCGTTTCAGATCGGGTTTCCCCTTCTCTCCCTTATTATTGCTGTGATCAGAGGCATACCGAAAAAGGAGCCGTAAAATGCTTATATTGTTATTCCTCGCCTTTTTGCTGATGTTATGGCTGGAACTTCCCACTCTGCTGAGAAAAAAACAATGGCGGCGCCTGGCAGTTTTTCTGGTTCTGTGGCTGCTGGGTTTTGTTATGAGTTTCTTGTTAAGCATTGGCGTCAAACTGCCTAGTCCTGTCAAAGGTATCGAGTATGTAATCAAATTCTTCTTGCCGCTATAGAAAAATCCGCAATGATAGCAGGAATGTTCCAAAAATATGTAGAATTTATGCCTTGTAAGAAGAGGAGGTGTAGTTATTGGCAAGCCGTCTTATACAACAGGGTGACACCCTTACGATGAAAGTTATCTCTCCTCTTTACCGCAATACCTATAAAACAGAAGTATTGGCTGTGGAAGAAAACAGTCTTACCTTATCCATGCCTATTTCCCAGGGAAGAATGATCCTGCTGGGTGTGAGCACGCCCGTGGAAATTACTTGTGTCCGGGGTCCTTTCACCTTTAGTACGGAGGTAATTAGCCGCGGCTTTCATCCCAGCCCTTATTTAGTCATCGCCATGCCTTATTTTATCGCGGGCGGCAAGCGCTCCCGTCCCCAGGTGATTACGGTGACGAGCGGCAAGGGCGGCGTTGGCAAAACAACGTTCACCATTAATCTGGCCATTACCCTAGCCCAGATGGGCCAACGGGTCTTTATCATCGACGCCGATCTGGGGACCGCTAATGTGGATGTTCTTTTAAACCTCCATCCCAAATATAACCTCAACCATATCATTAAAAAGGAAAAGGAACTTTTGGAAATCATCGTTGAAGGTCCGGGCGGCATCTATCTGATCCCTGGCGGTTCCGGTTTACAAGGGCTTGCCGACATGGAGGAATGGCAATTCAACCGGCTCCTCACCAGTTTAGAAACCCTGGAACAATACGCGGACCTGATCCTGATAGACACCGGTGCGGGCTTAGGGAAAAACGTGATCAATTTTGCCCTGGCAGCGGACAATATTATTATTATCACCACCCCTGAACCCCACTCCATCACCGATGCTTATGCAATGATCAAGGTCCTGGATGAACGCCAATATAAAGGCTCCCCCTATCTGGTCCTCAACCGCGTTGATTCCATCAGGGAATATCAGGAAGTGACCGACAAAATAGTTCAAGTAGTTAACCGTTTTCTCGATTTAAAAATCACCTGCGCAGGCTATATTATGGATGATCCGGTAATCCCAAAATCCAACCGTAAAATGCAGTCTTTTGTTTTACAGCACCCGAAGGCCCCTGCTTCCCGTTGCCTCCAAAACATTGCTCAACAACTGCTTCATCCCGATCAGGAACCAATCGCCGTATCAACCGGCTCCGGTTTTTTTGGCAGGGTCAAAGAGCTTTTTATCCGTTAACTAAACATATTCCCTGACCGGATCGGCACCCTCCATTATCCGCCAAGCCCCCTGGGCCAAAGCTTCCATTTCGCCCTCTCCCGGGAAGACCAGGATGGGGGCGATAAATTCCACCCTATCTTTAATCCACTGCGTTAACATCCGGGAATGGGCCAATCCCCCGGTGAGAATGATGCGGTCTACCTTTCCAAACAGCACGGCTGAACAACTGCCGATTTCTTTGGCGATTTGGTAGGCCATGGCTTCATACACAAGTTTGGCATTGTCGTCGCCTGCGGCTATCATTTTTTCAACCGTCCGGGCATCGTTAGTACCTAACAGGCCGACCAGCCCTCCCCGTCCCGCCAGTTTCCTGTACATTTCTTTTTGAGTAAACCCGCCGTTATAGCATATCTCCACCAACAGTCCCGTCGGGATACTTCCGGCGCGTTCAGGCGCGAAAGGTCCGTCCCCATCCAACGCATTATTGACGTCAATAACCCTTCCGTTTTGATGGACCCCGACAGATATACCTCCCCCCAAATGAGCGATAATAAAACGGCAATCTTGATATTCTTTCTGCAATTGGGCGGCAGCCTTCCGGGCTACCGCCTTTTGGTTAAGCGCATGAAAGATACTTTTGCGGGTAACTCCTTTGAACCCGGTCAGCTTGGCTATAGGCTCCATTTCATCCACCACAACAGGGTCCACGATAAAAGCCGGAAGACCCCGTTCATCGGCAATGGCTTTGGCGACCAAGGCGCCTAAGTTTGAAGCATGGCCCTGGTTGGTATTCCTCAACTCTTCACACATACGTTCATTTATGCGGTAAGTACCCCCCGCTAACGGTTTAGTAACCCCTCCCCGCCCAACTACACATGTAAGCGCTGATAAATCCGCCTGATCCTCCTGTAGGGCGGCAAGGATCAAGGATTTCCGAAAGGAAAACTGATCCACAACCCGGGGATAGACGCTAAGTTCCTCCGGACTATGGCGTAAGATTTTTTCATAGACGATAACCTTTTTGTCAAAGATGGCGATTTTCGTGGAAGTTGAACCTGGATTAACAACCAGAAATTTTCCTTCGCTCATGCGCACCCTCCTTGGCATCTTTTAAATCAAGAGGATCCTACAGATCCTACATGGTAGCTAAGCCCAAGATAATTGAGTTTACCTTATCCTGAGCGGAATCCGAACGGGACGTCAGCACGATCGGAGCCTGTGCGCCCACAACCAAGCCGGCATGACTTGTTTGCGACATATAGGTGAGGGTTTTGTACATGATATTGCCTGCTTCCAGATTGGGGACTAAAATGATATCCGCCTCTCCGGCGAGGGGTGTGACAATTCCTTTATGACGGGCTGACTGTAATGAAACGGCTTGATCCAAACCTAAGGGGCCATCGACGAGCACATCGGGAATCTGCCCACGCTCACACATTTTCGCTAAGACAGCAGCATCCAAAGTAGACGGCATATTCTCATTCACATTCTCCACGGCACAAACAACAGCAACCTTGGGCTTTAGGGCTCCCAATTTTTTTGCCACTAACGCGGCGTTCTTGATCAACTGCACTTTTTCCTGGAGAGTAGGCGCTATATTCATCGCGCAATCTGTGATGACTAACAGCCTGGATAAAAGCGGCGCCTCAAAAACCGACACATGGCTTAATATCTTTCCGGTCCGTATGCCCTCTTCCTTCGCTAAAACGGCCTGTAAAAAGGGTCCTGTGCCTACCAACCCTTTCATCACCAGGTCGGCTTCCCCCCGCTTCACTTTAGCGACAGCCCGGCGGGCTGCTTCAGCAGGCTGGGGTTCATGACAGACTGATACTCCGGCAAGGTCAAATCCTATTCTGTCGGCAATATTCCTGATTTTTTTCTCATCCCCAATGCAAATAGCCTTTGCCAAGCCCATTTCTTGCACCGTTTTTAACGCCGCCAGGACCTCTTCGTCCTCAGCGGCCGCTATCGCAATAACGCGTTGGTGAGCGGTATACTGAACTTTCTCTGTTATCCCGGCGATAGTAGATACCATTTTCTGAGTCATCTAAATCCCCTCTTTAACCCGCTACAATAGAATTTTCTTTTGCAGTTTGATTTTTGAAAACCGCCGCTCCCATTTGTAAAGCTCTGGAATTGAGCGACAACAAATGGTGTTTACTCTCCGGCAGCATCATACGCAATGATTCCATTACCGACATAGGGCTGACCAGAGGCGCTACCTGCAGAAGAGCGCCCATCATAATCATATTCAAGACCTTGCTTTCACTCAGCAACCCCGCCAGTTCATTAGCCGGGACATAGTAGGTCTCTATGTCCTGACGTTTTACCGACCGGTTGATCAGGGATGAGTTGATGAATAATTTCCCTCCGGATTTCAGCGCATCCTCAAATTTATCTAAAGAAGGACGGTTCATGGCTACCAGGATATCCGGTTCCGTCACCACAGGCGAGTTAATGGGGGAAGTGGAAATGGTAACTGAACAGTTAGCGGTGCCTCCCCTCATCTCCGGACCATACGAGGGTATCCAGGCCACCGCCTTTTTTTCCAACATCCCGCTGTAGGCCAGGAGTTGTCCCATCGACATGATTCCCTGCCCGCCAAAACCTGCCATGAGGATTTTTATTAACATTTCATTCAACCCCCTCGATCTTCTTAAATACCCCCAAAGGATATTGCTTCAGCATCTTTTTTTCCAGCCATTCCAACGCCTCCACCGGTGTCAGATGCCAGTTGGTCGGACAAGTAGAAACAACTTCTACTAAAGAAAATCCCTGATGCTGTATTTGCATCTGAAAAGCTTTTAAAATAGCTTTTTTGGCCTCCCGGACATGTTTAGGGTCATGTACGGAAACGCGGGCCAGATAAGACGGTCCGTCCAATGTCGCCAATAATTCGCATACCCGTATAGGGTATCCATTGGATTCCGCGCTCCGTCCTTGGGGACTTGTGGAGGTCTGCTGCCCCATGAGGCTGGTAGGCGCCATTTGTCCTCCTGTCATACCGTACACCGCATTGTTTACAAAAATGACCGTGATATTTTCACTGCGGGCAGCCGCATGGACAATTTCCGCCATACCAATGGAAGCCAGATCCCCGTCGCCCTGATAGGTAAAGACCACAGATTCCGGGCTGGCCCTTTTGACCCCCGTAGCAACGGCGGGAGCCCGCCCATGCGCAGCCTGAACAGCGTCAGTATCAAAATAATCATATGCTAAAACGGAACAACCCACCGAAGCTATGACAACCGTTTTCTGCTGGATATTTAATTCATCAAGCGCCTCCGCCGCCAGACGGTGAATAATCCCATGGTGACAACCCGGACAATAATGAAACTTTTTATCTGTCAAGGACTTGGGTCGATCAAACACAAGCGCCATGTTATTTCACCTCCCCAATTTTTTTGCTTATCCGTTGGATCTCCTCAAACACTTCGCCAGCCGAAGGCACCATACTCCCCAACCTCCCATAAAACTCTACCGGGACTTCTCCGTTGAGGCTGAGCCGGACATCCTCTACCATTTGCCCGGCGCTCATTTCCACTGTCAGAACCGCTTGGGAGTGTTGAGCGGCTAACCTCAATTCCTTTTCGGGATAAGGCCAAAGAGTAATGGGGCGAAACAGCCCCGCCCGAATGCCTTTTTTCCGAACCATATCCACAGCCTCTTTACAGATCCGGGCTGTCATTCCATAAGCCGCCACTACGATCTGGGCGTCTTCCGTCAAATAAGTTTCCGCCCTTGTTTCCCGTTCCGCAATCAGCCGGTATTTCTTTTGCAAGCTTAAATTAAGCTGTTCTAACTTTTCTGAATCCAGATAGAGGGAATTGATAACATTTCTGGAGCGCCGCCCCTTTTTGCCTCTGGCGGCCCAAGGCTTATCCGGCAGCTCGCCAACATCCCCGGAGCCCAGATCCACAGGTTCCATCATTTGCCCTAAGATCCCGTCACCCAGAATCATCACAGGATTGCGGTACGTATCAGCCAATTGGAACCCTTCCTTAACTAAATCGGCAATTTCTTGAACGGAGGACGGAGCCAGAACAATTAAACGGTAATCGCCATGGCCCCCGCCCTTCGTAGCCTGGAAATAATCGGATTGCGAAGCCTGGATCCCGCCTAAACCCGGACCTCCCCGCATAATATTGACAATCACACAAGGGAGCTGGGAAGCGGCAATATAGGAGATCCCTTCCTGTTTTAAACTGATTCCCGGGCTGGAAGAGGAAGTCATGACCCTTACCCCGGTCGAGGCTGCCCCATACACCATGTTAATAGCGGCTATTTCACTCTCCGCCTGGACAAACACCCCTCCCACCTGGGGCAGACGCCGCGCTAAGTATTCCGGCAACTCACTCTGCGGGGTAATGGGATACCCAAAATAACAACGGCAGCCTGAGCGGATCGCAGCTTCTCCAACAACCTCATTGCCTTTCTTTAACACCAAGCTCATATTCTTTAACTCCTTTCCACCCGAATCGCCAAATCGGGGCACATCAGTGCGCAAGAAGCGCACCCTGTACATTTTTCTTCCTCAGTCATGGTGGCCGGATGATATCCCATGTCATTAATACCATCACTCATTTTTATCAACCCCCTGGGGCAGACATGGCGGCAAAGTTCACAACCTTTGCACAATTCTTCGCGAAAAATAGCCTTTCTCAATACAATCCACCTCCATTATGCTTTGATATAACAGAATCAATATTTACCCGATATGTTATAACAAGAAAAAACTAAGGAACGACCCTTGCGGGTCGTTCCTGTTAAAACCATTTATTATGAAATTTTCTGATAAGCACACTTTCGCCCTCATCGAATAACATCCTTTGTAGTATATTCCCTTTTATATTATATTGTTTCTTACATAATTATTCTCTTTTCTGTGAACAATTCCTGCTGACCGATAAAAAATATTCTGTATACTTGCTTTTTAAAAAAAGTTATAAGCTCTTGATTACCGCGTCCGCCATCGCACACGTCCCCACCGCATTAGTTCCTTCCGTCCAGATGTCGGCTGTACGGAAGCCCTGGGTCAAAACCGTATCCACAGCCTTTTCCAGAGCCTGGGCGGCATCTTCCCGTCTTAGGCTGATCCTCAGCATCATGGCTAAAGAAAGTATCGCCGCCAGAGGGTTAGCCCTGTCCTGCCCGGCGATATCCGGAGCAGAACCATGGGCCGGTTCATACAAAGCTGTTTTGTCCCCGATGCTGGCCGATGGCAGCATACCCAGCGAAGCCCCCAGGACCGAGGCCTGATCGGAGAGAATATCGCCAAACATATTCTCAGTCACAAGCACATCAAACTGGGCAGGGTTCAAACAAAGCTGCATGGCACAGTTGTCAACATAGTAATGATTTAAAGAGATTTCCGGATAATCCTGAACCATATTTTCCGCGATTTTTCTCCATAAACGGGAGGTGTCCAAGACATTGGCCTTATCCACGGAGGTCACCTTATTACGACGCCCCCGGGCTAATTCGAAAGCCGCCTTCAGCGTCCTGGCGATCTCCGAACTGCTATATTCAATGGTGTCAAAGACCAGCATCCCCGCGCCGGTCTGTTTTTGCCCCCTGCTGCCAAAATAGGCGCCACCCAGCAGCTCCCTGACTACCAGCAGATCCACCCCGGCAATCCGCTCCTTTTTAAAGGGTGATTGTTCGATCAACTGCGGCCAGCATTTAACAGGCCGCAAATTAACGTAAACTCCCAAGGTTTTTCGTAATTCCAACAGCCCTTTTTCGGGCCTTAACTCTGTGGGAAACGAATCCCATTTTGGTCCGCCCACCGCGCCCAAAAAAACGGCATCGCTCTTTTTGACCAGTTCTCTTGTGGCTTGCGGAAAGGGCTCGCCTGTTTTATCGAGAGCGCTGCCCCCGATGAACCCGGTATCCAGCGTATAAGTAAGCTGATATTTCTCCTGCAGGGCTTTCAGTATACGCAAGGCCTGCCCGACAACCTCCGGGCCAACCCCATCCCCGGGCAAAACGGCAATATTAACCAAGCTGCTTCACACCGCCCCTCTTAATCTTCTCCCTGGTATAAGCAATCAGACCACCGGCGCTGAAGATTTCCAGCATAAAGGGCGGATACTGCTCTCCCTGGTAGGCTTTGCCTTCCGAAAGATCACGGATCATGCCTGTAACGGGGTCCACCTCCAGCAATGAACCTTCCTTAATTGTCCTGGCCACTTCCGGAGCTACGATAATGGGCAGCCCAATGTTAATAGCATTGCGGTAAAAAATCCGGGCAAAGCTCTCGGCGATGACACAGCTGAATCCGGCATGCTTGACCGCCACAGGGGCATGTTCCCTGGAGGAACCGCACCCAAAATTTTTCCCAGCCACCAGGATGTCTCCCGGCTTGACTTTCATCAGGATTTGGGGGATCACGTCCTCCAAACAATGGGCTGCCAAAAATTCCGGTTCAGAACAGTTGAGATAGCGAGCGGGAATGATAACATCCGTATCGATATCTGAACCGACCTTCCATACCTTACCATGTAAAATAACGTTTTTCATCATAATACCTCCTCGGGGGAAGCGATCCGCCCTAAAATCGCCGAAGCCGCCGCAACGGCAGGACTCGCCAGGTATACTTCACTTTCCGGATGCCCCATTCGGCCTACAAAATTCCGGTTGGTCGTGGAAATGGCTTTCTCCCCTTTGGCCAAGATCCCCATGTAGCCGCCCAGACAAGGGCCACAGGTGGGCGTACTGACCACCGCCCCGGCTTCGACAAAGATTTCCGCCAATCCTTCCCGTACCGTGCGCAGATAAATCTCCTGAGTACCGGGAATCACAATAGCCCTTACATCGGGATGGACCTTCCGTCCCTTTAGGATCCGGGCTGCCATAACCATGTCTTCCCAGCGTCCGTTGGTACATGAGCCGATCACAGCCTGGTCGATCTTGACATCACCTGCTTCCTGCACCGCCTTCGTATTGGAGGGAAGATGAGGAAAAGCTATCTGAGGCTGCAGATGGGTCACATCAAGCTCAATGATATTCTCGTAGCGGGCGTCGGGATCACTCCTGTATACCTGCCAAGGTCTTTGGGCTCTGGCTTTCGTATACTGGATAGTCTTGTCATCGGCAGCAATAATGCCGTTTTTAGCCCCGGCTTCAACAGCCATATTCGTCATGGTCAGTCTTCCGTCCACCGATAGGTCTTCGATGGCTTGGCCCGTCAATTCAATGGTCTTGTACTGAGCGCCGTCCACTCCGATTTTGCCGATAATAGCTAAAATATAGTCTTTTCCGCTGACCCAGGGGTTTTTCGGTTTGCCATGCAAAATAAATTTGAGGCTGACAGGCACCCGTATCCAAATCTCACCTGTAGCCATACCAACCGCCAGATCGGTGCTGCCTACTCCTGTTGAGAAGGCTCCCAAACCTCCGTATGTACAGGTATGGGAATCCGCACCGATCACCACATCACCCGGGACAACAATTCCCTGCTCCGGTAACAGGCAATGCTCGATACCCATGCGTCCAACTTCATAATAGTGTTTCAAGCCTTGCTCCTGTGAAAATTCTTTAATTTCCAAACACTGCTGGGCGGACGGAATATCTTTCGCCGGCGCAAAGTGATCGGGAATCAAAACTACTTTGTTTTTGTCAAAAACTCTCTCGACGCCAATTTTACTAAACTCTCTGATAGACACCGGCCCCGTAATATCGTTAGCCAGCGCCAGATCCAATTTAACAGTAATGATTTCGCCGGGGGATACTTCTTTTACCCCGGCATGAACTGCTAAAATTTTTTCAGTGATGGTCATTCCCATCGCTCTTCCCCCTATTCGTCCTCATCTTTTCCTAATCCGGTCATTTCATGCAAACCTCCGCCTGTAAGGACAACCGGGTAAACATTGTCTTTATTTGAAACAATCACCTCCAGAATGACAAAGCCCGGATACTGAACAAACTGCTTCACCTTTTCCAAAAGCTCTTCACGTTTAGTAACTTTGAGTCCCAGCGCCCCATAAGCCCGGGCAATACTTTGAAAATCCGGATTCTTTTTAAAATGAACCGCCGTATAGCGGCTTTCGCAATAATTATCCTGCAATTGTTTAACCATTCCCAGGGTCTGATTATTCAAAAGCAAAACCTTAAGCGGCAGTTCCTGTTCCAGGGCCGTTCCTAATTCCGGCAGCCCCATTTGAAAACTTCCATCCCCGGTAATAACAATGACGGGGTGTTCTGACCTGGCGATTTGTGCCCCCAGCGCAGCGGGAATTCCATACCCCATAGTTCCCAGACCCCCGGAACTGATAAAGCTGCGGGGTGTCTTCATCTCTAACAACTGTGCAGCCCATATTTGGTGCTGCCCGACATCGGTGGTAACAATGGCGTTGGTCGGCAATACCCCGTTGAGCCCGGTCAGCACTTCAACTGCGCTTAATTCCGCAGCCGCAGGAATAATCTCATGCAGGTATTTTTCTTTCAAAGCATCAATTTCCTGCCACCACTGGATATTTTTCTTTTTCTGAATACGGGTATTCAGTTGGTTTAAGACAACCTTAAGATCTCCTACCAGAGGCACATCGACGCGAACATTCTTCCCAATTTCTGCAGCGTCAATATCAATGTGAACGATCCTGGCTCCCGGCGCAAATTTGTCGGTATTTCCGGTAACCCGATCGTCAAAACGCATTCCCAAGGCGATGAACAGATCGCATTGTTGAACTGCCATATTGGGTACAGCTAATCCATAAGTACCCAGCATCCCCAAAGCTAAAGGATGATTCTGTGGGATACTGCCTATACCCATTAACGTGTTACAAACAGGAATCCGCTGTGCTTCCGCCAGCTGAAGCAATTCCGCCGAGGCTCCCGCGCTGACTACGCCTCCGCCCGCGCAAATGATGGGACGCCTGGCCTCCTGAATCAATTCACTGACCTGTTTGATCTGGCCCAGATGGCCGGTCACCTTGGGTTTATAACCACGCAACTCGATGTTGGTACATTCTTCCCACTCTATCGTATCGGCGCAGACATCCTTGAGAATATCAATCAGGACGGGACCGGGCCGCCCGCTCTTGGCAATATAAAAAGCCTCTTTTACCACACGAGGTATTTGACGGGCGTCCTTGACTAAGTAGTTATGCTTGGTAATAGGATCGCTGATCCCTGTGATATCAACCTCCTGAAAAGCGTCCGTTCCTACCATCGAGGTAGAAACCTGCCCTGTGATAAACACGATGGGAATGGAATCCATATAAGCAGTGGCTATCCCTGTCACCAAATTGGTTGCGCCGGGACCGGAAGTGGCCAAACATACGCCCACTTTACCGCTCGCCCGGGCATATCCGTTAGCGGCATGAGCAGCCCCCTGCTCATGCCGGTTCAGGATCTGCCGGATCTGAGTGGATTTCCTCAACGCGTCAAATATCTCTAATGCTGCCCCTCCAGGATAACCGAAGATAACTTCCACATCTTCTTTTTCCAGGCATTTAATCAGTATCTCCGCTCCCGGCAACATATGAAACACCTCCGCTGATTATTTTTTCTTTAACCAGGACATCTGACTTCTTAATTCTTTACCGACTTTTTCTACCTGATGTTGTTCATCCATTTTCTTTATTGCGTTATAACGGGGTCTTCCGGCCTGATTTTCCAGAATCCACTCCCGGGCGAATGTGCCGTCTTGAATTTCGTGGAGCACTTTTTTCATTTCCTTACGGGTATCTTCATTGATGATCCGTCTACCGATGACCATATCCCCATATTCCGCCGTATCGCTGATAGAATAACGCATTCCGGCGATACCGCCCTCATAGATCAAGTCGATGATCAGCTTCAGTTCATGACACACCTCGAAATAAGCCGATTCCGGCTGATAGCCCGCTTCCACCAAGGTGTCAAAACCAGCCCGGATCAAAGCTGTCAAGCCGCCGCAAAGAACAACTTGCTCGCCAAAGAGGTCGGTTTCCGTTTCTTCCTTGAAGGTGGTCAAAAGAACGCCCGCCCTTGTACACCCAATGCCTTTGGCATACGCTAAAGCAAGATCCAGGGCTTTTCCGCTGGCATTCTGCTGTACCGCCACCAGACCCGGAATTCCCGTGCCTTCCTGATAAAGCCTTCTCACCATATGGCCCGGCCCTTTAGGAGCCGCCATAAAGACATCCACATCAGCGGGCGGCTTGATCTGCCCAAAATGAATATTAAAGCCGTGCGAAAAAACTAAAGCATTTCCGGGAACCAGTCCGGGCTGAATTTCATTGCGGTATACTTCGGCTTGTTTTTCGTCAGGAAGCAGGATCTGGATGATATCCGCTTTCTTGGCTGCTTCTGCTACTGTCATTACCTGGAAACCGTCCTGTTCGGCTTGGGGCCAAGAGGCGCTTCCCTTGCGCAACCCGACAATCACGTCGGCCCCGCTGTCTTTCAGGTTCTGCGCCTGCGCATGACCCTGGCTGCCATACCCCATTACAGCAATTTTCTTACCTTCCAGTAAACTTAAATCCGCGTCTTGATCATAAAACATTTTTACCATTAATTAAACACTCCTTATCCATTATTTATTTTGAATCTGCTTATTTTTGGCCCCTCACCATAGCCACTTTTCCGGTGCGTACCAATTCCTGAATACCGTAAGGCTGCAGTGACTTGACAATTGCCTGTATTTTTTCCTCATCCCCTGTAGCCTCAACAATCAAGGACCGCCGCCCAATATCAACGATGCGGCAGCGGAAAATCTCCACCAGTTGCATAATATCCTGGCGGGTGGAAGGATCAGCCCCGACTTTTAATAATAGAAGCTGTCTTTCGACCATCTCTTCGTTGGTGATATCATTTACTTTAATAACTTCCACCTGTTTATTCAGTTGCTTTCCAACCTGTTCAATGACTTTTTCGTCACCCTCCACGACCAAAGTGATCCTGGAAACAGTTTGGTCTTCTGTTTCACCCACCACCAGGCTCTCGATATTATAACCGCGGCGGGCAAACAGACCCGCTACATGCGAAAGGACCCCGGGACTATTCTCCACTAATACGGCTAATGTATGCCTCACCGTCCCACCTCCCCAGCATTTCATTCGGCTTGCCCCCCGGAGCCACCATCGGAAGAACATTTTCTTCCTGGGACACGGCACATTCCACCAGAACCGGACCCGGCGTCTGCAGCGCTTCGGCAACCTTAGCGCTAACCTCACTCAACCCACTGATTTTCAGGGCTTTGATACGGTAAGCTCCCGCCAGGCTCACGAAATCAGGGTTAAAAGAGAAAAGTGAATTTGAATAGTGTTTTTTATAAAACAGTTCTTGCCATTGCCGAACCATCCCTAAACATTGGTTATTCAAGATAAATATTTTTACCGGCAAGCGGTGCTCCGAAATGGTTGCCAATTCTTGAATCGTCATTTGTATGCTGCCGTCGCCGGTAAAAAGCACCACCATACTGCCGGGTCGTCCTAAGCTTGCCCCGACGGCCGCCGGAAGGCCAAATCCCATCGTCCCTAACCCGCCGGAAGAAAGGAAATTTCTTCTTCCTCCCACGGGATAGTATTGAGCTACAAACATCTGATGCTGCCCTACATCAGTAACGACAATCACTTTATCCCCCGCCTGACGGGATACCTCTTCAATAATATGCTGGGGTTTAAGAGGAGCGCCCCTATCATAGCTAAGCGGATATTTCTTCCGCCAGGAATTAATGCAATCCAGCCACGGGTCAATCGACGGAACAAATTTATGCGCATGCAAACCCTTCAATAGTTCAGCCAGGAATAGCTTCACATCACAAACGACCGGGATTTGGACCCGAATATTTTTAGAAAGCTCCGCCGGATCAATATCTACGTGGACTATCTTTGTTTTCGGCAGGAAATTCTGCGGCTTTCCGGTGACCCGGTCACTAAAGCGCACACCCAGCGCCAAAAGAAGATCGCAATGACTCAACGCCAGGTTGGCGACCGGTTTGCCATGCATACCCACCATCCCGAGAACACCGGGGTAATTATCGCTCACAACACCTTTTCCCATCAATGAGGTTACGCCCGGTATATTGGTATACTCCATGAACTCTAACAAAGAATCCCAGGCTCTGGCCGCTTGAACCCCCCCGCCAATAAAAACAAGAGGGTTTTTCGCTTTGGTCAGAGCATCGACAACTTCAGCAATTTGTTGGGTCAATCCGTTTTTATAAGGGATCTTACGCGTCACCAGGGATTTATGAACTGTGGAGAAATCCACTGTTCCTTCAAAAATATCCTTGGGAATATCGATTAAAACAGGCCCCGGACAATTGGAAACAGCCACATTCCAGGCTTCATCCAAAATAGCCGGCAAATCTTCAATGTCTTTAATTAAATAGCTGTGTTTTGTGACCGGCATAGTTATTCCCATGATATCCGCTTCCTGAAAGGAATCGCGTCCGATACTGGCTAACCCTACCTGTCCTGTGATGGCAATTAACGGCACAGAATCCAAATAAGCATTCGCAATACCGGTCACCAGATTCGTGGCTCCCGGTCCGGAAGTGGCAAAACAAACCCCCGGCCTGCCGGTAACACGGGCATACCCGTCAGCCGCATGGACCGCTCCTTGCTCATGCCTTGTTAAAATATGCTTAATAGAGGATCGACCTAAAACATCATATAAAAAAAGGACCTGCCCACCGGGATATCCAAAAATAATGTCGACCCCTTTGTTTTCCAGAAATTTTACAATATATTCCGCACCATTCATGTTCATCCCTCCAGCTTGTCGTAATTATGTCCGATACCTGCTTAAGTGGTTTGGAATACGGATTAAAATCATGCCGCCCTTACTGTACAGAGCAACCACCCCCTTTTACTTAGTCTGATTATAAAGAAAACTTGGCTTACGCCAAGCCTCTGGCGACGGCGAAAGCCTTAGTTGC
>DHRG01000033.1:0-38138 GCA_002408285.1 Peptococcaceae bacterium UBA5318 | reverse complement strand
CACTTATACTATCATCCTATTAAGACTTATATTTAAGACTTATATTTTCCGATAGTATAAAAAAGACGTGCACTCCGTAACCTGAAAGCACGCGCTTTTTGGCCGATATTAGCCTTAAGCAAAACAAGAGCGCATAAGTTCCCAGATTAGAACCTACCGCTCGAGTCTTTTATCCTCACGGTGTAGCAGAATTCTGCCTGTACCACTTGGTCGCTAACGCCACAGAATCGGCTTCGTGGCCGGAACCCTAGGTACACTCCTAATACGATCAAGATTTTATAACTATGATATCTCGCTCGAACATGGATGTCAACAGCATTTTGTCGATTTATATATCAGGGCGGCGGGCCTGTCCTGTTTATTGTCTCATAACTGTTGTCTCGTAAATACTTTTATGGTATTATAAACTTATTGAAATGACAGCGGAGGGATGACTTGGATGGATTTGGACACCCTTGACAATATCATGTCCCCTGATGATTTATGGGCTAAAATAAACGATCTCGGCAAGGAATATGAGGCAAGTATATTTGAATGCAACAGGCGCTCGCTGGGGGCTTATTACACTGATCTGACCCTGGCTAAACATATGGTCGATCAAATGTTTGAGTTTTGTTTTTCGCAGAATGACCCCGACCTGGAAAGCAAAACCTTTTTAGAACCGTGTGTGGGAACCGGTAATTTTGTTTTTGCCTATCTGAAAAAAATACATGAATTAGGTTATTCCAGGGGCCAAGCCCTGCGGATATTTAAGAATATCTATGTTGCCGATATTGACGCCGCAGTGCTGATGATTTACCGAAAACTGCTGGCAAGATTTGCCTCCCTCTATTTTGATATTGATTTGGACCATACTTATTTTGCCGACCGGACCGCGACCGGACTTTTATTTAATCTAAACCACGCGGATATTCGTTATCTTCCCATTCAGGATGTTTTTCCCAAAGTTTACGCCCAGGGCGGGTTTGACGTCATCCTTACCAATCCGCCCTATAAAAATCTCAAAGCTGAAAAGAACAAATATAGTGATGATACTCACTATCAAAATGATAAGGCTGCTTACCAAAAAATTTCGGGTTTTGTTAAAAAGCATTTCAGCTATGGGCGCGACGGGGTCTTAAACCTTTATAAATTATTTGTTGAAGAAATCATCTGCAGGTATTCCAAAGTAAATGCCGTAATCAGCCTGTTGATCCCCGCGACTTTATTAACAGATAAAACCTGTGAAAAACTGCGGTCTTTGATCCTGGAAAACCATGCCCTCAAACACGTCAATATCCTGCGGGAAAATAATAGTTACATGGACTCCCAACAGGCCCTTTGTACGGTCCTCCTTGAAAAATCAGCTGTGACAAGCTCTATTTTGGTCAATAAAGACTATTGCGGCAACAATAAGGGCGGTCAACTCATTCATTTGAACGATATCGCCAATACTCACACCGGCAACGCCATCTTTGCCATCAGCGCTTCTGAATATAAATTGCTGCGGGAACTTCGTGCCCATCCCGTCATCAATGACCTGCCCTTTATTACGAACAGACGGGGCGAACTTGATTTAACGATCCACAAAAATGAGATCACTCCCGAGCCCACTGCCAATCAACTGATTCGCGGCAAAAATCTGGGCCGCTACCGGTTAAATCAAACGCCCATCCATGAATACGTACGGCCCGGATTCGTTAAAAAGAGCAGCAAAGCGGTCTGGCTGGGGCGGCCCCGGATCGCCTGCCAGCAAGTCGCAAATATCCATAAAGAAAGGCGGCTCACGTTTTCCTATATTGAAAGCGGAAAAGTCCTGGCCAATTCATGCAACTATCTTTGTGTAGATGATAATGAATATGGTCTGGATTTGTACGCGCTGCTGGGTATCATGAACTCAAGCCTTATGAACTGGCTTTTTAAACTAACGAGTTCCAATAATCACGTCAACAACTATGAACTGGACAGCTTACCCGTACCGCTTGATGCAAAGCTTCTTTCGGCTGTCAGCAAACTGGTTCGGGAATTGCTGGCAACGGGTGACGAAGCCTTGAGCGTCGAAATCGACAAGCTAATCAATGGTTACTTTAAAACTGACCCACCCCCGGCAGCCGGTAATACGGTAACTTTCGACGGGCTTATCGCCCGTTACTGTCAAGACCTCCAGCATATCATCGGTCAGCGCCCGTTTACGGTCCAGGACGCCGACATGGTTTTACACGATGACGCCAACATTGAATCAGTGCTGGCAAAGTTGGGAATCGAACTGGATAAGTTTCATTATGACGTCGTTTTAAAAATTACGGAAAAGTACAAGAAAATAAAACAAAACCAGGTCTTAAACCATATTACTTTTAAGCTGAGCGAGCTGGACCTGGAAATGGTCCGCTCCGTGCCGCAGGGAGGCAACTGGAAGAACATCCCGGAAACTGTAGCCAACAAATCCCAACGGGTCAGGCGCATTACGGAAACCGGCGGACGGACCACCTTATACGGCAGAATTGATTATCACAAGCCAAGCTATACTATCACCACTTATTTCAACCGGCCCGGAAACGGCGCTTACATTCACCCCGAACACGACCGCGTTATAAGCGTCCGGGAAGCCGCCCGCTTGCAAAGCTTTAAGGATGATTATTACTTTACCGGCAATAAAAAAGACTTGCTGAAACAAGTCGGCAATGCGGTCCCTCCCTTACTTGCTTATGAAATCGCCAAAAAAATCAAAAGCCAGATTAACTGTGAAACCTCCCTGGACTTATTCTGCGGAGCAGGAGGGTTAACGGCCGGTTTCAAAGCAGCCGGTATCAAATCCATAGCCGGAGTGGATTTTGACCGCAGCGCCTGCATTACGTTTAAAGTGAACAATCCGGAGATAAACGTATTCCATGATGATATTACCAAGCCCACGGTCAAGGAACGGCTCTATGCTCTGGCCGGCAGCGCAAATATCGATATGATATGCGGCGGCCCGCCCTGTCAGGGGTTCTCACATGCCGGCAAACGGTTTATTGACGATCCCCGAAACAGGCTCTATCAAGACTATATTGAGATTATCAGCCGTCTGAAGCCCAAATTTGTTGTGACAGAAAATGTGGAGGGACTGCTCACTTTCTCGCGGGGCCATATTTATCAAGAGATCATAAGCCTCTTTTCCGGGCTGGAATATCAGATCGAAGGGCGAAAACTGCTGGCGTCTGAATACGGTGTTCCTCAGAAGAGGAAGCGGGTCATTATTATCTGCGTCAGAAATGATATTAAAATCACGCCTGACCAGCTTTTCCCGGAAAAAACTACAAGACAGCCCCAAGACCAGATCACCGCGCGGGAAGCCCTTGTTGATCTGGCGCCTATCACTTGCGGGGAGCATGTTTTTTATGGACAACCTGGCGCGGCGTCCTTAAGCGACTATGCAAAACAAATGCGGGGTATCTTAAAATATGGCTCACCGTAAATCCTGAATCAGTTTTTGTTGTATATCATCCAGCAACCCTTTCATTCTAAGCAGGGCTTCGTTATATCTCTTTTGCCCGATTAGTCCGCATATCCCGTTAAGCGCCTGATAGTTGCGGGAATCCAGGGATACTTGCATATTCCTGTTTTCTTTATTATGGTAATCATCCACTGAGGCTAAAGCGATCCTCTTAAAACGTACCGTTTCTTTACGTGTCGCATCCGTAAAATTGCGCGGGGTCCTTTCTACTATTCTCCCTTGCTCATCCATTCGATAATCATTTTGAAAGCACTCAAACTTTGCGCGAAGCAGCTTGGCAATAAGAAATTCTTGTCCCTCTTCATCGCATCCGGTTTTTATCCGCCACAATATCTCCATGAAATTAGCCATGTTTTGCTTCAGGGCGTACCTGTACCGCTCTATTTTATCCTTATTTTCCGCATAGTTTGTCCTAATAAAATGCCAAAGGCGCTGGGAAAACCAAGATACGGCTATGAAGCCCTTATTTTCCTCTTCAATACCCCTGATCTTTTCTATGTCTTCGTAAAGAAGCTGGTCCCTTTTGGCTGAATTATCCCCTGCCGACATCTTTTGCAACAAAAGCGGGTCGTGTTTAAAGCCTAACGAGATAGGCCCGATATGATCCGCGCTTTCCCCGGCAAAATAAGCGCTCTTCATAAAGGTATTAGCGGCGTGCAAATTGCCGTCGCTCCACAATTCGTAAGCGCGCCTGTCTTTACCGTATGTCCTTAAATTATCGGTAGTCCTCCCTTTATCCTGTTCTACCCTGCAGCATCTATTATACGTATGAAACCCGTCATACCGGTCTGGAAAATTAGACATTGCCCCCGGCCCCAGCAGATTGGATTTGCCCATCCGGCACAAAGCCTCACAGCATTTAAGAAAATCACGGGTTTCTTTCGGACCGTATCTTTCTTCAAGGTGAAAACTTTTTATAAAATAATCTTTGATTTTTGGCCCCGCAAACCCCTTGCGGACAAGAATTTCTACAACCTCAAAAACAGATTGCGTCAGGGTAAATTCCAGGCCGAAAACCTTTTTTAAGGATTTCAACAGGGCCTGATTTGGATAAACATAAAAAAGTGACATCACTTTTCCACAGATTTGACATGGTTTTTTTTTAGTAGGGTGTATCGCCAGCATAACTTTAGCATACGCTCCGGGTCCGACCGGGATCCCCAGTTCCGCGGCCTTCCGTTTGGCCCACTGCACTCTCAGCATCCCGGTTTTACTTTTCTTTGGAGCAATCCAGGCTATTTCACCATTTTCTTTCCGCGTATATTTTAGTCCATGATAGTTTTCATGGGCCGCAATAAACTCCATATAACGTTTAAAATCCGGATGCCAGCTTCTCTCCTGCTTTTTCTCCGCCATATATAAATTCCACCCCGATCATCTTGCCGCATTTACTTCTACTTTATCATGAATTATTATAATGAAGGAGGTGTATTTTTTTGAACAGTAGCGTGATACGAATTTTTGTAGAAAAAAAGAAAGGCTTTGATGTGGAAGCCCGAAAGCTGGCCGACGATCTGAAATCCACCCTCACTCTTACGGATTTGGAGGGCTTACGTATCATTAACCGCTATGATATAGAAGGAATTTCCCCTGAAGAATTCGCGGCGTCCCAATACACCATATTTTCAGAGCCTGCTGTCGATCACGTTTATAGGGAGGAAATGTTTTTTGACCCTGATGAAAGGGTTATCTGCATTGAATACCTGCCCGGCCAATTTGACCAGCGTTCCGATTCCGCGGCTCAATGTGTGCAGATCCTGACCCGGGGCGAGCTGCCCATTGTCAGGACCGCCCGGTTGATCGTCCTAAAGGGCGAACTTTCCGACGGGGATTATACAAGAATCAAACAGTACTGCATCAACCCTATCGAAAGCCGGGAAGCCAGGCTGGACAAGCCCCAAACCTTACTGACACAAATGGATATGCCGGAAGACGTGCGCATCCTGCAGGGTTTTACGGCACTTTCCAAACACCGCCTGCAAGAATTGTTGACCGAACTGGGCTTAGCCATGTCCCTGGAGGACTTGCAATTCTGCCGGGATTATTTTAGAGATACGGAAAAACGCGATCCGTCCCTTACCGAAATCAGGGTCATTGATACCTACTGGTCTGACCATTGCCGTCATACGACTTTTATGACCGCTTTGCAAAACATCGAATTTGCCGAAGGCCCCTATACTCAAATAATCAAGGACTCCTTTGAGCACTATTTGGCTACCCAGCGCTCACTCGGCGCACCGGGAACGGACAGTTC
Source organism: Peptococcaceae bacterium UBA5318 (assembly GCA_002408285.1). Taxonomy (GTDB): domain Bacteria; phylum Bacillota; class Peptococcia; order DRI-13; family UBA5318; genus UBA5318. The sequence goes on along the minus strand of DHRG01000033.1, from coordinate 32,412 downwards.
CGTTTCGTTGATGAAGCTTGCCACCATAGCCATGAAATCGTTGAAAAAAGAAGGTCTGCTCGCTGACCAGGAGGTTTCGGAAGAAAACAATGCCTGCAGTATTGTTGTAAAGGTTCAGACCGAACACGGCCCCGAGGATTGGCTCGTTATGTTCAAGAACGAAACGCACAATCATCCTACAGAAATTGAACCCTTTGGCGGGGCGGCCACCTGCCTGGGCGGCGCCATCAGGGATCCCCTCTCGGGACGGTCTTATGTCTATCAAGCCATGCGGGTCACCGGAAGCGCCGATCCGCGCACCAGCATAACAAACACTTTGCCCGGGAAATTACCGCAAAAGAAAATAACTACCGGAGCGGCGGCCGGATACAGTTCATACGGCAACCAGATCGGTCTGGCAACAGGTCAAGTGGCCGAGGTTTACCACGAGAATTTTGTGGCTAAAAGAATGGAAATCGGGGCGGTAATCGCCGCGGCGCCTCTTGCCAATGTGATCCGCGAAAGGCCGGTTTCAGGCGACGTCCTCATTCTGGTGGGCGGCAGGACCGGCCGCGACGGCTGTGGCGGCGCGACAGGATCTTCGAAGGAACATACCGAGGAATCCTTGGCTACCTGCAGTTCCGAAGTCCAGAAAGGAAATCCTCCTACAGAAAGAAAGATCCAACGGCTTTTCCGCAACCCTCAGGTCAGCCGCATGATCAAAAGATGCAATGACTTTGGCGCCGGCGGAGTATCCGTTGCCATCGGCGAGTTAGCCGACGGCGTGAAGATCGTTTTAGATAAAGTCCCTAAAAAATACGAAGGCCTGGACGGTACTGAACTGGCTATCTCCGAATCTCAAGAGAGAATGGCCGTTGTAGTTGCCCCCGGCGACGAGGAAAGGTTTATCAGGTCAGCCCGGGAAGAAAACCTGGAAGCCACGACCGTTGCGGTCGTCACCGCAGAAAAAAGGATGGTCATGTCCTGGCGGGGTAAAACAGTCGTCGATATCAGCCGCGAATTTCTCAATACCAACGGCGTAACCCAGTACGCCAACGTGCGTGTCGCCAGCCCCCTGAAGGAAAATGCGTATTTTGACCGTCTTCCCAAGACTTGTACAGATCATGGCGGCAACTTATCCGAAGCCTGGACGGCTAACCTTTCCAACCTCAATCACTGCAGCCAACGGGGTTTGGTGGAAATGTTCGACAGCTCCATCGGGGCAAGTACCGTATTAATGCCTTTAGGCGGTAAATACCAGTTGACGCCCCAGGAAGGAATGGCGGCAAAAATCCCGGTGCATAAAGGCTCCACCATTACAGGTACGCTGATGTCTTACGGATACAACCCGGAAATCGCCATGTGGAGTCCCTTCCACGGCGCTGTCTTTGCCGTCGTAGAATCATGCGCAAAAATTGCCGCGCTGGGAGGGGATTATAAGAAGATCCGCCTGACCTTCCAGGAATACTTCGAAAAACTGGGCCACGATCCGGAAAAATGGGGTAAACCCCTGGCCGCGCTATTAGGCGCTTATCTTGTCCAGACCAAACTTAAACTACCGGCGATCGGCGGAAAAGACAGCATGTCCGGTACTTTTAAGGATATTTCAGTTCCTCCCACCCTGGTGTCTTTTGCCGTGAATGTTTTGGAGGATGTAAGCCAAACCATCTCGGCGGAGTTCAAAGGCGCCGGTCATCAGGTCGTTTTACTGGAACTGCCCCTTGACGACAACGATCTCCCCGACTTTGCGCAATTGGATCAGAACTACTCCGCACTCTATGAACTCATCCGGCAGAAAAAAATTCTCGCGGCCCGCAGTATTCGTTCGGGCGGGATTGCCGCAGCACTCAGCGAAATGGCTTTTGGGAATATGATCGGTTTTGATTTTAGCGCTCCCCTGCCAACCAACCTTTTGTTTGCGCCTCTGTACGGTTCGATCGCCTTGGAGTTAGCCTCGGAAACCCCCGTGGCCAGCTTGTTTGCAGGCTTACCCTGTCGACTGCTGGGTACTACAACAAACCGGCCATTCATCACTATAGAAAGCGTTAACCTGCCGCTGGAAGACTTGCGCCAAGCCTGGGAACTGCCTCTGGAGAGGATTTTTCCAACGCAGGTCAGCAGAACAGATAACAACCAGCCGCAGGACGCCTTGCTTTATGGTCAAAATAACAAGGCCCGCCTCTGCGCAAAGCCGCGTATTTCTTCGGTAAAGCCTCAGGTCTTCATCCCTGTTTTCCCAGGCACTAATTGCGAGTACGATACCGCAAAAGCCTTTATAGCAGCCGGCGCCGCCGTAGACACCCTGGTAATCAGAAACCTTACTTCCTCCGAGATCGAAGAATCCCTTATAATCATGGCCCAAAAAATAAACCAGGCCCAGATAGTTGTTCTGCCGGGAGGTTTCAGCGCCGGCGACGAACCGGATGGTTCCGGCAAGTTTATCGCCGCCACTTTCCGCAATGCCCGGGTAGAAGAAGCGGTCATGGAATTATTGAAGCAGCGGGACGGGCTGATGCTTGGGATTTGCAACGGTTTCCAGGCTCTCATTAAGCTGGGGCTTGTGCCATACGGCGAAATCAGGCCTATGGACGAAAACTGCCCTACTCTGACTTACAATATCATCGGTCGGCATATTTCCAAAATGCTCTATACCAAAGTAGCCTCCAAACTGTCCCCCTGGCTAAACAATACCGAACCGGGCGATATCCACATCCTGCCCGTATCCCACGGCGAAGGGCGCTTTATCGCTAAGCCGGACACATTGGAAACCCTTTTTGCCAACGGGCAGGTCGCCACGCAATATGTCGATCCCGCCGGATGCCCCACCTACGATATGGAGTATAATCCCAACGGCTCCCTCGAAGCTATCGAAGGCATCACCAGCCCCGATGGCAGGGTTTTCGGCAAGATGGCCCATAATGAACGGATCACTTGCCATACGGCCAAAAATATTCCCGGTAATAAGCGCCAAAATATTTTCGCCGCCGGCGTGAGATATTTTCAGTAATATCATGACGATACCATGACCCACACACTTAAAAACCCTGCGCTGCAACAGAAGCGCAGGGTTTTTTATCACTGGACTAACATTCAGCGGGAGTTGAATCTTACACCTTAATGAAACCTCGTTCAATCAGGATAAACTACTCTATTGCGGCCTGCTTCTTTTGCTTTATACAGGTATTTGTCCACTATGCCAAAACATTCATCCAGCTTATAGCAGCCGCCGAATACAGCGGCGCCAAAGCTCATGGTGATATGAAATTCCTTGCCTTTATATATAAATACCTCATCAGCAATCTTCTCTCTCATTTTTTCGGTAATAAACCTTAGCCCATTGATATCGGTATCATACAGCAGCATGACGAATTCCTCGCCGCCATAGCGCGCGACGATGTCGTTCATGCGCAGATTCTTTTTTAATATTTGGGCTGCTTTTATAAGAACACGGTCGCCGCATTCATGCCCGTAAAGATCATTGACTTCTTTAAAGTGATCAATATCCCCAATAATCAGGCCAAATGGTTTCAGGTTGCTAAAAATGTTAGTACGCGCAAATTCAAACTTATCCTGGAAATCCCTCCTGTTGGCCAAACCCGTGAGCGGATCAGTCCGCGAGGCGTTATCCAACTTTTGATTCAACTCTAACAGCGCACGGTTTAAATCATCCAGCTTCTTTTTATCCTCTTCTAACTGCTTATTTTTCTCGATCACTTCAGCTGTCCTAAGAAGGATGGTTTCTTCCAGTTGTAAATTTACATTCTTGATTTTTTCTACATATCTGCGGGTGTCATACATTTTATCTAAAAATAACAAACGGAGCTTGAAGACGCTTTTGATGTAATCGTTTATATACATATCATCCAAGATAATAACTTTATGGTAAGCGGTCTTGACGGCATACAATTCCCCCATTTTGACCGGCATGGTAAACTCAGAGGAATTTTCGAGTTTCAGTAACGAGGTTTCAATGGTAAAGGGGTCTATACCTTTATTCAAAACAACTTTCTTATCCCTGACGAGAGCATATGACATTCTTTCATATAAAAAGCCGAAACCCTTCCCCTCATCAAACCGCGCATCATAAAAATCCTGGGATGAATCAAAAATAATATTTTCTATTTCTTTTTTGATGATTTCAAAAACGGCGCTCTCGGTTTTACTGTTTAAGATACTTACCAGAACGGTTTCCAGCAATCTTTTGAGGTGATAGACGACCTTGTAGTCATAGCCTTTTCTAATATAAAGACAGTAATCGGTTCCGGTGATGACGACTTTGAGGTATTCAGGGTCATTCATTTCATGCTGCGTAATAAAGATATCCTCAATATTGGATATTGCCCGCACCGCATTTTGGATGCACTCGATCATGGAACCACCACCAAACGGGTAAAGCTGTCCATATCCACTTCAGCCCTATAATAGACCCCTTCTATGATATCATCTAAACTGATCCGCTCGATGACAAGGGAAAAATCAACCTGCAGTTTGGCAAGCACTTCAGGAAGCATTTGGAAATCGGCCTTGGTATAGGAAAAAGACGTAATGATCTGTTGTTCGCTAATGAGCAGGTAAGAAGGTATAAAGTGGACCGGGTGAAAATAGGTGCCCATATTCAGCAGGATACCGCCCCTGATAAGATAATCAAGCCCTTCAATAAGAGCCGCCCGTTTGGAATAGGAGCTGCTTCCGGCACAGTCAATAACGATATCATATTCCCGTTGCAGTTTGTCTTTCTCCAGCGTTTCAAATCCGGCTAATTTGGCTCTCCGCAGCCTGTTAGGAAGAATATCATTTATAACTACTTCTGCGCCAAAGAAGTCCCGGAATACAGCCGCGGCGGATAAACCTATGGCCCCGGCCCCCAGAATGCAAATCCGCTTGTGATCTCTAATATCATTGATCTTGCAGCCGGCCTCAATGGCGATAAGTATCGGCTCTATAAATGTAAGAAGGTTCCGGTCCTGGACGGGAAAGATATTTTCAATATTTACGCAGGCATACTCGGCAAAACCGCCGTTTTCACCTAATAAACCTATCATCACCATATCGTCGCATTTATTTTCAGATCCTTTTTTACAGTAGTAACAGGTTCCACAGGACATCAATGGCAAAACAGCCACCTGGCTGCCTATTATATTTTTATTTTCAACTCCTGCGCCGCATTTTTCAACAATGCCGCCAAACTCATGACCCGTTATTATAGGAATGGATTTACCCGTCCTTTTATGCGGTTTCCGGCTGATGATAAAAGGACCCTCGATAAACTCATTGATCTGGGTCTGGCACAGACCTGCGTCTGTCACTCTCAGTAAAACCTGTCCCGGAGCCGGTACTGGTATTGCAACATCTTCCAGTCGAATATCTCTTTGGTTGTAATACAACAAAGCCCGCAAACCCAACATCTCCCTCGATATCAATTTGGGTAATTTTGTCCTATTTCATCGTTTTATCCCATTATTCAGATTATACCATATTTTTATATAGTGATGCTAATATGCTATCAACTAAAAGTATAGCGGTAACATTCCTATAAGATTTGTAACCGGATAAGACAAAGCGAATAACATGTTACTATAAACTATCGTTTATTTAACAATTCATTGGAAGGAGGGTAAAAGATGACTTGTTATTACAAAATATTGGAAGAACGTATCACTAACAAACTGCGGTCACATGATATAACTACATTTTCAAACAAATTCAACAATAACTACGCGCCGATAATTTCGGATCCAAGTACTCTCTGGGTAAAGAAACAAGAGCAGCAAACCGGCGATACTATACTTCATTCACAAAAAAATAATCAGTATGCCCAGCGGGAAAGGGACCGCTTGGAAGTTCACTCCCAACCCACCTGTATCAAGGTTACCAGCGAAGCTATCTTTGACTGCGCCAACAACCCTAATCCTATAAACGCCTTAACTACGGGCGTTGTTGCTAAGATCCCCATCGTCCTGGCGGAATTGACTGTTCAGATGAATATCAATTCAGTCATTGATCTTCATCAATGGGTTTCGGAAATAAAAAACATAAAAAAGCACCTGAAGATTATCCAATGCCTCCTGTTACAAAACACCAGTATACTCTTTATCAAAGGGTTGGTTAAAAAGAACATCGAATATGCGGCTGCAAGCGGCAATAAAGCTAACGGGCTTTGTGGCGATATTCGTTACTGTACTGTAGATATTCCGTTTAAGTGCACCACAAAGGTTAATTTCAACGGTCATGAACCATTATCCGTTATTCCTGACAGCTCCAAAGAATTTGAATACTATCAACGGCAGAATATCCCGGAATCCGGTCTTTCTTATAAGGAGGAATTGCTCGCAGACGATATTACCGAATTGAACCAGATCAGTACCGCTTTTTACAATGAACTTCCTTTTTGTGAACTAACAAGCAGCCGAATTGTTGAATTTGATGAACTTTTAGCGCAGGAAAAAATGGTCAGGAGTATTGAGGAGAAAATGGTTATCTACCTTACCTTAAAGATATTGCAATACCGTCAGGTAGAAATCCCCCCGGCCTAAATAAAATAACGGGCGCCTGTCACCAAAATGGGACAGACAGAATAACATGTACTAGATGAAGCGCCTTAGCTTGCATCAATAAATATTATAGGAGGATGATCCATACTATGACATGGGATTATAGTAATTTTGGGCAAGGTAAAAACAGCTTGCTAAAGCCGGACTTTACAGAAAAAAACTGCTGTGCCGACGTTACCGGCGGAGAAATAGTGGAATGTGACAACAATCCCGTTCCTATTGATGCTATTACCACCGGGGCAGTGGCAAAAATACCGGTCGTTCTGGCCGAATTTAGAGTTCAGTTTAATGTGGACACCATTATTGAGCTTCCCGAGCCTGCCCTGGAAATAAAAGATATCAAGAAGCGCTTGAAAATCGTCCAGTGTATCCTCTTGCAAAACACCAATATGTTGTTTATCAAAGGTTTTGTGCGTAAAAACATTGATTATTCCACCAGAAAATGTTCAAACAGCGAAGGCATCTGTGGGGACATCCGCCATTGCACAGTAGATATTCCTTTTAAATGCACAACGCCGGTCACCTTTAACGGCATTGAACCCCTCCCGGTCGTTCCTACCAGCAGAAGCGAATTTGAATACTTTAAAAGGCAAGATCTGAAAGGGCCTCAATTCGCGGATAAAGATGAGTTATTATCGGGCGACCTATCCGAGTTTAACCAAACAAGCACTGAGTTCTTTAATGAATTGCCCTTCTGTGAATTGATCAGCAGCAGGATAGTGGAATTTGATGAATTCATAAATCCACTCAAGTTAAGCGACGCCAAAGAAAACTTCAAAAAGGACAGTTTGAAAAAGGATGGCTTTAAGGCGCCTTTTGAGGAAAGGGAATTTAAGAAAATCGAAGAAAAAATGGTTATCTTCCTTACATTGAAGTTATTACAAAACAGGCAGGTTGCTATTGGAGCTTTTGATCCCGATTGCTAATCTTTGTGTAATTTAAAATACGCACTCCTAAGGGTGGCTGAAGCAAACCCCCTCAAGTAGATACGGTAAATAAACACCGTGAAAATCTGCTTAAGGGGGTTTGGTATATTATGTTTAACAAGGAGGGAAAAAACAATGCCCCACTCTTTTAGCAATACAACCGGTTTACCCCTCATAAACGGCCAACCGCCCGCCATAGAGAATAATTGGTTAAAGCCAAAAGGGATAAATGTATACAAGACTGAAACAAAAGCGGCCCGTATTAATGTTACAGGGGATACGGCCTCCTCTTGTACGAATGAGCCATTGCCCATCACAGCTTTATCCGCCGGCGCGGTGGCAAAAATACCCCTTGTTCTGGCGGAACTTACCATAGAAGTTAATTTGGATACCGTCATAGATTTTCCGGAACCTGTCATGAATATAAAAACTGTTACCAATAATCTAAAGGTAACGCAATGCCTGTTGCTGAAAAATAGCGATCAGCTTTTTATAAAAGGGTTGGTCCGTAAAAATATCAGTTATGCAACAAAATACTGTTCATCCCGGACAGGTTTTAGTGAAAATAATCATCACTGTACGGTCGATATACCTTTTAAGCTGTCCACGCCGGTGACGTTTAACGGTATGGAACCGCTGCCGGTTGTGAACAATACCGCAGCCGAATTCGAATACCTGAGTAAAGGGAATATAACGGGTCCTGACTTCAGCCAAACAAGTACGGAATTCTTTAATGAATCACCCTTTTGTGGGCTTATATGCAGTCGGATCGTAGAGTTTGATAATTATATAAACCCTGTGCGTTCATATTATAAGACACCCATTAAAGAGAAGCATTTTAAAAGCCTCGAAGAAAAAATGGTTATGTTCATCACTATCAATATTTTACAAAACCGGCTGATTAAAATTCCGGCGGTAAATGTTTAGACTAAGCTATATTTAGACTAAGCTATATTTTAAGATGAAATCAAGATTTTGGGCCTGGCGTTGATCTAACAGGGGCGCGAACAGATCTCCTTTCTCCTTCAACCTTGCGGACACATTTACGAGGGTAAAGTTATCAGGCTTTGCCCCCTTTTCCAATTCTTTCCATTCTACCGGAACAGCTACCGTGGCTTGTGGGGTTGCCCGGGCCGAATAAGGGGAAATGATGGTTTTCCCGCTCCACATTTGCAAATAATCAAAATAAACACGCCGCCCGCGTTTTTTGACCATGCGTTCAACGGAAATCTTATCCGGGTATTTTTCTGCAAAAAAGACGGCGAAGAAATGATTGATCCTCCTGGCTGTATCATAGTCATAACGGCCTCCTACAGGGATATAAATCTGCAGGCCGGTCGCCCCGGACATTTTGACATAAGAAATAATGTTTAATTCCCTAAGTTCTTTATAGATATTAACAGCCACCTCCGCGGTATCGGCAAACCTTAGCCCTTCCGCCGGATCGAGATCAAAAACAAGGTTCGCCGGTTTTGATTCGTTTGTATAGTCGTTAAATGCGGTATGCAGTTCTAAAGCGGCCTGGTTGCACAACCAGGCAAGAGTGGCTGTATTGGTAAGCAATATATAATGATTGTCACGCCACAAATATGTTTTTAGCCATGCCGGCGCACGGGCGGGAGTGTTTTTCTGAAAAAATGATTTGCCCGCATAACCGTGCGGATAACGGATCGTAGTGAGTAGACGGTTGCGGGCATGGGCGATGATATAGGGAGCAAGCTCTAAGCTCCGGGCAATATAGTCGATTTTACGGATCCCCAGTTCCGGCCAGAGCAATTTCTCCGGGTTGGTGATATTCACTTCATACCCGTCAATGATAAGGCTGTTCATCAGACTAAATACTCCTTTCCGAGGGCTTCCCGCGGACCAAAATCGCTGAATCCGATGATCCTGGGGTGTCTTAGACCGCCGCTTGCGGTCCATTCCAGGAATTGCACCCAACAGGTTAACGCCGGTTTAAGCCAGATAACTCCCGGTTCATGGCTGAGATTTTCAAAAGGGCTTACCTCTTGAAGCGCACGGGATTTGTACTTGGCAATGTGCTTTTTTAGATCGAGAACGTTCTCCCGTGTCAGTCCCACCGCCGCCCTTCCCACATACGCCAAAGCCCCCTCTTGGTATATACCCAAAAGAAGCGAATTAGGGTAGCCGTCTTTTAATATGACGCCGCCGATGACAAGCAGCATTTTCCGGTTTATTTTTTTCTTCAGCCAATCGTGATGTTTTTTACCGCCGGTATAAATACTGGCTGATCTTTTGGAAACGATTCCTTCCATACCGCGCTCTTTCATGATTTCAAATAAATGTTGCCCATCCTCATAATCATCGGTCGCTATGATACGCTCATCAGGCCGCAAAATATCCCGCAATAACGCGCTTCTTTCGGAGTAGGGGAGATGTCGGATATCTTGATCGTTCAGATAAAGCAGATCAAAAACGAGATAGTAGACCGGATATTTGCGCAGATAATAATCAAGCCTGGACAAAGTACGGATTTTTTCTCTGGTGAGCGCCAGGTTAAAAGAAGGACGACCATACTCGTCAAAGACGATCATTTCCCCATCCAAAACCGCATGATCTGCTTTCAGCAGTCCCGCAGACCGGCGGATCTCCGGATAAAACCCCGTTCGTTCCCGTCCCTGCTTCGTAAATATTCGTACGCTGTTTTGGTCAAAATAACTGATCCCGCGAATACCGTCCCATTTCACCTGATGGATCCACCCCTCTTCCGATTTGATCGCGGAGGTAAGGATCGGTTCCATAGGTTGGAATAATTCCATGCCGATCACCTGCCGACTTGCGCCGTTATCTTTTCTTCTTCAATCTTATTTTTCTTCCGGCCGGTTTTCTTAGCCTGGCCCGGTTTTTTCTGAGATGCTTTAAGACTGGCCTGCAGCGCTTCCATGAGGTCGATCACATTCTTTTGCGGCATATCGGGCGCAGTTTTGATTTCTTTTCCTTCAATTTTCTTGTTAATCAGTTCATACAAGGCTTCCCGGTAATCATCCTTGTATTTTCCCGGTTCAAAAGGAGCCGTTAACGTTTCAATTAGTTTAGCCGCGATGTCCAATTCTTTCTCATTGACGCTCACTTCATCAGGCAGTCCGGGCACTTCGCTCACGGGTCTTACTTCATCCGGGTAGAAAATGGTTTCCATTACTAAGATATTACGGCTTACTCTGAGTGCGGCCAGAGATTGCCTATTGCGGATCGTGATCCTGGCAACGGCGATCTTACCCGTATCATGCATGGCTTTTTGTAAGAGGCTGTACGCTTTTCCCCCATTGTCCTGCGGGGCAAGATAATAAGTTTTATCAAAATAAATGGGATCTATTTCTGACAGACTCACAAAATCAAGGATCTCGATGTTTTTGCCCTGGGTCCGGGTATTAAGAGCGTTAAAATCATCTTCTTCAAGAATGATAAAACGGCCCGGCTCGTATTCATAGCCTCTTACTATTTCTTCCTCATTGATTTTCTTGTTACAGACAGGACATACTTTCTCGTATTTAACCGGGGTATGGCAAGCTTTGTGGAGGTAACGAAAACGCACGTCTTTTTCCTCTGTAGCCGCAAACATTTTAATCGGAATATTGACGAGGCCAAAGCTGATAGACCCTTTCCACATCGTATGCATTTACATCCCTTCCTTTCGTTGGAAAACGCTTTAGACTATGCACCACCTATTATGCCCCTGCATATATTGAACTAATACTGGACTACGAAAACAAAGGCGTTCCGGATTAAGCAGGTATTACTTAATTCAGAACGTCCTTTTTGTACCGGTCAGAAAGTATAAACCGGTGGCGGCACAGGTGCAGCATCGGCTTACAGGGAGAAGAAGCATGTGATGTGAAATAAAAAACGGTTTGAAAATAAATATTGGGGTATTGACAAACATTATTTCTCACTATATTATAGTTTGCAATAGCATATGTAATAAACCGTTAATTGAGAGAAGTAGCATAAGCCGCTTTATCCATAGAGAGCCGCAGGCGGTGAGATTGCGGTGATAAAGTTTATGCGAATGGACTCATGAGGGCAGAGCCGAAATTCTTTTTGAAGAGTAGGCGAGCCGGGAACTCCGCCCGTTACCCAGGGAGCGTGTATGTCAGTACACGGCAGAAGCGGCGTTTTTACGCAATTTAGGTGGTACCGCAGAGATTAAAGTCTTTGTCCTTGGAGTGGATAAAGGCTTTTTTTATTACCAAAAATATATTTTATGAAAGGAATGAACACTATGCCAAAAATACCTTACAAAATTTATTTGACGGAAGATGAGATCCCGCAAAGCTGGTATAATTTGAAAGCCGTTATGAAAGAGCTCCCCCCTCCTTTTATCAATCCGGGAACCTTAAAGCCCTGTACCGCCGAAGAGCTCTCCCGCGTGTTCTGTAGCGGCCTGGTAAATCAGGAGCTAAACACGACTGATAAGGACATCGAGATACCGGAGGAAATCCGTGCCTTTTATAAAATGTACCGCCCCTCCCCTCTTGTACGGGCATACTGTTTAGAAAAGCAGCTCGATACGCCGGCGGAAATCTACTACAAATTTGAGGGCACTAACACCTCGGGTTCCCATAAGTTAAACTCCGCCGCTGCGCAAGTGTATTATGCGAAAAAACAGGGTCTTACCAGTTTGACCACCGAAACCGGCGCTGGCCAATGGGGTACGGCGCTGGCCATGGCCTGCGCCTACTATGACCTTCCTCTGAGCGTTTATATGGTTAAGATATCGTCTGAGCAAAAACCATACCGGAAAGCTGTCATCGAAACATACGGCGGAAAGGTGATCCCGTCCCCTTCCAACACCACTGAGGTGGGAAGAAAGATCCTGGCGGAAAACCCTGGAACAGGCGGTTCCTTAGGCTGCGCCATTTCCGAAGCCATCGAAACGGCTGTAAAAACCAAAAATTGCCGCTATGTCCTGGGAAGTGTGCTGGATCATGTTCTGCTCCATCAGTCCGTGATCGGCGAAGAAATGAAGACCGCTTGCGAGAAATATGACATTAAGCCGGACATCATTATCGGCTGTGCCGGCGGCGGCTCTAATTTCGGCGGTTTGATCGCGCCTTTTATGGGCGATAAAATCAACGGCAAAAATAACATTCGTTTTATTGCCGTAGAGCCCGCCTCCTGCCCCTCCCTGACAAGAGGAAAATATGCCTTTGACTTCGGTGATACAGGCCAAACCACGCCTCTCATGAAAATGTACACCTTAGGCTCCGGCTTTATGCCGTCGCCAAACCATGCCGGAGGCCTCCGATATCATGGGATGAGCCGGATAGTTTCCAAGCTGTACGCTGACGGTTATCTGGAAGCCCGTTCTGTCGAGCAGTCCAAGGTATTTGCAGCGGCCACCATGTTTGCCCGCTGCGAAGGGACCCTCCCCGCTCCCGAATCTTCTCACGCCTTGAAGGCCGCTATTGACGAAGCGCTTAAGTGCAAAGAAAGCGGCGAAAAAAAGACCATCGTATTTGGTCTTACCGGTACAGGCTATTTCGACATGTCCGCTTATATGAGTTACAACGACCAAAGCATGACAGACTATATCCCGACCGATGAGGATCTAGCCAAAGGCTTTGCCACTTTACCCCAAGCAGAGAGCTGAACAAATCGAACTATGATCTGTCCATAAAAAAGAAAGGAAGGTATCCGGTCAGATACTTTCCTTCTTTTTTATGCCGCTAGGCAATTTCACATTGAAAGTTATGTTAATACTAAACAAGAATACTTCAGTTTTCCTTAATCAGTATATATATATTTCTTTCGACTCAAGCCATAATCAGTGATTTTGTAATAGATTATTAACTCCCCATTTGCGTTATATTCCACCTTTTCACGGTTAAAAAATTTCACGCCCAGATAAGAATCTGTGTAGTCCTTGAGTCTAGCTTTTGTAAATTGACCTTCTCCTCCATAAAATGGAGCCAGGTCACGGTAAAGATCGTCAACGGTAAAAGAGCTCTTGTATTCCATTGCGTATTTTAAGATACTGGTCTTCAGCGGCAGTTCCATTTTTTTGTCTCCTTTCTCTAATAAGACTAGTCAATCATCACCGAAATTGCGCAGACTGAACAACTCGGAAGGCTTGGCTACGACCAATACCATGCCAACAATGATTATAACCACGCCGACCAAGGCTAAAGGGGTAACCGAGTAAGTGTAGAGCGGGGTGGCGGCGGCAAAGGCCAACCCTATGGGAACGCTCCAGACAGGCATAGTGTAGACTATAGCCAACGTGCGGGTAGGTCCGCACTTATTGAAGGCCGCGTAAGTGGTACCATAGCCGATAGCTCCAAATAATCCCATCATCGCTAGAGAGAAAAATGCAATGGGATTCGAGAACACCGTGGAAATAACCCCAGTGTAAACACTGCTATAACCAGTGGCAGCGCTTAAAATAGCCATACCGACAAGGCCAAGAATACCGGCTCCAAAGCAGCGAAAGAAACCGCAAGCCACAAGAGGGTCAACCATGTCGCTGGCATAAGTGGAAATCATGCCTTCTAAGGAGAAGCCTATGGGAGCTAAAGCGGCCAGGAGAACACCTATATAGAAATAATCCATACCTTCCGGTTTTGCCCAACCGTTTATGATTGTTCCTATAATAACGATTGCGATACCAAATACAACGCGGGCACCTAGTTTTTCCTTGAACACAAAGTGACCCATGATGGCGGTCACGGCGGGAGTAAGCGCTAATATGGCTGTGGTATATGTAACGCCACACATATTAGAAGAAGACATCCAGCAGCCAGTAGCAAAAGGGCCCGCCGCAAGGGCGGCCAGCAGCATCGTCCAGGATATTTTCATACCGCACATACGCCGGTATTCCTTGATACTCCGCTTAGTGGCTACATTGTAGATCAGCGTATATATCCCGGAAAAAAAATCACTCATGCCCAGCAACGTAATAGCAATGATGGCTGTTATTAGTGCACGGTCCTCAAAATTAGCAGAAATAATGGGGGTCCCAATATTGTTGAACATTGTTTGGCAGATACAAGTAACAGATGATAACCAAGCTAGCAGGAGTCCAGCCTTGGCAATACTGATTTTCTTATTCCGATAGGCTTGTTCAGCAGAAATACTACCTTGTATCATTACGATCCGTCCTTTCAATTTTAAGCATTCTTTCTACCATTTCCGGTAAGGAATTGCAGGCAATGATACCCATTTCATTGATAAATCCAGACATATCTTGGGGTAAGGACTCTCCCGGCAAGATTCCGTTTAGCTTTCCACCCATGAAGATCGGCCATTTTTTGTTGCGTTTTGATGATAGTTCTAGCAATTGTTTGGAATAATCCAACGCCTGTCCATTGTGTACGCTAACACAGACGAAATCCGGATTTTCTTCCTCTGCTAGGTCGAGCACATCCGCCCCATCAAAATCCACACCACCGTTTAACACCTCCGCACCCAATGCTGTCAAGACTTCGTCCACTACAAAAGCACCGTAATAATGCGCATCCGCAGAAGCTAGTACGACCCGTTTATCTGCCAATTTACCCCCGAAACCCAATCCAATCATATTTTGAACGATACGCTCTTTTTCCTCTAGACATTGCTGACCCATTGTCGTAGGCACATAAGCTGAAAACTCACCATTTGGATTTTCCTGGCGGCTTGGGTGGAACATTTTTTCCATTTTAATGGCGTTAATACGTCGGATTACCATCATCATCTGCATCGGATCTTCAATATCCAATCCTGCGTCTTGAAGCCCGGAAAGAATATTGCGGAAGAATATTGTGCCTTTTTCAATTAACAAATCACACATTTTTTCGCAAGTGCCAAAGTCCAGCATATCAATCCATTGATCTGAGTTTTCTTCCAAACGTCTGGCAGCTGCGGCCATATTGGCTATTGCTGTCGGTGTGGGAACGGCGATTTTCTCTGTGATTGGAATAAGCTGTATCCGCATTCCTAAGTGATACTTCTTGTTTGCAGCGATCATCATCAGATATTCCGGCAGGCTTACACCATAATTGGCTTCTATGTCATGGTCCCAGTGATCAATCGCATTTGTATAAACGTAATCCACACCAGGCTGATCCGGTTTTTCCAACAGCCTGCAACAGGCCATGGTAAAAGCTATTTTCTGCGCGGGCTTATTCATCATCTGCCCGTAACTAGCAGCGTAACGTGCACCACACAGTTCGCAGATTATATAATGCTCAAATAAAGCATAGCCAAGATAGGATGCGTAATCCAGAAAATACCCGGGAATACCATCGTCATAATAAGTACCGGCCACAAATTTTTCATCCCGTTTGGCAGCGAGAACTCCAAGGGCTTTCAGGTTATCAGATACGAATTTAATATCATTGTCGTAAAGAGGGAAATCCCATGCCAACTGAGCGAAAACCCCGCTATAAGACGAGCCGTTTTCAACGGCGCGGATGGTGTTCTCCAAAGCGTTGGGAGAACCTAAGTGAAAATCGCCAAAATCAATAGAAACGGGAGCAGCTTCCGCAATGCGTTGCCAATCTAACGGCTTATCAAGAATAAAGCTGGTACCTTTCGGCGCTTTATTCCGCAACTCACGCGGCAACCCCGTCAACATATTGGCAATAATAAAGTGTACGTCAATATCTACGCCTGTCCGCTGCGCGAACTGGTATAGATAATCCATCCCATTCACTTGATCATCCACACTGGCTAACCCCATGATAATGCCCCACACCATTTCGCCCTTTTTCTTCATTTCCTGGCGAAAATCAACGTCACTGGCATAGCCTTGTTCCCGCTGAAAGCGGCTTTTACCTGTAACCACTTTCCTTCCGATCTCAATACCTTCTTGGAGTACTTTTCTTCCGGGCGGCAAATTATCTGGAATCAAGCTGCGTAAATACGCCTTTTCCATGTCATCCATAATAGCACCTCCATTACATTCATTAATCTTTTACCGCAATTAAAAACACGCGGGGAAATGCTAACCTTGCTTAAAGAAATATGCCGGTGTTTCCCGCAATTGAAGCCGTCAATATGAACCATCAGGTTCCTCGTTCATATTAATATAGATGTTTTTTGTCTGGACGTAATGCTCAAAAGCTTGACGGTTAACCTCCCGGTTATAACCTGAATCCTTATAGCCACCGAAGGCACTACCGGACGGTGTGGGGCCATATTCATTCACCCACATCGTTCCGGCACGGACAGCTTTAGCTACGCGCAGGGCCCGGTTAATATCCTGCGTCCATACGCCGCCCCCCAGACCATAGTTGCTATCATTGGCTAGACGAATGACTTCTTCTTCATTACTGAATTTCAATACACAAAGAACTGGACCAAAAATTTCTTCTCTGGCGATG
The DNA here is from genome assembly GCA_002408285.1 of Peptococcaceae bacterium UBA5318. Classification (GTDB taxonomy): domain Bacteria; phylum Bacillota; class Peptococcia; order DRI-13; family UBA5318; genus UBA5318. The sequence continues at coordinate 15,636 of DHRG01000033.1, read as the reverse complement.
GTCATATCATTGGTTACATCTGCGAACAGCGTGGGAGCGATAAAGAAACCATCGTCATATTCCGGTCCGCTCAACCGGTGGCCGCCAGTAATCAGGTGAGCGCCTTCTTTTTTACCTGTTTCAATATAACCCAGGATCTTATTCATTTGATATGCATTTATAACCGGACCCATCTTCGTTTCGGGATCTAGCCCGTTACCAACCTTAACAGCTTCAAATTTTTTCTTTAGTTCCACAATGAATAAATCATAAATATCCTCGTGCACATATAAACGTGAACCGGCACAGCAGACCTGTCCGCTGTTAAACAAAATACCTACGCAGGAAGAAATTAAAGCTCGTTCCCTTTGACAGTCCGGGAAGATGATATGCGCAGATTTTCCGCCTAACTCCAAGGTAGCGGGAATAATTTTTTCGCCAGCTACTGCGCCAATTCTCCGACCTATTGAGGTTGAGCCAGTAAAACCGATTTTTTGGATACCGGGATGGCAGATCAGTGATTCACCACAAGTGTCGCCGGGACCAGTTACAATGTTTAGCACACCTGCGGGGAGTAATTCTTTAATCATTTCGGCAAAAGCCAGAATAGATATTGAGGTATAGGAGGAAGGTTTAAATACGATACAGTTGCCGGCTGCAAGAGCTGGTGCTAGTTTCCAACTGCCAATATTTAGTGGGAAATTCCAGGGAACGATTTGTCCGACAACGCCAATGGGTTCTTTAATTAAAATAGAGAAAGTGTCTTTGTTATAAGGAATATAGGACCCTTCTGAAGCTCGTAAGCAGCCGGCAAAATAACGAAACTGATCTATGGCATCGCTGATATCGCCAATAGCCTCACCCTTGGGCTTACCGTTATCCAGGGTTTCTATCGTAGCCAAAACGTCTATATTTGCTTCCATAGCGTCCGCAATTCCGCAAAGAATAGCGGCTCTGACAACAGCGCTTGTTTCGGCCCAAACGGGGAAGGCTGCCTGGGCAGCTTTTACCGCCAAATCGACATCGGCAACTCCGCCTTTGGCTACATCCGCCAGCTTTTCTCCAGTGGCTGGATTAATTGTGGAAAAATACTCGCTTGAAACCGCCGGCACAAATTTACCATCAATAAACATATCATATTGTTTTTTTAGCTTAACTGATGCGATCTGTTTTGTCATAGAACTCCCTCCATTAAATGTAGTAGTTAAACCCACGACGCCGTGACAACCGCGAAGCGTCCTCCAGGCAAGCCCGACAAAAATCCACGGGCTTATATCACGGCAAATTTTAAGAGCACCAATAATATCTCCTTGAGATCATGAATTCCTACGTCCGGACGTATATGAAAAGAAAAAAGCTGATTCAAACCATGAGCTCTGTTTTCCCCTCCTCTCATGTTCTATAATCAGCTTAACTCTTATAGTAACTATAAAGTCAACGCTTTTCTTAAATTTTGTTTTTTTTACTTAATATTTGATTGATGCCTGTATGCGAATATACATATTGCGTTCTCCTTCTTTAAATGCCGGAAGCGAAGCTACTACCTCACAGAGAAAATCTCCAGCAATTGTAAGCTTATTTTGTTTGATGTAATCAAACAAACGCCGGGTATATTCAACTTCTTTATAATTGCTGTCGCAATATATACAGATATACAAGCCTGAGGGAACAACTTCCACTTTATCACTGGGAAAGCTGTCTCCCACTGGCAGAAACAACTCCCGTGAAACAAGGCGGAAACGTTCTAGTTCAGGCTTACGAATCAGATTGCCAATATCAACTAAACCAAAAGCCGGCAACTGATTAGCTCTTACATGATTATGCATCTGTTTGACAGCCATTTCAAAACGGCGGCGACTCATATCATAATAATTCTCTTCCAATGGATATACATAAATTTTTCGGGTTGGTATGTATTCTGTGGTAATCAGCCCGTCCGGAGGGGCATTTAAATAATGATCATAGGAAGTTAAAGTCATTGTTATAGTTTCACGCATCTTTTGTAATTCGTACATGCGTTGTTCTATGTGCTGAAGCTGTTGCTTAAGAATACTTTTTATATCTTGAACATCTCCTAGGTTCAACTGCTTTTTGATGGCATCCAACCCCATGCCCATGGATTTCATGAAAAAGACCAAATCCAAATGAGCACATTGCTCCACTTTGTAATAGCGATATCCGGTTGATTTATTTACTACCGCTGGTTTAAAGATGTTCATTTTATCGTATAGGCGCAGGGTCTGTGTGGAAATATGATAGATTTTGGCCATCTCCCCTATGGTCAACTGATCATAGTTAAAAGAACCATTATTCACTGTTTTCTGATACTGCAGCATCCCTTTTCCCCCCCTTGAAATATCAACCCCAACCCGGATATCAAACCATCTAGCAGTATATTCACATATTATCAAATAGTGTTTCGCGGAAACACAGAAATTCCTGCAAATGCAGGAAAACTGTTCATGTCGGGATATTTGATCTGCGGGGAGGCGTTTTGCCGCCTGCGTTAAGGACGTGAGCATCGAATGATGTACTGACATTGACTACAATAAGGGAAATAAATTGCCGACAAAGCCTTGACCTTATTCTTAGGATAAAGTATATATTGTTTATTGAAATAGACACGTATAATCTGAACGTAATATATTTATTTTCATTAACAACATTATCTGCAAAAGACGGCTTTTGATATGTACCAGTAGCCGCCTTTTTTCTTGTCAGCAGTGTTTATTCAAACTTCAGGCTGCCTTATTTCCGCAACGCTGTGCGGCCCAGGAGTCCCTCAGGCAGTTTCAATATGGCTGTCCGCTTGCAGGCCGAGCCTTTCAACGGCTTGCTCGCGCATTTTGTATTTCAAAATTTTACCGGCCGCGTTCATCGGGAATTCGGTGACAAAATCCACATAACGCGGAGTTTTATGCTTCGCCATATGGGAACGGACGTATTCCTTGATTTCATCGGCTGTCGGGGACATGCCTTTTTTGGGTATGACACACGCCATGATTTCCTCGCCGTACTGTTTGTCGGGCACTCCGATAACTTGGACGTCCTTAACCATGGGATGTGTATAGATAAAGTCCTCGATCTCTTTGGGATAAATATTCTCACCCCCGCGGATGATCATATCCTTAATGCGCCCGGTGATTTTGTAATTACCGCCGGCGTCACGCCTGGCAAGATCCCCCGTATGCAGCCATCCCTTTTCATCAATAGCCGCCGCGGTAGCCTCGGGCATCTTGTAATAGCCCTTCATAATGTTATAGCCGCGCGCGCAAAATTCGCCGTCAGTGTCATCCGGCAAATCCTCGCCGGTTGCGGGATCGACAATTTTACATTCCACACCCGGCAGCGCCCGGCCTACCGTATTGACACGGATCGAAATAGGATCGTCGGCCCGGCTCTGGGTACAGCCTGGCGAAGACTCGGTCTGCCCAAAGACAATGGTGATCTCTTTCATATTCATCTTATCAACCACATCCTGCATGACCTTGACCGGGCAAGGACTGCCGGCCATAATACCGGTCCTCATGCAGGAGAAGTCGGTTTTCGCAAAATCCTCATGCTCCAACATGGCAATAAACATAGTAGGGACTCCGTTGCAGGCGGTGATTTTTTCTTTGTCGATGCATTCCAAGGCCAGTTTGGGCGAAAAGGAAGGAACCGGCGACATCGTCGTACCATGGGTCATGGCCGCGGTCATAGAAAGCGTCATGCCGAAGCAGTGGAACATCGGAACATGTATCAGCAGGCGGTCAGCCGTCGAAAAATCCATACAGTCGCCAATATTTTTACCGTTATTTACCACATTATAATGGGTCAGCATAACACCTTTGGGGAAGCCGGTGGTGCCAGAGGTATACTGCATATTGCAGACATCATGTTTGTTGATGGAGTAAGCACGGTAATACACCAATTCAAGCGGCACCCGGCTGGACATGGCTATCGCTTCATCCCAGGTCAAACAGCCTTTTTGTTTGGAGTCAATGGTTATGATGCTGCGCAAAAAAGGCAGGCGTTTCAAATGCAGCGGTTTCCCCGCTTCGGCTGTATCCAACTCCGGGCACAGCTCTTTGATAATACCGACATAGTTGGAATCCTTATGTCCATCAATCATCACCAGCGTATTAGTGTCTGACTGGCGGAGCAAATATTCAGCTTCATGAATCTTGTAGGCAGTGTTGACGGTCACAAGAATCGCGCCGATCTTGGTCGCCGCCCAAAAAGTAATAAACCATTGGGGGACGTTGGTAGCCCAAATAGCCACCTTGTCGCCTGGTTTTACGCCCAAAGCGATCAAGGAGCGGGCAAAGGTGTCCACATCGTTGCGGAACTCGGAGTATGTTCTGGTATAATCCAGCGTGGTATAACGGAAGGCATATTGGTCCGGAAACTCTTCCACCATACGGTCAAGTACCTGCGGAAAGGTCAGGTCGATCAAGCTATCCTTCTCCCAGACATATTTCCCGGTCTTGGCGACATTATCAAACAACTGGCTTTTGACTACCGTCTTTTCAATGTAGCGGCTCATATAGTTTACAAAATGGGGAAAGACAATTCCTGCATTTTCCAGATCAGCCGCCCAACGCTTGACCCATTCGAGTGAAACGAAGCCTTCGTAGTTAATGGAGCGCAGGGCGGACATCATTTCATCGATCGGCATATCTCCTTCGCCCATCATACGGTACTGTACCGCGCCATTGACAATAATAGAATCCTTGACATGCACATGTTTAATATAGGCGCCAAGATTCTGTATCGTTTGACCGGGTGTTTCACCCGCGAACCGGTAGGGATGGTGAATATCCCACAGGGCGGCTACCGCATCGCTTGCCAAGCAATCGAGCAACCCGCGCAGTCGTGCCGTATCGGAATAGACGCCGTTCGTTTCCACCAGAAGAGTCACATTTTTCTCTTCGGCGACCGGAATCAAGCGCTGCAGTGCGGAAAGAACTACCTTGTCGTCCAGCTCGCCGTCAGGCCTCGGATTAATTTCAGCCAAAATACGGACATAAGGCGTCCCAAGCTTGGAAGCCAGCATAATATATTGCACGATCTCCTGATAGTTTTCCTCCGCCCTTTCGGCATGCTTCAGGCAGCATCCGGAAGAGAGACAAGGGATTTCGAGGCGCAGACCGGAAAGTTTCTTTACGGTCTGCGGCAGTTGATCATCCGTGAAAGGCTGGGCTTTAACCGCAAGGATGTCGTTGCCCAGTCCGCGGATTTCAATACCGTCAAAGCCCAGATCCTTAGCCATGGAATAGATCTCAGGCCAGCTAAAGTCAGGGCAGCCGAGAGTTGAAAACGCAATTTTCATATTGATCTCCTCCTTAACATTATTACGGGCAATAAAAAAGCTTTCATCCCCATACTTTTCTTGTAAGGGACGAAAGCTTTCAACTTCCGTGGTACCACCACTCATTGGTATAAAAATACCCACTCTGCGGCATCAATCCTAAACGGATAATGCCCTCTCCTGATAACGGCGAGAAACCCGTTCAAACCTACTTGCCGCCGCCTGTACTAGGCGGTTACAACTTTCGGGCGACTGCTCAAGGGTGAGTTCACATAGCTTAAATGCACTGTTTTTCAGCGACCAACAGTTCTCTGGAGCACTTTAGGCAGTGTGTTTTCCCTGTCAACGCATTTATTTAATATTAAGGCAAATAATATCAGATCCCGTAATGTCTGTCAATCAAAATAAGGTTGATCTTTCCAACGCTAATTGTTGCAGTTTCCCAAGCTCCCGCAGAGTCTATCCAAATTTTCCGTCCCGTTATTGAACGGCGTCAGAATTGAAAATATCCCGGCCTGTTTCTGCCCCCTGCCGCCAAAATAAGCGCCGCCCAGGTTGTATTTAGTGAAATTAGCCAGGGTCCCCGTAGGCCCGAGATCTATATAAACATGCTCGCCCCGCCGCTGTAAATACCCGATAGCGTCCTGGAAACGTATCGGCTGCCTGACCACATCCCAAAGGTGCGTACCCGTAATCGCCGGCATCCTGTGGCCCGTTACGCAGGAAAGAAAGCCGATCTTGGGTTCCCGGCAGATCATTGGCTTTAAAAAATCCGTATAAGGCGCAGCCGCCGGGTCCAGCAAGGAAGAGTGGAAAGCAAAGGAAACGGGCAGTCTTTGAAAGGCGGTCCCGTTACCTTGCAAATATCCTTCAATCTCCGCCAGTTTCTCTAAACTGCCTGAAATAACAAAGTGAGAGTAAAAATTAACCGCCGCCAATTCCGAATTCTCGCGCAGTACAGGCTCTTCTTCGTATAGCCGTTGATTTTCAAGCACTGCCAGCATCCCGCCCTTTTGGCAGTAAGCTTCCAGTATTTGAGCCTGCCGGACAAGACACCGGATAAGCTCCTCGCGATCCAATACGCCCGCAAGAGCGCCGGCTGTATATTCGCCCAAACTGGCGCCTAAAACATAATTTGGGGATATTCCTCTTTCCAGCAGGACTTGTGAAAGGGAATACTCCACCATAAAAATTGCCGGATGGGTATATAACAGACGATCAAACTCCTCGCTCTTTTGGCGTCTGTCATCATACATCTGTTTTACTACCGACTCTCCGGTTATCATCCGAAAGATCTCATCCGCTTCCAGCATGCTCCTGCGAAAGGTTGGATTCGTCAGGTAAAACTCCCTTCCCATCTGGTAATATTGCGACCCTTGTCCGGAAAACATGAATACGACGGGTTTACTCATTTTTTCCCTCACTTCCCGCACACCTTGGTTCAATTCCAATCAAGGCCTCTGCGAACCGGCTCATCGTAATACCCGCCGGACAGGAAAAATCACCCGCAATGCAGAGTGTCACAGGTCTTTTGATTCTTCCCTGTATCAAAGCCAGGCTGATTCCCTTCATCGTAGGCGCAAGGTCCGGCCAATCGTTTTCCTGAGTTAACTGCCGGCATGTCTTCAGGCAAGCCCCGCAGCCGATACATTTCAACATTTCGCCATATCCCTGCTCCCGCAAGGCCAGCCTGCCGTTGTCCAGCAGAATGACATAAACCTCCTTAGGCCCGTGCATCCCATAAGCCATGCGGAATTCGATATCGCCCGTCCGGCTGGGGCCCGAAATAAAAGAGATGCAGGCCGGTATGTTCCGCCTCAGCCCGTATAACGCCGCACCCTGAATAAGGGTCATGGCCTCTTCCACGGTAGCGGTGAGCTTATCAATCCCGGCAACCGCTATGTGGCGGTAAGGAAAATTAGAAACGGCCCTGGCGTTTCCTTCATCCTCCGCCAATACCAAAGTGCCGCTTTCCGCCGCAAGGCTGTTGCTTCCGGTAATACCAAATTCGCTCTCCATGACCGCCGTTCTAATCTTTTTCTGTAATAACCGTTTCAGTTCCGCAAACTCGGCAACGCCTTTTATCCCCAGGTAATCCTGGATTGCTTTAACAACGCCGGCCCGCGCAAAATGCTGCGCTGGGACAAAGGGGTATCCTGCCAATTGCGGTTCCAGCCGCTCCATGATAATTTCCGTCACGCTGGTCTTCGTTACCCTGATATCCATAGCCGCCATCAAAGCATCAAAACCGATTTCCCTGAGCGTTTCGCTGTATGAACGCACTACCTGTTTCTGCCCGTCAAATAGACCCGTCAAAACAGACCGGGCTTCCGCCCGGTCGGCGGCGAGATAGACCCGGCAGCCTTTCAATTTCAAGACATTTTCCGCTTTGATAATTAAGCGTGGCAAGTTTTTGACCGCGTCTTCGCGCATCGCGGCCAGCTTCCGTTCCATTATTTTTTCCCTCCCCTGACCGCCTCCGCCAGCAGTTCAACCGTATGGACCACCTTTTGACCGCCTCCCGCCTGATGTAAGCTGTCGGCCAGGTGGATCATGCAGCCCGGACAGCCCGTTACCACACAGTCGGCCCCGGTGGCTATGACCTTGGCCGCCTTTTCCGCTCCTATTCTGCCGGCCAGGTTATAGTAGGAAAAACTGAAACTGCCGCCAAAACCGCAGCAGCTGTCCGCTTCCTCCATCTCGACCAATTCCACGCCCCTAACAGCCTGCAGGATGCTTCTGGGTTGCCGCCTTACCCCCAGTCCCCGGGAAAGGGAGCAGGAGTCATGATAAGTAACCTTCTTACAGCTTGTTTCAAGGGGTATCTCCAAACCCGTTACGTCAGCGCAAAATTGACTGATATCCATCACCTTGGCCGCCAGTTCGCGGCTTTTTTGTTTTATTTCATCCCCTTCATTTTCCAACAGCCGGGGCCACTCTTTTTTCGCGGCGGCTGCACAGGACGGACATAGAAACACCAGATGGGAAGTTTCATCCGCAGTTAACAGTTCCACATTACGCAAGGCCAAATCGGCGGCCTGCGCCCTGGCGCCGCTTATCAGCAGAGGCCGGCCGCAGCAGGACTCCGCTTCATGTATCACAACTTCTATGCCTTGCGCTTCCAGAACATCCAACAAGTCGGCTCCCAAATGCGGCAGAAAATATTTTACCGCGCATCCGGCAAAGAACGATACCCTCATTTGGGGGGCCTTTACAGGCGGACGCCCCTTTATGATCTCTTCCAGGAACCTGTCGGCAACGAGCGGGACAACCCGCTCAGCCGGGATACCCAGCCCCGGCAGCCCGATCCTCACCGTGCCCGATCTTCCGCCGGGCTGCCGCTTCATCCCTGTTTCCCGGAAAGCACGAGCCATTTTAAGATAGCGGGGAAGTTTATTCTCCGCCAGTATGTTAAACATCTTCTTCCGGATCCAGGCCGGTCCCGCCCGTTCCACAACCTTTGCCCGCAGACGGAAAACCATCTCCGGTATATCCATGCCCACAGGACAAGATTCCAGGCACTTCCCGCACCCGATGCAGAGGGACAGACCGGCTTCCTGCGCTTTTTTCAGGCTGTCATGAAAAGCGGTAAAAACGGCGCCGCGGCCCCCCAGGTATTTATAGCCGTACTTTTCCCCTATTTCCCTATAGATGGGGCAAAAATTAAGGCAACTGCCGCAGTTGATGCAGAAAAGCGCTTCGGCAAAGCCTTCCCTGACCGCCTTGTCCCTGCCTCCGGCCAGGAACACCACATGCACCTCGTCCGGGCCCTGACCGGATCCCAGAAAATCAAGGCTGTCAGCCCTGTAACGGGCAGGTCCCGAAATAACCGATATATAAGTACCGAGATCGGCCCCTGTGCCATAAACAGCGCCCGCTCTAGCCACTTGTATACTGTCCGGCAGGGTGGGCACGATCTTTTCTATCCCGGCTATGGCAATAAAAACTTTGGGCATACTCGCCACAGCCCGGATATTGCCCTCGTTCTCGGTAAATACAAGGGAACCGGTTTCAGCCGCCACGGCATTCACTCCGGCAATGCCCACATCAGCTTCTTCCAGGCAGCCGCGCAAATTATGGCGGGCGGCCTGGACCAGGGTTTCAAGATCGCAGGCTAACCGCTGTTTCGCCTCCCGGGAGAAAAGTTCCGCTACTTTCTCGATCGGTATGTGGATGGCCGGGGCCAGGGAATGGCTGGCGCTGCTTTTGGCCAACTGGTTGATACGGTCGCCCAGATCTGTTTCAATGACCCTGGCGTTTCCCCGCTTCTCCAGATGCTCGGTCAGGCCTATTTCTTTTCCGGCATTTGACTTGGATTTGACCGCCAGTTTCCGTTTCGCAATTTTTTCGATATACAAAATAGCTTCCGCAGAAGTATTGGCTATAAAAACACGGCAGCCTTGCTTTTCCAGGGAATGAACAGTTTGCTCAAGTAAGACGGGAAGATTATGGATCGAATACTCCTTGATCCGCCTCAGTCTTGCCGATAAATCGGGAAAATATCCGACCATCCGCAGCATCCCCGGCTTGATGACCCCCAGGGCCCTTAGCCTGGCCGCTCTGATTTTTTGGTCATCCAGCCCCGTTTTGATCTTCTTTTTTAGATACGGCTTGCCCATTCTTGCCACCCCCTGTTACATGGTAACGCCGATATCAGATAAGCGCCGATTTATTATTTCACCAATTGACCCAAGATTGGCTACAAAGACAAGCGCCCCCGCCAGACACAGGATCCCGCTGATCATAAACTCGTTGGGGACCCCGACCATTTCACCAAGACTGCCTGCCAATAAGCTGCCCAGGGGATAGACGCCCGAAAACGCCAGGGTGGAAAAACTCATTACCCGTCCTCTTTTATCATCATCGACAATCATCTGCAGGATCGTGTTGCCGGCAGCCAGTTGAAGGACCGCGCCAAAGCCTGTGAACAGGGCAAAAAACATGGAAACCCAGGTAAGGCGGGAGAAGGAAGAACCAATAAGACCTAATCCCAGTATGGTTGCCGATAGAGGTATCAATTTAGCCAGACAGGCGGCATCCTTGCGTGTTGCCAGATAGAACGTAGCGATAATAGAACCCAGACCGGAACAACCCATGATAAAACCCAGCGCTCCGGATCCTTCCCCCAAAATCTCTTTGACAAAAACAGGCATCAGTACTCCAAAAGGCATTCCAACCAAAGTAATAAACGCCTGTATCACGATAATAGATCTCATGGGAACGGAATCAAAGACATAAGCGACCCCCTCCTTCAGCCCTTTTAGGAGATTGCCTTGTTTGACGATTTTCTGGGGTTTGATTTTCATACACAGTAAAGCGATAATGATGGCCAGGAAGCATATCCCGTTGATTAAAAAGCACATTCCTTCCCCGATAATCACAATAAGTATGCCTGCCACGGCGGGCCCCAGCAAGCGGGCTGCATTAAACAAAGCGGTGTTTAAAGCAATGGCGTTCCCTAAATCTTCTTTATTTTCAACGATATTGACAACGAAAGACTGGCTCACTGTTTGTTCAAAAGATAACACCAGACCAAGAAACACGCTGAGGACAATAATTTGCGTGATCGTGACCTTCCCTGTCAAAACCAGAGCGGCTAACATAAACGCCTGGCACATGGCTAAAGTTTTAGTAACGACCAAGGCGCGGTGACGGTTCCATCCGTCAAGCAGAACCCCCGCCAAAGGCGCGAAGAACAGAATGGGGATTTGTCCGATAAACCCCACAAATCCCAGCATCAGCGCCGAATTAGTCAATCCATAGACCAACCAGCTCATCGCAATGGTTTGGATCCAGTTCCCGATCTGTGAAATACACTGGCCGCCAAAAAACAAACGGTAATTTCGATATTGAAATGAACGGATAAGAAAACTTATTTTCATATTATCTCCCCCTTATCAAGTAACTTTTCTATTTCCCCGAGGCTTAAGCTTCCCTGTTTGAATTTTTCCAGGGCTTCGCGGGCTCTGTTGGAAACCCCGGCTTCCTTGGGCTTACCTCTGGCCCCTTCTACTTCTGCGGCAAGGTAAGCGGCTATTGACCGGATCGTTGGATTTTCCGCTATTTTGCGTATTTTGATTTTGATTTGATAATGTTTCTCCACATCCCGCAGAAGCTTCATGGTTAAGATCGAATCCGCGCCGTAATCCCGGATATTCCGCTGCACTTTGATCTGGTCTTCCCTAAGCTCCAATTCCCGGCAGAAAAAGCGGATAAGATAGTCTTGGATACCCTGTTCCCGCGAACCGGCCTGATGAATCACCGATTCCCCCTTTTCCCGGTCGCATTCCTCCTGAGATGTGGTTAGCCAATACCGTTCCTTGCCAAAGGGATAGGTCGGCAGGGAAATCCTGCGGACTCTTTTTTCTTCATGCAGTGATTCCCAGTTGATCCCGCCCCCTTGCGTCCAATAGAGCGCAAGATTTGCCAGGTCGGTATCCGCTTGCGGCGCTTGTTGTACAGTTTCTTCCATCCGGCTGCCAAACAGTTTTTTCCCGCTGACTTGTCCGGCTTCTAAATCACCTGTGTACATGGGGAAGAAAGCCTCCGGCTCCTTACCTTCCCGGCTGGACCGCAGATAAATCTTCAACCCTTCGCTCAGCTCATCCCGGTTTTTTGCCACCCACGCCAGGCGAAATTCCATTGCTTCCCGCCCGGTCTGGAGGGTATAGGCAAGATCGCCCAGGGACACCTCATCCTGAAGCTCCAGAAATTCCAGCAATTGTGCCGCAACAGTACGCAAACGCTCCGCCGTCTTAGCCGAAAGCACGATCACCTGGGGTATAGCCGGAATATCGTCGGGATTTTTTTCTTCCTCATTTTTTTCTTCCCCGCCGGGAACGTATTCTTCCAATATCAAATTAGCGTTGGAACCGCCCGCCCCAAAGGAGTTGATGGCTGCGCGCCTTGGATACTCCTTTTTTTCACCGTCGATTTGCAGCACGGGGCGTTTCCATGTCCGGAGTTCTTTTTGCAGGTAAAACGGAGTATCCGTAAAGTCAATATTGGGATTCACAGGCTCTGCGTTGATGGTCGGAACAAGCTCCCGATGCTGTAATTGCATGATGACTTTGGTCAGCTGAGCTATGCCGGAAGAGGATTCGCCATTACCGATATTGGATTTGACGGTCCCGATGGGACAGAATTGTTTATCCGGCGTATATTCCGCATACGCTTTGGTCAGGCCCGCCACTTCGATCGGATCTCCCAGCGCGGATCCGGTAGCCGAGGCTTCGATATAACTGATTGTCCTGGGATCAATCCCCGCCGCTTGTATGGTTTTCTTGATTACCGAAGCCTGGGCGGTGGGGTTGGGAACCATATACCCGTTTGTTTTTCCGCCGTGATTAATGGAACTCGCTTTAATTACGCCGTAAATATGGTCCCGATCAGCAACAGCTTTAGAAAGAGGCTTGAGCAGCACAACTCCGACGCCTTCTCCCGGCACGAAACCGTCGCCTCCCTGTCCGAAGCTTGCGCTTTGGCCCGTATCGGAGAGTAGCCTGGCCTGCGCTAAAAGCAGATACTTACTGGGATGAAGGGCAAGGTTGACACCCCCGGCTACGGCCAGCCCGCACTCTTGTTTTTGCAGGCTCTGGCAGGCCAGATGGACCGCGGTCAGCGACGAGGAACACATCGTATCTATCGAAAGGCTGGGCCCGTGGAAGTTATAGAAATAAGAAACACGGTTGGCTATCGAGGCGGTATAGCCGGCGATCGCTATCGGCCGGCCTGAAGCTTGTTCCTGTACGCCGTAGAACTGGTAATCCTCGTTCATAACGCCGACAAAGACCCCTATCTCGCGTTCCCGCTTTATATCACTGTCTGAGCGGAGGATTTCGCGGGTATAACCGGCATCCTCGATAGCCTGGTAGACACATTCCATGAACAGCCGTTCCTGAGGGTCTATCAGGGAGGCTTCCCGCGGCGAGATATTGAAAAACAGCGGGTCAAAGCAGTCGTATCCGTCCAGGAAACCGCCCCATTTACTGTATGTTTTTCCGGGCGTTTCTTTGTCCGGGTCGTAATAAGGGCTGTAATCCCAGCGTTCCTTGGGGATTTCAGTGATGCAGTCTTTGCCGTTTCTTAGGTTTTGCCAGAATTCGCGGACATTTTTGGCCCCCGGATAACGCCCGGCCAGCCCGATAACAGCGATATCCAAAGAGCCTTTTTCGGCAAAACCTTTTTCGGCAAAGCCTTTTTCCGCAGGGCCTTTTTCCGCAGGGCCTTTTTCTGCGCGTGATCCCGTAGCGGCTAGGGCGGCAAACCGCGGCCGCCTGCGCTCGTGTAATACCGTTTTTTCCGCCGTTGTTGCTGACTCCGCCGGCCTTACGGATTTTTCTGCTTTAAACTCTTCCGCCGGTATCAGCATCTTCACCAGACGGTCACGATATGATTCCATAAAGTATTTGCTTAGCTCTTCGATATTCTGGTATTCAAAAAACAGGGTCTTAGGCAGCGGGCCGAAATCTTTCTCCAGTTCATTAGTCAACTGCAGGACCATTACTGAATCAATCCCGTATTTCTCGAAAGGCGCATTTTCGTGGATCCGCTGCGGGGGCAGTTTAATTATGTTGGAAAGCTGTTCCTTCAGATATTGGTTTGTCTTTTCGCCCAGTGCGTTTCCAGCCGTATAGGCTTGGTTTTCCCCCCCGTTTTGAGCTTTCGCTGCGGTATCGTGCGGAAGTTGCCGGCCCAGTATTGTTTCCCGTATTTTTTGCAGTTGCCCCCCCATGACCATCACCTGGTTCTTGGCAAAAGCCATACTGTCATAGAAAGCCTGTACCCCGTCGGCTGTTTCCAGGGCGGCAACTCCCGTCCTGTCTTTCAACAGTTTTAAGTTTTCTCCGTCCATATGCATGCCGCCCTCTTGCCATAGCGGCCAGTTGATTGATATCGTCTTTCCGCTGCGTTTGTTGGCGGCGGTCAATCCATTACGATACCCGGCATATTGGTCCATAAAGGCGTTGGCAGCCGCGTAGTCGGCCTGTCCCGCGTTGCCTAACGCCGCTGCCGCCGAGGAAAACAGGATGAAGAAATCCAGCTTTAAACCTTTGCTGGCTTGGTCCAGGTTAACCAGCCCCGCAACTTTTGGCGCTAGCACTGCCAATAGTTCTTCGCCGCTTTTTTTGATGATGAAATTATCCCGTATCATACCGGCGGCATGGATGACGCCGTCCAGCCGGCCATAATCATCCCGAATGCTTTGGATCAGTTCCTGTGCCGCTTTGGCGTCCGTAACATCGGCCGGCCTGTATTCGACACGAATGCCCCGGTCCTCAATTTCCTTTAACCGGGCTGACTTCTCTGGGCTAAGCGCCGACCTTCCCGTCAAAATCAGGATAATATCCCCGGCCTTTTGGGCAATTTCTGCGGTGAAAATAAGGCCGAGCCCTCCCGCCCCGCCGGTAATCAGATAGACTCCCCGGTCTTTCCAGGGAATGCGCTCTTTTCCCGCCGGTATCCCTTTTCCCGGGGCGGTTCCTATTTCACTCCACATGCCGATTGTGCGTTTCCCTGCCTGATACCTGATCCCGGCGTCAGCGGGGCAGCGCTTGTTTTCTTCCAGTATTTCCGCGGTATCACGCCAATTATCAATTTCGATGAGCTGTCCGACGAGTTGCGGGTTTTCAATACGCGCCGTTTTTACTATTCCGGCAAGGCCTGCCAATAGTTGTTGTTCGTCCCGCGTTGATACGACAATTTGGACTAATACTTCTTTTGGGGGTTTTTCTTTCAGAAGCCGCTGGATTTCTTCCAGCACCCGGACGGCATATTCCATATACCGTTTATCAATCTCCTGGACGCCGGAATGCAAGGTCAGGCAACGCGCCTTATTCAGGCTGTTTTCAATACTTTTTTCCGCGGCTGCAGGCGGCTCGCATAAAAGTACCAGATGATGCGCATAGTCCGGACTGTCCTTTTTCCGGTCAACGGCTTTTTCTACCCAGACAGGCTCTATGAGTATGGTCCCCTCTGCGGCGTCGGCCGGTTCCGGACTGTTTTTATCTCCGGCGGTCGCTCCATCCAGCGTCCTCGACGAAAAGCCTCTCATGCGCACGCAAACCCTGCCCTGCTCATCGCCTAGGTCTATATCCAACCTCCGTACCCTATCCCCGGCTTGACTGCCTTCACTGTAGCGGACGTGCGCCCACATCGTGCCAAAGCAACCCCCCAGGATTTCCAGTTCTTGCAGCGCAAAAGGCAATACCGGTTTGAGGGCTGCCCCATCAGCAGGCAATGAGTCATCGGCGCCTATCATCAACCCGATAGAGGCCTGCAGCGCCGCATCCATAATACTCGGATGCAAAACAAACTGATCCCGCGTCCCGGAAACGGAAGCGGGCAGCACAAGCTTAGCCAGC
>DHRG01000046.1 GCA_002408285.1 Peptococcaceae bacterium UBA5318 | reverse complement strand
ACAAAATTTTCAGCGGTCTCTTTTTCCCTAGTTTCTTTTCAGGGCATAAAGGTAGGGGCTTTTCACCGGACTTTCAGTCCTTTGTGCAACAGCCCCCAGAGCAGTCCCAAACAGGAGACGGCATTCCATCCGCCTGCAATATCTAATAAGAATCAGTCCTGTCCGTAATTTCCGGTAATCGCTTCAACTTGATAGAAACGACGCCTCAAATCATTGATCGTTTCACTACTGACGCTAAATTCTTCAGCCAACTCCATATCACCTTTATTTTCCGCGATCCCCTCAATGAACCGGTTATAATCTATCCCCGCTTCATCGCAGACATAACGCATACTTGGTTCCACACCCCACGGGGGCCCGCGAAAGCCCTGTTCCAGATGGGTAGGACCGGTTTCATATTTATAGGTGCTCCCCTCTCCGTCTAATGAGGCAAAACGCGCTGAACCCATTTCGGTCGGCATAAACGAATCTCCCACCGGGGCTTGGCCTTGTAAATCTTGTTTCTTTTTTTCCAACAGGTTACCCCCTTTTTACATCTTGTTTTCATACTGTTATTATTAACCATAGAAGTTGAAATTATGAAATATACTGATGTAAAAGGAGATCAACCATGGCTAAGGCCTATCACGGAAATAATAAGGCTGCCTCCATCCGGCCCAAAAGCCCCGCCGAAATCCTTATAGAGGCAAAAACCCTGCCAGAAGATATCAACTTTATTTTTAAAATTATCGAAGCTCACAGCCACACGGCTTTCCCGGTAAAGCTGCAGCCAGCCGAAGGACGGATCGGCTTTCATACTAATCCTGATCAAAAAGACGAGCTGCTAAACATTTTAAAGAATCTGCCAAGACCCGTTAAAATACTCAATAACTTTTAGTTAAAAGCTAGTCAAAAGCCAACTGCGCGTTGATTAGACCATTTCCAAAATACACTCGTTTTCCGATATTTTCCGTCGCATTCCTCAGTTTTATCAACAATCTTGCATTGATCATCTTGGGGAAATGGGATTTTATCAACCCTAAGACTCCCGTCACCTTTGGAGCCGCCACGCTGGTCCCCACTGTATAAGCGTAACCTCCGGGCACAATCCCGAAACACGCATACGACCAATCAACCGTCGACAGATCATCGGGTATGTAATTAGGGCCCATATCTCCGCCGGGCGCACAATAATCAATGATACTGGCGCCATAGTTCGAATAAAAAGCCAGTTTGTCCGTATTGGTAGTAGCGGAAACAGTTATTACTCCCGGAAATTCCCCCGGCAAACTCCTGATCCTGCCGGTTTTATCCAAGTTTAACGCTTCGTTGCCGCTGGAAGTAACAATAATTACCCCTTTCCGTTCAGCATATAATACCGCCCGTAAAAACTCCTTGTACTGCGCTCTCATGCTGGGATCAGCCAAATCAACCAACGACCCCAGGCTGAGGTTCAAAATATCTACCCCGTCATTGGCCGCAGTAACGATAGCCTGTGACACAACCGATATACTGGTTAACGCTTCCAGGCCAAATACCCGATAGGAAGCGATCCCTAATCCCGGAGCCACTCCCTTGATCATTCCGTTGCCCGCAATTTCCCCGGCGACAAAAGTCCCGTGACCAATAAGGTCTTCACCGGCATCAGGGAATTCCGCCAAAAGAGATTTTCCGTACAAATAGTTATCCATGATATCGGGATGAGTTTTATCGACTCCGGTGTCAATCACTCCGATCACCACGCTATGATCGCCATCCTCAATAGCCCAGGTTTCGGGATTCCCCCCTACTCTTTTGATATCCCATTGATACTCGTCATAATAACTCTCAGCCGCCGACAGGCTTTCTTTATTCACCTCTATCCAGTTCAGCATATCAGGCTTTACATACCCTGCCAGGCCGGAATCCTCCACCTTGGCGTTTCTTTTGATTTTTTCGATAAATCCGGCGTCTTGGGCTTCAATTAAAACTGTGCCGATGGCTTCGTTGGCAGATACGATCCTGCCCCCTCTGCCGGTAATTTCACTTTTGTAATCGGCAGGCAGCTGTTCATCCTTAAAAATAACAACGTACGTATTCGCCTCTTCGGGATTCGTACCCCCATATACAGTACCGCTAACGACTGTTAAACAAAAAAACAATACCGCCAAGAAAACCTTTTTTTTCAACCTAACTCCCCCTTTGAGTTTTACATTATCATCCTCCGAAAGATGGTATCTTTACTCAGTATAACATGAAATATGTTGTTTTTTTAGAATTTTATTAATAAACTACAATTTATAGTAAATTTCTGTTTACGTATGGTAATTTATGTGATAATATGTAAATATACCTAAACGGAAAGGAGATATCTGATTATGAAAAATGAAGATACCAAAAATCTATCCCGTTTTACTGATTTACTGAAAACCCAATTGCAAAATTCAGGCGTATCTGTTGACAGCAATATACTGGAGAAAGCGCTGCTGAATTCATGGGAGTCCATGCAGTTAGTAGCAAACGGCTGTGATCAGTGTGCAAACGGCGCGCGCTGGTAATCTGAAAACCGATTAATCATGCATTTTAACATAAACCATTACCTTGTAAGGTGGTGGTTTTATGTTATGAGAAGAAAGGATCAGCAATATGAAGCATTCGCTTAACGATAAGCCGAAAATATCCGAACAATGGAGGCTGCGGAATGACCGCCGGAATATCCTCGCCTATAAGTGTTCCGTCGAAAAGGATGTTTTTAAGGTTCTTTCTCCGGCTATGGCCTCGATCATCCCCTTGCTCGACGGAACAAATACCTGGCAGGACCTCAAAGAAGCGCTTTATGCAATCTATAACCTGGATGGACCTCTGCGGGAGCTTTGGTCCGGCAGATTTGACGATATGTTTGACGACCTGACGGCGGCAAACGGTTTTATTTCCCTTGAAAACGGCGCCAGCCCTTCTTTAAACAACAAATACGAGTATTTTACCACCGACCTTGCAAACTATCATTACCCCGCCTGGCGATTGGAAAAACCGCTCTCGGTCAAAATCGCTTTTACCAACCGGTGCGTCTGTAACTGTATTTATTGTTACGCCGAACGGAAAAACTGTGCGGAAGCCGATGTGCGCCAGTGGAAAAAAATATTTGACGAACTCTATGAAAA
The DNA here is from genome assembly GCA_002408285.1 of Peptococcaceae bacterium UBA5318. GTDB lineage: Bacteria > Bacillota > Peptococcia > DRI-13 > UBA5318 > UBA5318. Next base: position 26,965 of record DHRG01000046.1, on the reverse strand, counting down.
CGAAATTTTCCTGGTCGATATAGGAGGAAGCGACATCTTCAGCAGAACCGACGCGTTCTCCCTCCTAAAGGAGATGGCGGCAAGGGATTTTACCTTTTTTGTTTCAACCAAAAAACAAATATCCGGCGATGAAGCCCGCCGGTTGGCAGAGATGGGTATAGGACGTTTTGATATCCCGGAATACCTGATCCGTCCTTTCCAAATCAGTATCGACAGCACCGATGAAAAAACCGCTTCATACCTTGTAAGCCGGAAAAATTATTTTCAACAGTCAGCCGAAAGCGTAAAAAACCTGGTTAAATCAGGAATCATTCCCAGGATAAAAGGCGTATTAACCGCTTTTAATTCCGATGCTATCGACGGAATCGTAAAATATTTTTCCGGCCTGGGCGTGCGTGAGTTTACCTTTGTGCAATACAGCAGAAGCCATTTCCGCCATGACGACCAGTTGTTTTTATCTCCCGAACAAAAAAAACGCATCAGCGAAACGGCAAGCCGCGTCAAAACTGATTTTCCATCCCTTACGGTCAATATCCAGGAAGATACCTATCTGAGCGGCCCCCGAAACCTTACCTGGGAAGATTGGCAAAACCGCAATGTCTGTTCAGGGGGGCGCTCTAATTTCATAATCCAGCCCAATGGCGATGTGACACTATGCGAACAAACCCCCCATAACGACGAATTTGTGGTCGGTAATGTCTTTCGGGAAGGGATCCTGAGGGTGTGGAATTCCAAGACGCTCCATGATTTCCTATATCCTGACCGGAGCAAGTTCCGCGGGACCGCCTGTTATGATTGCCCCGGGTATGAAGAATGCCACCAGCTAAAAGGTTATTGCTACCGGGATGTCTTATCCTCCTATGGCACGATCTACGACGCCCAGCCTGAATGTCCCAGGCAAAAAAAGACTCCGGTACGGGAGATATAAAAGAATGATTAATAAAACTATAACCCAAACAAAAGCCAAGGATTTCATTCTAAGAAACGCCATTTCGGCTGACACCGGCAGGCTGCTGAAACTCTATGATTTGATCCGCGCACTTTATGACCTCTGGGGCGTAAACAATGAGCCCGATATTGAAATGTCGGTGAAAATAGGGAAAGATAAAATCCATTACAACAGATATGCCATACCGGTACTTGGGACGCCCTGGGTAACGTTGAAAATGATAGAAAAGATCCTGGAGGGCGTGGAGGCGCCGCCACAATTACTGGAGGTAATTCAAAAGCGGCACACCGGGCGGATCAGGCTAATAGTCGGCTACGACCAGGACAGCGGCGGAAAAAGGGTCTATTTTCACGAAGGCGACCAAGCATACGGTTATGAATTTAAGGACCATCTTAATTTCTATACTAAACGGTATCTCCTGATCGAAAAAGCCGATTACCACCGGGTGGTTGAACATTTTAAGCAACTGGGCCTAAAAAAAATGCTGATCGAAACACTACTGGATATTTCGCCGTCTGAAAACTGGTCACAGATCTGCGCGAGAACCAACCCCCAGGTAAACAAAGAAAATGTCATGGGCTATCATATTTCATCTTCACCAAAGATCAGGCTTAATGAAACAAAAGATAAGCTGAGTAAACTGCCCGGTCTGATCAACACGGGATTAAGCGACAAGGATTTTGATTTATGGCTGAAAAAAAATGAACATTCTTATTTATCCTGGCTCGGCATTGCCACCGATAAAAATAATCAGGCCGAAGTAACCCTGTATATTCGCCCGGACGCTAACGAATGGGACGACAGGTACCGGCCTAACGATTTTATTTCGTTTTTTGGTCAAGAGATCATGAACATGTAATAAGGGGACCAGAGGGACGATATGGAAAAAGATAAAACAACCGCCCTTAAAAAGGGTATTGCATATATCGGCGCACTGCAAAACGGACACGGATACTGGGAAGACTTTGCGGTATCTGAAGTCGGGTCCAGCAACCAATGGGTCACCGGCTATATCGGCTATGCCCTGCTTCAACAGAACAATACTTCAGAATACCTGAAAAAAGCGGCCGCCTGGCTTTTGGCAAATGAGCTTCCCGGCGGCGGATGGGGATATAATCATAATACCCTGGCGGATGCTGATTCTACAGCGAATGTGGTCCGGATGCTGGCAAATTTCAACGAAGTAAACGGAAACCGGGAATTATTACACCGGCTGGCTGATTTTTTGCTGTCCTTTCAGGACCACGATACAGGCGGTTTTGTTACCTACCGGCCTGACACAGCCCAAGTTTTTGCCCGAAGCAAGTGGTGTAAATCTGAAATATCGGTAACGGCCATGTCCGGCTTAGCTCTGCTGGGGATTGCCGGTAAACGGTACCGGGAAGTTCTTTTGCACATCAAAAAGTTTTTGTTAAAGCGTCAATTGCCTGAGGGCTGCTGGGACTCCTATTGGTGGAACGGGCGAATGTACGGCGTAAGTTTAAGCGTAAACTTTCTGAAACAGACTGGTGAAGATGCCGCGGCAAAAAAAGGCCTTGCATGGATCATCGGGCAACTGGACTCTCCTCTTTCCCCTTTTGATACGGCGCTGGCCCTTTCTGCTTTAGAAGCCGCCCACGACCGGCGGGCGGGATATGCAGAAATAGCGGATACAGTCCTTCTACGGCTGCTTAAAATGCAACGGCCTGACGGCAGTTGGAACTCTGGCCCTATCTTAAAGGTGCCAAATCCTTACGAAAATTTACCGCCTTGGGAGCGTACCGGCAATATTCCTACCCGTTGCGTCGAGGAACAGCACCGGCTTTTTACAACCGCGACAGCGGTTGGGGCCTTAAAAAGACGCCCCCTAAGTCCAAGTCAGCATCCGGATAGCCAGGGGTGAAAGATACCCTTCGATAAACGCAGCCCCGATCAATAAAAACGCCAGCGCCAGCATAAACAACAAGTACCCCAAAAAATACTTGACCAGGGGCGTCCCGTGGGAGCGGTCACATCCCCTGATCAAATAAATAGTAAAATTGATCGCGGCCACTGCCGCCAAAATATAGGCCGGTAAAGACAGCAGATGGGGCGGAATAATAGCTAATAAGGAAAGGGCTCCACCCACCAGGGATTTTTCTTGAATCAGAAATACAGTAGTAAAACCCAGGGCAAAGCCCCGGGTAAAAATAACGGTCAGGATCAGAGGAAAGCCGATGACCGTAAGGCCTAAAATAAATAATTTGTTTAAAGTAACCAAATTTTTAAGAAGCGCCTGTTTGGCGCTGCCTGCCATATTCAGATCTTCAGAAAATTGGTCCAACCCTGCTTCAAGGAATTTTTCCAGCGAGGAAATTTGCCCGTCATCCAGGGTATTTACGGCCAATGACCCAAAAACTAAGCCTGCTATAAAGCAGATCCCCACAGAGAGATAAACCCACCAATGAACCATGAGGTGCTCTTGTATTTTAGATTGAAGCCTGCCCACAAATTCTCCCCCCTCCTTCTTTATTGGTATGAGGGGAGTGTCCTAAATATAACTACTAGTCCACCGTTAGTTTCTTTCCGGCGGCCAGCCATAGAATGCCTATCATCGTCTTGGCGTCTTTGATTTCTCCTTGACTCGCCATACGGAGAGCCTGGTCAAAAGGAATTGCTTGGTATTCAATTATTTCATCAGGGTCGGGATGGGCTTTCTTTTGGACAAGACCCTGGGCCAGATATAAATGCATGATCTCATTAGAAAAACCCGGAGTCGAATAGAATGTGCCAAGTTTTTCCCATTGGAGCGCCTGAAATCCGGTTTCCTCCTCAAGTTCCCGCTGGGCGGAGAAAAAAGGATCTTCCTTTCCCTCCAACTTCCCCGCCGGTATTTCAAAGAGCACTTCCCGCACCGGATAACGATATTGTTTTACAAAAATAATTTCCTGATTCTCCGTAACAGCAAGAATAGCAACAGCGCCTGGATGTAAAACCATCTCGCGCACCGCTGTTTTTCCGTTTGGTAAGGTCACTTCATCCTGCAGAAAAACCAGAAACTTACCCCTGGCTTCCTGAAGCTGTTTATTGTATTTCTCTTCCATTATCCATCCTCCTGCCTTAACAAATCTCTCATATATAACTATAATTGTCAACTATAACGTTTTTCTATCAGCAAAGAAAAAATAGACCTTGACGGGTCTATTTCTAAAATTCCGCAATGAACGTATCCCTTTAACTCACCTTATTACCGATTCTAAGCTTGTCGGCCACCATGGCAATAAACTCGGAATTGGTGGGTTTGCCCCGCTGGATGTTGATAGTGTAACCGAAATACTTATTCATCATCTCCACATTTCCCCGGTCCCAGGCTAATTCAATGGCATGGCGGATAGCTCTTTCCACCCGGCTGGGCGTAGTTAAGTACTTGTTGGCAATGGTCGGGTAAAGTTCTTTAGTCACAGCCCCCAATAAACTCACATCATTGATCACCATTAAAATGGCATCCCGCAGGTACTGGTATCCCTTGATATGAGCGGGCACCCCCATCTGATGGATAATATTTGTTACTTCCAAATCCATATTACGGGCCCTTACTTGCGGCGACTGGTAAGAAGGGATCGGGGAACATACCTTCGACTGCGTTGTGGAAGAAGTGAGTTGACGGACGCGATTAGCCAGCGTATCAAGATTAAACGGCTTAAGGATAAAATAATCCGCACCCAATTCTACCGCGCGCTGCGTCATGTTTTCCTGACCAAAAGCAGTAAGCATTACGATTTTGGGCCTGTTTAATCCCTCGAATTGCGTTAGTTTTTCTAAAACGCCGATTCCATCCAAGTGGGGCATAATAATATCAAGCACCACCACATCCGGCATTTTGGAAACGATTAAATCCAACGTTTCCAGTCCATTATAGGCTGTCCCCACTACTGTAAAGTCTTCCTGGTTTTCAAAGTAATCGTGCAATATCTCTACAAAGTCTTTATTATCATCTGCAATTACCACATTAATTGTACTATACATTTTTTTCCTCCTATTTATCCCACAGTTATTTTATTTATTAAGTTGATTTCGACAATTTGGCTATTATTTCCTGCCTTAATCTTCCATGAAAAATGCAAAAATATTAAAAAATTTTCCTTCATATTTCGGAATTTATCGACTTATTCAGACTTTATGGTGACGATATTAGTAGTTTAAACGCAATTAAACAACAAACCTTGGGAACTTTGTCCCAAGGTTTGTTGTCCAAATTTATACGATCCGCTTTCCTGTAGCATATTCTCAATAAAAACGCCGTACCCTCTGCCGGGGTCATTCACAAAAACGTGAGTTACGGCCCCAATCAGCTTCCCATCCTGAATAATTGGACTCCCGCTCATGCCCTGCACGATTCCTCCCGTTTTTTTAAGCAGCTCCTCATCATTTATTTTTATAATCATGTTTTTCCCATCCGTCCGCCCATACATGATCTTTTCGATCAAAATATCAAAGCCTTCGATTTCCTGCCCTTTTAATACAGTTAATATCTTAGCCTCTCCTGTGTGCAACTGGTTTGAATAGCCCACGGGGATCGTACCTTCATACAAAGGATTCGTTAAATCTTTGAAAGCCAGTCCATAAATCCCGCAGGCTTCGTTTTTTTCTATATTTCCTAATTCACTGTTTTCCAATAAGATACCGATTTTTTCCCCGGGATTCCCTCTTTTCGCCGTCTGAATATTTTCCACAGAAGCGCATAAAATTTTCCCTTGCCGGATGTGCAGACGCTGGTTTGTTTCACTATCCGATATTACATGTCCTAAAGCTCCATATTTCTTGGTTAAGGGATCATAAAAAGTTAATGTCCCCACCCCGCCGGCATTATCGCGAATAAACAAACCGATTCTATAAGATTTTGTATCATAACAATATTGGGGATAAACCACCTTAGTAAGCAATTTATCGTTTCTTTGGACCGTTATTTGAACATTTGCTTGAGAATCGTCCAAAGTGGAAATAATACTTTTTACCTGGTCATCTGTGACTACTTTAATTCCGTTGATCTCTATAATAACATCCCCGATAGCAATACCCGCGTCACGCGCTGGAAAAACCGGTTCGTTTTTTTCGTTTAAAACAGGGGAAAACCCAACCACCATCACCCCTTCGGTACGTAAAAGAACTCCGATGGAGTGTCCGCCCGGAACTAGATTAATGCTGGGCATTACATCTACATTGATCTGTTTTAAAGGAATGAGGCCAAACAGCTTTAATTCAAGAACGACCTTGCCGGGTTTAAGAAGAGTTGCCTGTTTGTCCCCCTCCTTCGTTAAAATGTTTCCGTCATCTTTTACAAGAATATTGATACTTTTGAAAGCATTGGGTGAAAGATTTAATAAACTATTAAGGGAGTCGCCCACACTCATACGCTGTTTTTCCTGCAGGTAAAAATAGCTTTGAGTCTGGGGATACAAAAAAGTCAAGACCAAACAAACCGATAACATTAGTCCCAGGATCTGCCTTTTTTTATGATGCATCATAGCCTCCCTGCTCCGGCAAATCCTTCTTCACTCATCCAGGTCAAATTATTTTATTTTGTTGATTATTTTATTTTGTCAATACTAAAATAACCGAAACAAGCGGCTTTTATGTTGGCAAATGAATTACTCCAATGCTTAAATCAACCATAATTACATAAAACCTCAGACAAGAAAAAGAAGTTCTTCTCGTAAATAAGAACTTCTTTTCAGCATCCTGGTAAAATTAGGATTTTTTTAAGATTTGAAAAACATGTCTTTTTAATTCGGGAGTGGTATTTTCTCCGCCTAACATCCGCGCCAATTCATCAACACGTTCCGCAGAGTTCAAATAGCGCAGCGAGGTACTGGTTCGCCCGTCGAGGACTGATTTTTCTATCACATAATGATGATCCGCCAGCGCCGCCACCATAGGAGAATGGGTTACACATATCACCTGCTGGTTTTGGCTGATTTTTTCCAGTTTTTCGGCTACCCTTTGCACCGCCTTGCCCCCAACCCCTGCGTCGATCTCGTCAAAAATAAGTGTTCCGATCCCGTCAATACCGGCAAAAATGGTTTTTAACGCCAGCATAATACGGGACAATTCCCCCCCGGAGGCAATTTTTGCGACAGGCAGCAAGGGCTCCCCCGGATTAGGGGATATCAAAAATTCTATCTCATCACAACCTTGAGCGGTCGGTTCAGACTCTCTGAAACTAACTGCGAAACGGGCGTGAGGCATGGCTAATTCACCCAGTTCCACGGTTACCTTGTGTTCCAGCAAAGCGGCCAGTTCTTTTCGTTTTAAAGATAATATCTGGCTTTTTTCCTGATAACCTTGCCGGGCAGCCAGCACAGTTTTTTCTAAATCTTCCGCCCGAAGCCCGCTCGCCTCCCATTTTTCCAGTTCGGCCCGGGCTTTTTCAGCAAAGGCTAACACTTCCGCGACGGAAAAACCATATTTTTTGTATAAATCCTTGATGAGTTGTAACCGTTTCTCTGTCCTATCCAGTTTCTGCGGCGAATAATCAATGTTCTCCAGGTAGTTCCTTAGCTCTAAAGCAGTATCCTGTATCAATTCCAAAAATGGTTCCAATTGTTCAGACATTTTCTCCAAAGCAGGATCTAATCGCTGGACCTCATGGAGCGACGTTAGAGCTTTGCTCAAAATGTCGTAGGCGGAGATGCCGTGCTCGCCCCCAAATAAATAATGATAGGCTTTTCCCAGACTGTTGCTGATTTTTTCGGCATTAGCCAGAATACCCGACTCCCTGGTTAGTTCCTCCGCTTCTTGTGGTTTTAATTTGGCTTCGTGGATTTCCGACACCTGATAACGCAAAAAGTCAATCCGTTGCAACCTCTCTTGTTCTTGCGACTGCAGACCGGTCAGTTCTTTTTGGGCCGCCTGCCAAAACAGGTAGCGCTCCTTCGTTTCCTTGACGAAGCGCAGTTGCTCCTCACCGCCAAACTGATCCAGGATACGCAGGTGTTTTTCCGCCTGCAGCAGCGTTTGATGATCATGCTGCCCGTGAATATCTACGAGGGCTAAGCCGATTTGACGATATTGACCTAACGTCACCGTGCGGCCATTGACCCGGCAAGTATTCCGGCCATTCAGCAATATTTCCCTGGATAAAACCAAATCTGGTTCTTCATCTTCCAAGCCAAGATCGCTCAATAAATCGGCGCAAGGGCATTGCTCAGGCAAACAAAAAACGCCCTCTAAAAATGCCTTTTCAGTACCGGAACGGACATATTCCGCCTGCGCACGTCCTCCAAGCAATACAGAAACGGCGTCAATCATAATAGACTTTCCCGCCCCGGTTTCCCCCGTTAAAACACTAAAGTTTTCACAGAAAGTCACGGTAACTTCCTCAATTAAGGCAAAATTCTTAATAAAAAGCCTCTCTAACATCCTTAGACCACCTACCCCATCAGGCTTTTGAGTTTTTGTACTAGTCTTTCAACTTCTTCACGGGGCTTTACAATGAGTAGAATAGTATCATCTCCGGCCACTGTTCCGATAATATTTTCCCAGTTTGCTCCATCAATGAGGGACGCGATGGTATGAGCATTGCCGGGGTAGGTTCGCAAAACAATCAGATTATCGGTAAAGTCTAATCCTGTAACCAATTCCCGCATCATCCGGCACATCCGCTCTTCGTTTTGCGCAAAACTTTGTTCTTTCGTAACCCCGTAACAGTAATTATTATCGCCGGCCGCAACCTTTACCAAGCGTAATTCCTTGATATCCCTGGAAACAGTCGCCTGCGTAACATCAAAGCCTGCCCGCCGCAAAGCGTCGGCTAATTCTTCCTGGGTGGAGATCACTGTGTTTTCAATGATTTCGAGGATCTTCCTCTGCCGACGAACTTTCACAAAAGCCGCCTCCTCTTTAAATAATCTCGTATAATTAAGATTTACAGACGATTAATTTCTTTGCGCCGCCGCCTATTCCAGGCTAGGAATTTATTCATAAGAAGACCGGCCTTCCGTTTTTAATTTTTCTCTCAGGATCGAGAAAAATTGATGGTCCTTGGTACGAATATGGCTTGTTTTACAGGGTGCTTTATTAATTATAACTTTATCGTTACAACAAAGTTCAAAATTATCCTGCCCGTCTATGGTCAGGATAGCTTCCGATTGCTGATCGACAACCGACACCGTCACTGTCTTTAGATCTGGTATCACCATAGGGCGGGATTGAAGAGTATGCGGACAAATGGGGGTTAAAAAGGTTATATTTACTTCGGGGTGGGCAATAGGCCCTCCCGCCGACAAGGAATAGGCTGTTGACCCTGTTGGCGAAGAAATAATCAGGCCGTCCGACTTATAAGTAGTTACAAACTCTTCGTCCACAAAAAGCTCCAGATTTATGACCCTGGCCTTAGACCCTTTTGCAATAACAATATCGTTTAAACCGATAAAGCGGTTGATATATTGGTTATTCCGCAACACCTTGGCTTCCAGCATCGTGCGTTCTTCCAGATAGTATTCTCCGCTGACCAATTTTTCCAGAGCCTGACTTACTTCACTCTCTTCGATTTCTGTTAAAAAACCCAGGGTCCCCATATTGATACCCAGGATAGGGATCGAAAGAGGCGCCATCATCCTGGCCGCCCGCAAAAAAGTTCCGTCGCCGCCAAGAGTAACGGCACAATCCATGTTAGCGGGATACGAAACAAAATTATCGGGGTTCATACCTAAAACTTCTCCATCTTCCGGAGGAGCATATATATTGATCCCCTTGTCAATAAACCATTGTATTAACGTCTTTCCTAAAAGCACCGGCTGCTTTTTACGATAATTAATGATAATATACACGTTTTTGATCATCTAAAGAACCCTCCACCTGATTCTATATGTTATTTCGACGGTTAAGCAAGATTCCCTTTATCTGCATCAGGTATATCCTCCCCACGCGTCAAGAAAAACTTACACCATTATTCATTAATAATTATACATTAAAACAGGCCTCCCTATCTGAAGTGAGGTCTGTTTTATGATCATTTTTATTTCTTTTTATTTCTTTTCATTCTCGGTAGTTTTTCCGGCATTCAGACGGCCTGCTTTTAAGGCCGCTTCCCTCAGGATATATTCTATCTGAGAATTAACGCTGCGGAATTCGTCGGCTGCCCAGTGTTCTATTATAGCATACAGTTTAGGACTCATTCGAAGGGGAAAGCTTTTTTTGTCACTCATCATCCCATACTTAGTAAAGAGTGCCCGTGTTAATAACAGGCTGGGCCGACCGGTCCGAAACGATTGCCACCATCAGGTTGTTGATCATTGCTACTTTCCTCTCATCATCCAGATCGACAGTTCCATCTTCCTGCAGCTTATTAATAGCCATTTGGGCCATCCCCACTGCGCCCTCCACGATTTTCTGGCGGGCGGCGATAATTGCCGTCGCCTGCTGCCGTTGTAACATGGCATGGGCTATTTCCGTAGCATAGGCCAGGTGTGTTAAACGCGCCTCCAAAACCTCAACCCCCGCTAAAGCCAGGCGTTCCTGCAATTCACGGGCTAATTCCGCAGCTACTTCTTCGGCATTGCCGCGCAAGGTGTAACAAGGTTCTTCAAAAGTATCGTAAGGGTATTTTGTGGTAACATGGCGCAAGGCTGTTTCGCTCTGGATCTCCACGAACTTTTCATAATCATCCACACCATAGACAGCCTTCACGGAGTCAATGACCTTAAAGACAACAACCGCGGCAATCTCGACAGGGTTTCCTTCCACGTCATTTACCTTCAGAGTTTTACTGTTAAAATTTATGACACGCAGAGATACTTTCTTCCTTGACGTAAAGGGCACAACGAACCAGATCCCGCTTTCCCTGATCACTCCGTTGTAGCGGCCAAAAAAGGTCAATACCTTAGCTTCATTGGGGTGAACAATCAACATCCCGGTGGACAAAACCACGAAAAGGACTGTCAGCAAGACGCCCCGGATGATCTCCACGTGTATAAAGCTATAGGCCGCGCCTCCCAAACTAAGGAAAATCAGCAGCAAAGCAAGAAATCCATTGACTCTCCAGGCTGAGTATTCTTTCATTACATAACCCCCTCTTGTTCATCCAGTACCATTATGATATCATAACGATCTCATTTTGTATATTGTTTTGCAATGCTAATTAAATTTTACGCGGCAATCGTCAAGACATGAATACTGACGGCAGCTGTTAGGCCGGGTTTCCCATATCCCACAGCCTGTGCCGGTATGATAGGCACAATTACCGTCGGGTCCTTTAGCGATAACGGCCAAACCCGTATGCGAAAGCTCCTTTTCATCATGTTTTAGAGGCGTTTCATACATTTCATAAGGTGATAGCGGCACTTTGAACTTCTGGCAACAGTTGATCGGACAGCCACTGCAATCCATGACAACCTCACGAATCGTTACCAGCTCATCTTTACTGAAACAAGGGCGTTGTGTTTCTTTAATCTCAATAACCTTAGGTATAAAAACCAATCTCTGCACCTCTTACCTAACCATCTGTATGAATTAAGAAGGCCCCTTCATCATTAGTTAACATTTCCATTTTCCTTTTATAAATGATTAAATATAAATTCTATATATCTGACTCGATTCATTCCAGTCGTGTAAATATTTGTTTGAACTGCCGGCTGCCCAGGATATGTAGCTGTGAAATAATGTTCTGCCTGATCTGTAAATCCCATGGTAGCCAACCCAGTTGAATGAGTTGTCGTTGTTTGTATGCCCATCCCACATGGTATTCCGTACCCATGACATACCTCGGGATCATGGGTAATCGTAACCCCCCTTATTAATGAACCATTTGATGCTCTTGTGGCTTCAAATCCATAATTGGACATTTTATACCTCCTTTTAATTCATATTACACATCTTTATTCAATAAATAGCCGCGTATTCCAACAAACAGAAGTCCTGTTGGGATCTGATCTACTGGTTCCAGTAACCTTTCACATCATTGCTTTTTTCGTTCTAAACACCTCAATCTTTATGCTTTATGCTGCGGATCTCGCTGATCAGTACGGGCAAAACCTCGAAAAGATCTCCCACAACGCCATAGTCGGCCACATCAAAGATGGGAGCATCAGCATCTTTGTTGATGGCTACAATAATATCAGATCCCGACATACCCGCCCGATGCTGGATGGCGCCGGAAATACCACAGGCAATATATAATTTGGGCCCGACTGTTTTACCGGTTTGTCCCACCTGATAGGCATGAGGGATCCAACCGGCGTCGACCGCCGCTCTGGAGGCGCCTACCGCGCCGCCCAGCACTTCGGCCAGCTCTTTTATTAAAGAGAAGTTCTCCGGTTTGCCAAGACCGCGGCCACCCGAAACTATTATTTCCGCATCCTCCAGTTTCACCGGTTCTCCCGCTGTTTCATGGATAACCTCAAGCAGCTTTATCCGGCTAGACCGTACCGGAGTATGAACGCTTTCCCGAATAATTTTCGCCTTGCTGCTTTTATCGGGGGAGCCTTTTTTAAACACACCCGGGCGTACTGTACCCATTTGAGGCCTTGTGTCGGGACAAAGGATCGTAGCCATCAGATTGCCCCCAAAGGCGGGACGGGTCCAGGCCACATTTCCGCTGTCTGTATCTATGTCAAGACCGGTGCAGTCTGCGGTCAACCCGGTGCTGATCCTGCAGGCAATACGGGGTCCTAAGTCACGTCCATTGTTAGTGGCTCCGATCAGGACCGTCGAGGGCTTATATTTTTTGATCAGCCGGCACATTGCATGGGCATAGCTTTCAGAGTTGTAATACCCGTATTCCTTACCCTCCACCAGAATGACTTCATCCGCGCCGTAGGCGGCAGCGGCTTGGGCCGCTTCCTCGACGCCATCTCCTATGACGACAGCCGCCAGCTTTTCTCCCATATTATGCGCAAGCCTTCTGCCCGGCCCAAGGAGCTCCAGGCCTACGTTCTTGGCTTTACCCCCTTGAGTTTCAATATAAACCCAAATGTTCTTATACCTTGCTTTGTCCATTTCCTCCATCCCCCTTATATCAGTTTGGCCTCGTTGAGCAAGGCCGCCAGCTTCCGCGCTGAGTCGGCGCCGGTATCCTCCTTGATTCTCACGCCGCGCTTTTTCACCTGGGGAGTAAATGTCTTCTTAACTTTCGTGGGGGATCCTTTTAAACCGACTCTGTTCAAATCAATATCCAGATCCGCTGAGGTCAGGCTGGGGATGATCGCCCTGATTGACGCCATTTTGCATCTTAAAGAAGGGTAACGGAGTTCAAAGGGAGTTTTGGTCACCGTAATGACCGCCGGTGTCTGCACCGCCAGGATTTCGTAACCGTCCTCCGTTTCCCTTTTAACTTTCGCAACGCCCTCCTCCACGCTCACTTCAGCGGCATAAGTCACCTGCGGGTAGCCCAGATGCTCCGCGATTTCCGGCCCCACCTGCGCAGTGTCCCCGTCGATTGCTTGTTTGCCGCAGAAAATGATGTCAAAGGGCCCCGTTTCTTTCTCCACCGCTTTAATGGCCCTGGAAAGAATATAGCTGGTAGCCAAAGTATCGGAACCGCTAAAGGCGCGGTCGGTGATAAGATAGGCCTTATCCGCGCCCGCCGCCAGGCAGCTTCGCAGCGCCTCCTTGGCTTGCTCAGGCCCCATAGATATTACAGTTATGACCGTGCCGGGGTTTTGGTCCTTGATTCTCGCCGCCACCTCCAACGCAAATCCGTCAAAGGGGTTCAAAATGCTTGGCACACCCGCTCTTATCAAAGTGTTGGTCACAGGATCAATCCTAATCTCCGTCGTATCCGGCACCTGCTTCACACACACTAAAATTTTCATTACTCCTCTCCTTTCAGGGCGCCTCAAAAATTTTTCATACCATTATTATACTATAGTTTATTATACTTATAGTTCCCCACATTTTAAATTTTCTGTATATTTTTATGCCTATTTTTATTTAGGCCGGATAGAGGTTATTTTATCACAGATAAAGAATACCCTCTATTTCGCATACCCAAAACTAATTTGGTTAAAATAGAAGCAAGATTGAATGCGGTTATTGAGGTATCCTATGAATGATATATTTGGACGAGGTTTTTACGCGGCTATCGTTGGACTAATTGCTATAAATATTGCCGAACTAATAATGAGCGCTTTGCATATTAGCTCGACAACACTATGGCAGGCGGGAGGATCCCTATTTCTAACGGAAAAAACCCTGAATACTCCTTTAGGTATTACAATTGGCGTTACGTCTCACATTCTTATGGGATTATTCGTAGGAGTGGCTATTTCATATTATATATATTTTACTGGAACTAATTATGGGGTCCTTAAAGGGACCGGCGTTTCATTATTGATGGTATTTATAGTGCTGGGGTTAATTTTTCCTTTGAGAGGAATCAATCTTGATATGCAAAATAACCCGGCTGATGTAACCTCCGCCTTTATAGACCATCTCATTTTTGGGGTTTCAGTTTCATACATAATCTCCTTTTATCAAGACAAATATGAAAACTAAAATAAATTACCTATGGCAAAACGGTTACAGCTTGCTATGTTTACAGCCAAAATAGCAGTCCCAAGGCAAACAAAGAAGTGATCGCCGTTAATATGATCGAAAAAACAAAAGCGGTCCCGATCACCTTATTCTCTTCCCCCAGTTTATCAATGGAAGCGGCGGCATTTTGCAGTTTGGCCGGCGAGATCACACTGGCTAAACCGCCGCCAAAGGCTAACGTAGCAGTTATGATAATTAAGTCCGTCAGATCCATGTGCAGATTCGTAGCCGTCATCATGGTATATTTGGCAAACATCCCAATGGTGGAAGCCTCGCTCCCCGTAATAAAACCGCCGAATAAACCGATAAAACCAACGACCGCGCCATAGGCGTTATGAAAGACCTGAGCCGAAAAATCCGCCAGTACCTTAACCATGCTGTCGGTAACCGGTTTATTGAGAGCCATATCCCAACCGGACATATTCATGACCTCGCCGATGGCAAAGAAGATGGCGGCGGAGAATACAGGCCGGGGAGCTCTTTTCAGCCAGGCACTTACTGTTTCTTTAAGCTGTGAGGCCGTTGGCCGGAGGAAAGGTATCGAAAGTATAATGCTTACGAAGATCCAGGTGTAGGCATTCCAAAGGGCCCGCGTGAAAATCGGTTTTCCGTCGGGTGAGAGCCCGTAGATGGGCAGCGTCAATGTTCTGTAGAGATAATTGAACACCGGTTTAGGGATATTCAAGGCCAAAATGAGGATGATTAGGATGATCCAGGGCGTAAGGGCTTTCCATAAAGGAAATCCTTTTTCATAGGCCAGCTCCTCTTGGGTCAACTGGCTTTTATCAATAACCTTCTTGCCTGTAGCCAGCAGGTAAACGACCATGGACGCAATGACAGCGATCCCGCACAGCACGCCCGTTAAGACAACCAGGTTTTCGATCCTGTTGGTAAAGTAGGCTACTACAGCTATAACAGTGCCGGTGATCAAGCAAGGGGCCAGCCCGTTTCTGATCCCCTCCCATCTGCCCACGATCCAAAGCATGGAAAATCCAATTAAAGTGGCAACAACCGGTAAGAACATATAAAAAATACTTCCGGCCTGAGCCAGCGTGATCTCGTTTCCCTTGCCCAAAAAGCCGTTGGCAATATCCACAAAAACCACGATAGGCGCCCCAAGGAGAGCGTAAGTACACAACGAATCATAACCGATGGCCGGTAGGGCGATAGCAACATAAGTGGAGTATCCCATAGCCACCAAAATCGGCGGTAATAAAGACACCGGGGTAGCCCCTACCGCAACCATCAACGTGCCAAAGCCAATGTTTATCAACATGATCTGTACAGCCTTATTGTCACAAGCCAGAGTTTTGATAAAAATGATAATACGTTTCAAGGCCCCGGTTTTTTCCATATAGGCCATCTGCAGAAGCGAGGTGCCCACAATCAAAGAAACCGCAAAAGATTTAATAAGACCGGACACCGTTGATAACAAGATAACGGGGACCGACGTTTTAAAAAACAGGAACGCTATCGCCGAGATGGTGATCCAACCAACAATACCACTGACGTCCGCCGACTTTTTGAGGATAATCAACATGCCCAAAATTACGGCAATTGGTAACACAGACAACACTAATGAACCCACTGATACCGACATGACCAGCCATCCTTCCGTCATACAACTTAATTCTCCCACAAACCCTACCGTTTTGCTTTCCTGCTTTATCCGGGTAAAGGCTTGCTACCAGGATTTTATAATAAAACTATAAAAATGGGAAGCATAAATTTAACGCTGCTTTCGCCTAACTGTTCCATATTGACGGGCGGCGCACGAAAAAAAGGCAAAACATCTTGGCACAGATGTTTTGCCTTTTACCACAAGATTTAAATCTACCGAGAGTGCTCTTACACGATGCCCTGGGCCCTTTTGTAACTTGTCACCCTCAGTTTTTCCTTATTAACGATGGCTCTTTCGTACTTACCTTTGCAAATCAAACCATTCTCATCATAACATTCAATATCCAGATTAATTCTGTTTCCGTGGATTTTCACAACAGTTAACTTTACTGTAATAGTTCCTCCCGCTAAAACTAAAGTTGGTTGTTCATGAGAAAGCTCTATGTGTGTACCAACCGTGATGTATTCCCTGGGCAACAGAGGATCGAGCATAGTAGCGGAAGCCTCTATGATCATTTCTATTATCTGAGGCGTGGACAGAAGATAATTTAATGCTCTATCGGCTCCTGAGGACGGTAAAAAATGACGCAGGGTTTCCTCTTTCTTGAAAGTTGAAGAAATACCTTCATAAATCTTGTGCTCCACCATGTCTTCTACCTCCATTCAAAATAAAGTATCTAAATTCAAGCTTCATTATGCCAGCTTGTTTATTTTATTTTAACATATTCCGCAATAGTTTCCTAGACTTGGCGTTGGTTTTACACATTAAATAAAAATGAAAACCTTGAAACCCTTGGGGCAAGGGTATATTTTTTCCATATTTATGTGGCACAAACTGGCACAATAGAATATAATTAAACATATCATATCTGAAACAGACAGGGAGGTTTTCCCGTTATGTATCTTAAAAAAACATATCGAAAACAATCTGGAAGGACTTATCTTGTTATCGCCCAGAAATATAGAAATCCAAAAACAAATATTTCTACTGACCGTACCGTTAAGTCCCTAGGTTACTTGGACGAACTGGAGAAGGAATATGACGACCCTATCGCCCATTTCCAAGAGGTTGCCCGCAAGATGACTGAAGAGGAAAACTCACAAAGAAAGTTAACCTTATCCATCAATATGGATGAAAAGCTTTCTGTCGGTACCGACAACAGAAAAAACTTTGGGTATGTCGCAATCCTGAAGATTTACCACCAACTCGGTCTGGATGTCTTTTTTAAGAATAAATCCAGGTATGGGAATTTTGCGTACAATACGAATTCCATTATGATGATGCTTGTAGTATCCGGATTCCTTTCTCCCGGCTCTAAGAAGAAGGTTGGCGAGGAAAAGGAGCGGTATTTTGAACGCTTCAATTTCTCTCTGGCGGATGTCTATCGTTCTCTTTCACATTTTTCTAAGATTGCGACGGAATTCCAAAGGTATTTGAACACCCAGATTTCTGCGAAGTATGGACGTAATACTAAGACTATCTATTACGATATCGCGAACTTCTATTTTGAGATTGATGATACGGATGAATTTCGTAAGTTAGGACCGTGCAAGGAGAAACGCCGCGATCCCGTTGTGCAAATGGGGGTGGCTATGGATGCAGACGGGATACCGCTGCATTATGAATTGTTTCCGGGCAATACGGTGGATAAAGAAACATTCCGTCCGGTCATAGGTGAAATCAGGCGAAACTATGGTACGGGCAGGGTTATTGCTGTTGCCGATATGGGGATTATTAAGGGGGATAATATTTATTATCTGCAAGGTAAAGAGAAAGGAAAAAATTTTAACGGTTACGTTTTCGGTTTTTCGGTCAGGGGCAGTACGGAGGCTTTTAAGGAGTATGTTCTCTCCGCTAGTGGCTATGTAGGTATAAATGGCAAACCCGCTGATGAAAACTCAGACTTCAGGATCAAAAGCAGGAGAATTGCCCGTGATACCAATGTGACGCTTAAAAGCGGGAAAATTGTTAAGAAAATGGTGTATGAAAAGCAGGTGGTTTTCTGGGGAAAAAAATATGCCCTCAAGGCTCAGGCAGAGCGTGAAGAGGTTTTAAAAAAGGCCTTTGCTCCGGCGGCTAATCCCCTAAAATACACGAAAGCCACATGTTACGATGCGGCCAAATATGTAAAGAATGTGAAGTTTGATGAAAAGACCGGGGAAATGGTTGAAGTTAAAGAGCGCCCTGTCCCCGATTCCGTAAAAGTGACTGAAGAAGAAAAGTATGACGGGTACTACGCAATTGTCACCAGTGAATTGGGTATGTCTGATACTGAAGTGATTGAAACTTACCGGGGTCTGTGGGGGATTGAAGAAACTTTCCGTGTGACTGAAGGGGTGTTGGAAACACGATCGCTATATGTATCCCTTCAAGACCACATTAATGCCCACTTCCTAACCTGTTTTATAGCTCTTACTATTATGCGGATTATTCAGAAGAAAACCAGCAAAGTCTACTCTGCTGAAAAGATTGTTGAATGTCTCAATAAAATTTCTTGCTCCAATGAGCATGAGAATATCTACTTGTTTGATTACAGGAGTGAGATTTCTGATGCTATCGGGGAAGCGCTGGAAATTGATTTCACTAATAAAAGACTCCGCCTGGGGGATATAAAAAATATTTTGGCTCAAGTCAAAAAATGAGGTTAATTTCCCTCAAATCTTACAAAACACATGTACAAGAAGTTTTTCTGCCAAAATATAAATAATACGGTACGCTCTCACCCTGATGCTCCTCATTCACCACTTCCAGCCAGGCGTCGGCAAAAACCCCCGCCAAGCCGCTCAGTAAGGCAGGCGCAGGATTACAAGACCAAACCGCAAAAACCCCGCCCGGTTTTAAAATCCCATGGGTCCGTCGAAAAAACATGACATCGTAAACCCGCCTGTTTCCTTCACTCACCAGCATCATCGGCCCATTGTCGATATCCATGCCGATGATATCGTATTCTTTCACGGTATTAGCAACATAATCATAAAAGTCCTCCTGCAGGACACACACCCTGGGGTCGCTCAGGCAATTATGGTTAAACTCCGTAAAATAGCTCCTGTTCCATTCTATTACCGTAGCTTCCAGCTCCACAACATCAACCAACCCGATGCCGGGATGGCGGCAGGCTTCCCGCACCGTAAAGCCCATCCCCAGTCCGCCGATGAGCACCTGCAAGCCTTCTTGGGCCGGGAACCGCCGCAACGCATTCCGGATAAGCAGCTCCGACGAAAGACGGTTATACGTAGCCATAATAAAAACCCCGTTGATGACCATCTCATACTCTTTTTGCCGTCCCAGACGGCGTTCCCATAACTGGAGCACATCTTTGCCCTCCTGGATCTGTGCCAGCAACGTTCTTGCCGCCGTCCCGTTTTCAACAGACATCACAGAGTTTTCCTCCGGTTGCCGCTACCAACTGCTCCACCGTTACCGGGACTGCGGAGTTTGCTGTTCCAGCCGCCGCGTACACTACCGGAAACCTCTGCATACTGGCATCAATCAATACCGGCAGCCCCTCCGGCAGCGCAAAAGGACAGACCCCGCCGGGCGGGAAACCTGTGATCCGCTCGGCCTCTTCTCCATCCGCAAACTTAGGTTTAAACCCGGCCAGCTCTTTCAGTCTTTTCTGATCGACTCTCCTATCCCCGCTGGTCACAACCACCACGCTCCGGGGATTTTCTTCCTTGTTTCCCTTGGCGGTAAAAACCAGGGTTTTGGCGATCTGCCCCACTTCAACTCCCAAGGCTTGGGCCGCCAGTGCGGAAGTATGGGTGCTTTCATTAAATAAAATCACTTCTAAGTGAAAAGGAAGTGTCTTAAAATACTCCCTGACTATTTCTAAAGGCGACATGTGAGTTTCCTCCTTATGCTTGTATCAAGATGATTATTGTATCAACCCTTTAAAGCCTGTTGCGCCGCTTCCACGACACCGTTGATAAGGCCTTCCCACTCCTTCTTGACGGGCTCCTTCCTCTTTTTCATCCAGAGTAAAAACTCAATATTCCCTTCCGGCCCGGTAATAGGGGAAAAGTCTAAACCAACCGGATCTATTTCCATTTCCTGGGAAATTGCAATGATCTTGGCGATGACCTCCCGGTGAACAGCCGGATCCTTCACCACCCCTTTTTTGCCCACCTTTTCCCGTCCCGCCTCAAACTGTGGTTTGATTAGCGCCAAGATTTCCCCGCCCCCCTTCAAAAAAGGCAGGATGGCCGGAAGTATCTTCGCCAGAGAAATAAACGCCACATCGACCGTAATAAAATCAAGAGGTTCCGGGATCTCTTCCGCCGTCAAGTAACGGGCGTTTGTCCGCTCCAGGCAAATCACCCGGGGATCCTGGCGCAGCGACCAGTCCAACTGTCCATAGCCCACATCCACGGCATACACCCGGACTGCGCCTTTTTGTAAGGCGCAGTCTGTAAAGCCTCCGGTGGAAGCTCCCACGTCCATGACAACCTTCCCGGCCAGCTCCAGTTGGAATACTTGCCAAGCCTTTTCCAGCTTGAGCCCGCCCCTGCTGACAAAAGGTACGGCCTGTCCTTTTACGAAAACCTCATCTTCCGTACGTACGGTTGTCCCGGGTTTATCGATCTTTACCTTATTGACAAAAACCCTTCCCGCCATGATCAGGGCTTTCCCCTTTTCACGGCTGGCGGCAAGTCCCCGGTTGACTAAGCTTTGATCTAATCTTTCTTTTCCCATGTTCCCGGCCCTATCCCCTTTGCTGATCGGCGAGCTTAGTTTGCTTTATTCTTCGCCTTGCCTTCAAGGCAAAAGTGGAAAACTATTTTTTCAGCCATCTTGGCTGGGGTTAAACCCAGCGTTTCTTTGACAGTATCCGGCTTCCCCTGGATGATGAATTGATCCGGCAAGCCGATATTCAGCGTTTTATGAACGATCCCGCGAGCGGCTAAAAGCTCCAGGACTGCGCTGCCAAACCCGCCCGCCAGAACATTTTCTTCTAAAGTTACAATACAGGAATGCTTCCGTACAGCGCTCAGGATCAGCTCCTCATCCAGCGGCTTAACAAAGCGGGCGTTCACAACGGAACTGCTCACCCCACAGTCTTCGAGGATTTTACGCACCGACAAAGCCGGATAAACCATCGCCCCCACGGCCAGAAGCAAAACATCCTTACCGCGGGCGATAACCTCTCCCTTGCCCCAAGGCAGTTCTTGATATCCCGCAGTAAGCTCAACCCCAATACCACGGCCTCGCGGATAGCGGATAGCTACCGGAACGCTGTGCAAAAAGGCCGTATACAGCATGTGGCGTAATTCCTCTTCATCCTTGGGCGCCATGATCGACATCCCCGGAATATGGCGCAGGAAAGATATGTCGAAAGCGCCCTGATGGGTAGGTCCGTCCTCCCCCACAATACCGGATCTGTCAACGGCGAAAACCACCGGCGCTTGCTGCAGGCAGACATCCAGGACAGCCTGATCATAGGCCCGCTGGAGAAAAGTGGAATACAGCGCCACAACAGGTCGTAACCCCTGCAAAGCCATAGCCGCTGCCATCGTTACGGCATTTTGTTCCGCGATCCCGACATCAAAAAAACGCTCGGGATATTTTTTAGCGAATTGACTTAATCCCGTTCCTCCCGTCATGGCCGCTGAAATAGCTACGATCTTATTATTCCCGGCGGCCAGTTCCACAATAGTATCACTGAAAATACCGGTATACGTGGGAGGTCCGGGGGTCTTGAGCACCTGCCCCGTCTGCAAGTTAAACGCGCCCACCCCATGAAACACGTCGGGGTTTTGCTCAGCCGGCGGATAACCTTTCCCTTTTTGCGTCAAAACGTGCAAGAGGATCGGTCCCTGCATACCGGAGGTTTTATTTAAAACCTCGATCAACTCCTGAATATTATGCCCATTGATCGGTCCTAAATAAGTAAAGCCCAATTCCTCAAAAAGCATACCCGGTACGAACAAATGCTTCACGCTGTCCTTAAGGCGCTCCACCGCATTCACCATACTGGGTCCGATGGACGGGATCCGTTTCATAATCGACTCCAATTCCTTCTTGCGTTTCGTATAAAAAGGATCGGCGCGTAAACGGCTTAAATACGAGGATAACGCCCCTACATTATGAGCAATGGACATTTCATTATCATTTAAGACCACCAGTAAATTGATACCTAAATGACCCGCCTGATTCAAAGCCTCGAAAGCCTCTCCGCCCGTCATGGCGCCGTCGCCGATCACGGCAACAGACCGGTAGTCTTCCCCCAGCCTTTCTCTGGCTAAAGCAAAGCCAAGAGCCGCGGAGATCGAAGTACTGCTATGACCGGTATTAAACGCATCGTGTACGCTTTCTTCCCTTTTCGGGAACCCGGACAGCCCGCCATACTGACGCAGAGTGGGGAAAATATCCCTTCTGCCGGTCAGGATTTTATGGACATACGTTTGATGCCCCACATCATAGACGATCCGGTCCCGGGAAGAGTCGAAAACATATTCCAGCGCCAAAATCAACTCAACCACCCCTAAGCTGGGCGCTAAATGCCCACCTGTCCTGGCGACTGTTTCCAGCACAAAAGCACGTATTTCTTTCGCGAGGCTGGTTAAATCTTTTCTCTTTAATTTTTTCAGGTCTTGCGGCCCGTTAATTTTATTTAATAAGCCCACTTGTCCACACCCGCCTTGTAGTCTTGGCTTTTATCCGATAGCTAACCGCCGTTAATACTTCTGTTTGATCTGCTTCGTCTTCTTCTTACGACTCCCGCTCCAGCAAATATTGAGCCAGCATCACGAGCGGTTCGGTATCCCCTTTCAGGGGCTGTAAGCTTTGCAAGGCTTTTTCCACAGCCTCGCGGGCTAAAATCCTGGATTGTTCCAACCCATACAAAGCGGGATAAGTCGCCTTATTATTTTTAACGTCGCTGCCCACCGACTTGCCCAGCTTCGCTTCTTCCCCTTCGATATCCAAAAGATCGTCGGTTATTTGAAAGGCCAACCCAAAATGCCCGGCATAACCGGATACAGCCTGCAGCTCTTTCTCCGACGCCCCGGAAAGGATGGCTCCCGCACGCAAAGAAGCCAAAAAAAGAGCCCCCGTCTTATGGGTATGGATATAAGTAAGAGTTTCTTTTTCAATAGCCTTCCCCTCCGACTTCAGGTCTACCGCCTGACCGCCGATCATCCCGAGCGTTCCCGCCGCTTGGGCTACCTCCCGGATAACCTGAAGCGCCCGCAGCGGTTCCCCGCATCTGGCGCCATAGTCGGACAATACCTCAAAAGCCAGCGTCAGCAAGGCGTCACCCGCTAAAACAGCCATTCCCTCTCCATATACCTTATGGTTCGTCAATTTCCCCCGGCGGTAGTCGTCATTGTCCATCGCCGGCAAATCATCATGGATCAGAGAATAGGTATGGATCATTTCCAAGGCACAAGCCGCCGGCAATAAAGGCCGGCTCTCTTTTCCCAAAGCTTCGGCGCTGGCTAAACATAAGACAGGGCGCAGTCTTTTCCCTCCGGCAAAAACGCTGTAACTCATCGCCTCGTGAATAAGACCCGGATAACCTTCGGGCAGCGGCAGCAGTTCCTGTAAAACCTGGTCCACCTGCTGCGATTTCCTTTTTAAATATTCTTTGAGGTCCATCTCTTATTCCTCCCCGGTTAATACTGTAAGCTTGTCGGAAACGCGCTCCAACTGTTTCTGACAAGTTTTTACCAAAGCAATGCCTGTTTCAAAGCAAGTCAAGCCTTCTTCCAGGCTCAAATCCCCTTGCTCAAGACGGCGAATGATTTCCTCAAGCTTATGCATGTTTTCTTCGTAGGAGAACACCTGTTCCATCACTCTTCCTCCTTACCGACCACATTGCAGGATAATCTGCCTGTGGACAGGCGAATATCCAATCTTTCATCGACCTTTACCCGTCTGCTGTCCGTGATGATCCTCGCCTGGCTGTCGGTACAAATGCAATAACCCCTGGACAGAGTTGACAGTGGACTTAGAGCTTGCAGTTTTCCGGCCGCCGTTTCCAACTGCCGGGTTTTCGCCTGCAGCAACTCTTCCCAGAGCCTTTGTAAACCGCTTTCTTTTTTGACCAATTCCTCAAAAAAGACATTGATCCACCGTTGGGGCCGGCGTAAGACCCCTGCTTCCGCATAAAAGGCCAGCCGTATCTTTTCACGTTCCACGCGGCTTTCCAAAGCTTGCTGCAGACGGTCCCTCATTTTATCCAGCAGTTGTTGCAGTTCGCCTTTTACCGGCACGGCCAGTTCGGCCGCTACCGAGGGGGTCGCAGCCCGCCTGTCCGCTACCAGATCGGCAATCGTATAGTCGCCCTCATGCCCCACGGCGGAAATCACCGGTTTGGGACAGGCAAAAACAGCTTCCGCTACCTCTTCAGTGTTAAAAACAGCGAGATCCTCTACAGATCCTCCGCCGCGGGCCAGGATGACCACATCGGTCCCGGCGCGTTTCCCTAAAACCTGAAGACCCTCTACCAGAGTCCGCCCTGCCTTATCTCCCTGGACAACGGCGGGATAAAGCACAATCGGCATTCCCGGATAGCGTCTTTGGATCACCTGCTGAATATCCTTTATAACAGCACCCACAGGCGAGGACACCACCCCTATCTCCCTGGGCAGAAACGGAAGCGCACGTTTCCTCTCGGCGGCAAAATACCCTTTTGCCTGCAGCTTCTTTTTCAATTCCTCCAGGGCTAAATACTGGATCCCTGCTCCCGCCGGGATAATTTCCTCGACATACAATTGGAGTTGCGTATCTTTGGGATAGAGGGACACATACCCGCGGACCAGACATTCCATCCCGTCCTGAGGCAAAAATTTTAGGCCGGCTGCGCGGCTCCTGAACATAACCGCGCGGATGCTGCAGTTTTTATCCTTCAGCGATAAATACAAATGTCCGGCCATGTGTTGCTTAAAATTGGAGATTTCTCCCCGTACCCACAGCCCGCTGAAAGCCGGAGCATCGTCTAAATATTTCTGAAGCGCGACCGATAATTCACTGACTGTATAAATCTTATTATTCATAACCGGCAACCTTTAAAGTATTAGCCAACAGCATCGTAATCGTCATCGGCCCCACCCCTCCCGGCACAGGCGTTAACCACCCGGCCACTTCGGAGGCCGAGGCAAAATCCACGTCACCCGCTAATTTACCCGTCGGCAATCTATTCATCCCCACGTCCATGACAAAAGCGCCCGGTTTAATCATGCTTCCGGTAATAAGGCCCTTCCGCCCCACCGCCACAACCAGTATATCCGCCTGGCGGGTAAATTCCGCCAGGCTTTTGGTCTGCGAATGACAAACCGTTACTGTGGCATCCGCATTTAACAATAAAGCCGCCACAGATTTACCTACGAGAATACTGCGTCCCACCACGACAGCGTTTTTGCCGGCCGGCTGATAACCTGTTTTTTTGAGTAAATGCAGACAACCAAGCGGCGTGCAGGGGACCAGCCGCGGATAACCCGACAGCAAGTTCCCGATGTTCTCAGGATGCAGGCCGTCCACATCTTTTTGCGGTTGAATGGCCTGAATGATCCTTTCTTCCCTGATATGGTCCGGCAGGGGCAGTTGTACCAAGATCCCATGCACATCCGCCGCCTTGTTGAGCTTTGCAACGACCGCCAATAACTCCTGTTCCGTAAAAGATTCCGGAAACCTGAGAACCTCAGAGGCAATACCGATCTCCCGGCAGGCCCTTTCTTTGTTGCCCACATAGATCTGCGAAGCCGGATCATTACCCACCAGTATCACAGTTAAGCGGGGTACGATTCCCCGCTGACCCAAAACCTCAACGCCATGTTTTAATTCAGTGCGGTATTGCAAGGCGATCTCTTTACCATTTACGACTTGACAAGGCATCTTTTCTTCCCCTTTATAGCACAAATTCCCTTTCTAAGGTTCAGTCGGCGTTAAAACTCCGCCCGAACCCAAGAATCAAGTTTATAAAATAATACTTCGGGCTATCAAACTGACTCCCACCGCATTATCACTGCAATACTCCGCCTGAGGAAAATGGATTTTACCCCCTACCGCCCGGTGCTCCAAACCCCGGATAAGACGCCGCCGGATATAGCCGTTGGCCGCAACTCCGCCTACCGCCAAAACATCCCTGATCCCAGTTTCTTCTATCGCCCGGCGGGTAACCTTTTCAATGGTGGCGGCGATACAATGCTCAATCCCCCTGGCTACTTTATCAGCGGCAATTCCCTTTTGCAGATAAGACTTGGCCAGAGTTTCCGCACCGGAAAAACTCATCCGGTATCCTTTCACAAAAGAAGGTATAATCACCTTCGCGTCGGCGGCGCATTCCCGGGCCTGCCGTTCCAGCGCAAGGCCCGCCGGAAAAGGCAAGCCCATAGCTACACCCACCCGGTCCACCAACTGACCTGCGGAAATATCGTATGCTTCCCCCAAAACCTTAATCGAGAAGCGAAGCGGCTTTTTCTCCGTCTGCTCTGCCAATAATAGTTCGGTAGTTCCGCCGGATAGGTGCAGGGCCAGAAATTTTTCCAATTCTAAGACCCCCGCCGACCACAGCCCCGCCGCAAGATGTCCCTCCTGATGCGTCGTTTCCAGGAGAGGAATCCCTAAAAGCGCTGCAATATTGCGAGCCACCGCTAATCCCGCCGTAAAAACCGGCATATATGAACCCTCCAGCGGCCGCGGTTTACTACTGACAGCTACCCCTTGCAATTCCAAACCTTTGCTAATCGAAAATACCTTTTCCATTAGTTCGGGATAATTACGGGTATGATAAAAAAAAGCCCGCGATTGTTGCAACCCTTGTTGTCCTGGAGGAACGGGCAGAATCTTCCGTTCATCCTGTAAAATATTCCCCCTGTAGTCGGTGACCGCCAGGGATGTTGTATAACAACTGGAATCTACCCCTAAAAACACGTTAAATTCCTGTTTCCTCCTATCTCAAATTTTGA